>JANPGU010000239.1:0-17336 GCA_031424095.1 Gammaproteobacteria bacterium
CGGCAACCTGCGCCGCAAGGCCGCCATTGGGTTCGTTGTAGGTGCCGCCATGGCCCACCGGCAGGTTGGCCACGGCCACCGGCATGTGCTGGATCTGCTTGAAGTCGTCCATGCCGTTGGCGTATGCGATGTCGGTGGGCCCGCCGAGGATGTAGAGGACCGGGGTATGGAAATCCTTCAGGGCAGCCTTGCTGACATCCATGCCAGGAATCGTGCTTGGCGCGCCGACGAACACGCCTGTGTTCTGCAGTACCACTGCCGACACGCGCGGATCCTTTGCGGCGGTCAAAGCCTGCAGTCCGCCACAGCTGAAGCCGGAGACTGCAACCTGTCGAGGGTCGATGCGTCCGAAATATGGACTGCCAGAGCGCTTGTTTTCGGCCAGGGCCCAGTCGATGGCTGCGGGGAGGTCGGAAGCCGCCGTGCGTGGTGGAGGCAGCTGGCCCGGCGCCAGCGGCGCGCGTGCCACAGGTGGTGGTGCGCCGGGTCCGCTCAGGATGCGACCGGGCGCAATCACCACATAACCATGTGATGCCAGCTCCAGCAGGTGAAAGCGGGTGCTGGCGGCATCATCGGAGCAGCCGCCATTGCCCCAGGCGACCACGCCCAGCTTCTGCGCGCCCAGGCCAGCGAGGTTTGCCGGGCGATAGACCACATGTTTCGGCAGCGCCGGGATTTCTTCCTTCATCGCCGGATAGGCGCCGGTGCCCGGCGTATCGGGCCGGCGATTGTTCTCATTTCTCTGACGCTCGGCCGCGGCGGGGTCCGCAGGCGGCGTCGGTGCAGGTGGCTGCTGGGCGGATATCGCAGCGGTCAGCATGAAAGCAGCAATCGCCAATGCGCTGCGGCCTGGCGCGAATGATGATCCGGTCGTCATGCGTTGTCCCCGGCTTGATTATTTGTGCATACGATTGTAAACCTTATTGTTGATACTGCGCAGCAACTGCGGCGGCAAATCCGGATAGAAACAACTCACGGGGCAATCTCTCATGTCGGTAATCAATCTCTCGATTCCGCGCGGACGCGTTGCGGGCCTGCTGGCAGGTTTGCTGGTTGTGATTTCGGCCGCTGCGCAACAGCCCGCGCCAGCAGCGCTCGGCTCGCAGCCGCCCCCTGCTGCAATCCCGCGGATCGAATTCGCCTTCGAGTTCCGCGTGACACTGGCGCCTGCCGTGGTGCTCGGTGAAACCGCTTTGGGGCGGCGCCAGTACATTCCCATCACCGGTGGCAAGATTGCCGGACCGAAATTCGCCGGCGAAGTCATTCCGGGTGGATGGGACTTCCAGCTCGGTCTGCCAGGTGGTTGCGGCACGCTGACCGCGGACTACTTCGTGCGCGCGACCGACGGTACGGTCATACATATCCTCAATGAGGCCTTCAATTGCGGTGTGGGTGCCCAGGGTGGGGAACGCAGCTTCTTCAGGCCGCGCTTCGAAGCACCAAAAGGTCCGCACGAATGGCTGACACGGGCCACCTTCATCGCCACGCTTGAGCTGGAAAGGCCGGATACGCCACCACCGGCTGGTGCGCCGCCGCCCCTCGGAGCCATCCGCATCAAGTTTTATCAGGTCAAGTGAGGCACTCGATTCCAGCGTTGCGCTGACTCGGCCTTCCGGCGCATAGCCTGCGCCGTGCATGATCCGGGTATGCGTGCTGCTGTGTCGTACCGTGTTCCAACTCCAGGCGGTGATTGGCTCGACGAGCTGCGCGCCATGCTTGCACTGGCCTGGCCTCTGGTGATCGCACAGCTGGCGCAGGCCGCGCTGCACACCACGGATCTGGTAATGCTGGGCAGGCTGGGTCCCGAATACCTCGCTGCCGGGTCCCTGGCAGTAAATTTCCTGATGTTGTTCCTGGTGTCCGGCATGGGATTGATCGGCGCGGTGGCGCCGCTGGTTGCGCAGGCGCGCGGTGCCCGGCGCATGAAGGCTGTCCGGCCCATTGTGCGGCAGGGTATCTGGGCTGCCATCGCTCTGGCCTGCGCAATGCTGCCCATACTCCTGAGCATCGAGACCATCTTTGGCTGGCTCGACCAGAACCCTTATACAACGCAGCTCTCCGCGCAGTTCATGCACATCGCGGCGTGGTCACTGCTGCCGGTCCTGTGCATCGTTGCGCTGCGCTCGCTGCTGTCGGCTTTCGCCGCCACGCGGGTGATCCTGGTAGTCACGCTCATCGGCGTGACCATGAATGCGCTGTTGGCTTATGGCTTCATCTTCGGGAATTTCGGCCTGCCGCGGATGGGATTGCGTGGCGCACCCACCGCCACGCTGATCAGCAACGTCGCGATGCTGGTGCTGCTGCTGGCGTATGTACTGCATCACCGCCGGTTTCGTCGGCTGCACATCCTGCATCGCTTCTGGCTGCCGGACTGGACCAGCTTTCGCGGGATATTCCGCATCGGCCTGCCCATCGGTTGCACATTGCTGGCGGAGTCGGGACTGTTCGCGGCGGCGGCGATGATGATGGGCTGGCTGGGCACGGACGAAGTTGCCGCGCATGCCATTGCCCTGCAGTGCGCCAGCATCGCGTTCATGGTGCCGCAGGGGCTTGGTTCCGCAGCCGCAGTGCGCGTCGGTCTCGCCTACGGGCGCAATGATCACGCGGCCATCCACAAGTCCGGCTGGACAGCGCTTGCCGCCAGCACAGCGTTCATGAGCTGCACGTGCCTGTTGTTCCTCATGGGAGGGCCCTGGCTCGTATCCCTGTTTCTCGACCCGATTGCGGATGCGAGGCCCACCTTGATGGCGGGCCAGTTCCTGATCATCGCCGGTGTGTTCCAGCTGGCCGACGGAGCGCAGGTAGTAGCTGCCAGCGCCTTGCGCGGACTCAGTGATACAGCGATGCCGATGGCGCTGGCCCTGTGCGGGTACTGGCTGGTGGGCCTGCCGACGGCGTACGGATTGGGGTTCGTGGCCGGATGGCAGGGTGTCGGCATATGGATAGGCCTGGCAGCGGGCCTTGCGGCGGTTGCCGTCGTGCTGGTTGCGCGCTTCGCCATGCGGGAGCGGCTGGGCCTCACCCGGCCGCGCATCTAGGATGTGTTTCCGGTTTTCGGCTGCGTGCAGCGCTGGCAGCAGTGCAGTTACCATCCGTCCAGCCTGAACACCGGACGATTCTGGCATCGGCGGTCAACGGCGAAGAGACATGCGAAGAGATTTGATGAAGAGCGCAGCAATGCTCGCGCTTGCAGTGATGAGTGCATCAGCATTGGCTCAAACGCCGGCGCCAGCAGCCCCGGCAGCGGGCGGGGCACCGCGTGCCGCTGGCGGCCTGGTGCCGCTGCTGATCGAGAGCAAGGCCTTCGATGATGGTGGCATCGTGCCCTTGAAGTTCTCGTTATATGGCGCCAACACCATGCCGGACTTCAGGATCAGCAATGCGCCGGCAACGGCGCAGAGCTTTGCGATCGTCCTCCATGACCTGGATGTGGCGGCAGGTGGCAATCCGGATGACAACCTGCACTGGCTCGCCTGGAATATTCCGGTGACCCAGCCGGTCACGCAGCTCGAAGAGGGCAAGTTGCCAGAGGGCGCGATCAATGGGCGCGGCGGTCGAACCTATAAGGGTATGGGTGCGCCAAATGGTCCGCGCTACCATCACTATGTGTTCGAGTTCTATGCACTCAGCGCGAAGCTGGATATCCCTGCCACCTCCGCGCGGGCGGAGTTGCTCGAGGCGATGAAGGGCAAGGTGGTTGCCAAGGCGGCCTATGTCGGCCGCTTCCGCAATGACACCAATGCCGTGCGACCGCCGCTTCCGGGAGCCGGAGCGCCAGGCGCTGGTGCTGCGAAGGATGGTGCAGCTGCGCCTGTGCGTCCGACAGGCCAGTAGCAGAAGCTGACAGCGAAATGCGCCAGCGCCCATCGCCGCAACCATCGCGGCGGTGTGCGTGTAGGCGCCTTGCGCAGGTTTCCGTAGGCGGTTGTCTTCTACCCTCGTTAAGGTGCCGTACCGAACAGACCCCGTTCTCTCATATCCAGCTAATTGAGGGATGAGAACCAGCATTTCCTTCCAGAGTTGACCGGGTGCGGGAAACCATCCTCCTGATTCAGGGCGACCCGGAGGTCGCAATACTGGTCCGCGAAGCACTGCATGGTTCGACCGACCTTGACTTCGGCATCGAATGGGTCGGGCTCTGTGCCGAAGGCGTAGAACGACTGGTCGCTGATGGCACAAACCAGTTTCCCGCCATCGCAGCAGTGATCGCAGAGCTGGATCTCGCCGACAGCCAGGGCATTGCGACCTTCGAGCGTCTTTACCAGGTGGCTCCATGGATTCCAATCCTGGTGATCAGCTCCGCTGCACAGGAGGACATTGCCAGACTCGCGGTGCAACGCGGCGCACAGGATTATCTGCTCACGGGCTACCTCGACAGTTACCTGCTCCCTAAGACCGTACGCAGCATGATCGAGCGTGCCGCGGTCACGGAAGCTCTGCATGACGAAAGGGAGCGTGCGCAGGTGACGCTCAATTCGATCGGCGACGCGGTGGTCAGCACCGACAAAGCGGGCCGGGTTACCTATCTCAATGTCGTGGCCGAGCGCCTGACGGGCTGGACCCGGACAGAGGCAGCTGGTGTGGCACTCGAACAGGTGTTCCACATCATCGATGCCACCACGCGCGAGGTGGTCGAGAATCCCATGGCGCGGGCGATGCAGGAAAACATGACCGTTGCCCTCACACCGAACTGCGTGCTGGTCCGGCGCGACGGGGTGGAGTCTGCCATCGAGGATTCTGCCGCTCCAATCCACGATCGCCTTGGTCAGGTGATTGGCGCCGTGATGGTGTTCCATGATGTGAGTGATGCGCGGGCGATGTCGCTGCGCATGTCGCATCTGGCCCAGCACGACAGCCTCACCGACCTGCCCAATCGCATCCTGTTCAATGACCGCCTGAGTCAGGCGATGACCGTGGCTGATCGGCAAGAGGGTCGGATTGCGATCCTGTATCTGGACCTGGACAGGTTCAAGCACTGCAACGACTCACTGGGACACAGCATCGGCGATGGCGTGTTGAAAGCGGTGGCGGAGCGCTTGCGAGAGGCCGTGCGCAGCTCAGACACCGTGAGCCGACAGGGTGGCGATGAATTCGTCATCCTGCTGCCGCAGATCTCCGACTTCCAGCATGCAGAAAAGATCGCCAGCAAGATTCTGCTCGCATTGCGGGCGCCGTACATCGTGGAAGGACACGAGCTGCATTTCACCGCCAGCATCGGCATTGCGATCTATCCGGACGACGGCGGAATCGTTGAGACGCTGTTGAAGAATGCCGATTTTGCGATGTACCAGGCCAAGGACAGCGGGCGCGACAATTGTCAGTTTTACAAGTCCGAACTGAATGTTCAGGCCGTGCAGCGCCATGTCATCGAATCCTGTCTGCGACGCGCGCTGCTGCAGCAGGAATTCGTACTGCACTACCAGCCCCGGGTTGAATTGCAGACTGGCAGGATAGTCGGTGTGGAGGCGCTGATTCGCTGGAACAGGCCACAGCAGGGACTGGTTATGCCGGCGGATTTCATCTCGATTGCCGAGGAGACCGGACTCATAGTGTCGATCGGACGCTGGGTGCTGCATGAAGCCTGCCGCCAGACACGCGCCTGGCAGGAAGCTGGATTGGCTCCCGGGCGCGTCGCCGTGAATGTGTCCGCAGTGGAGTTGCGCGCATACGACTTCGTGGCATCGGTGCGGTCAGCTTTGCTGACGACCGGGTTGAAGCCCGAATGCCTAGAGCTGGAGCTGACCGAGACCTTCCTTATGCAGGACGAGAAAATTACTGACGCGACCCTGCGGGCCCTGCGGGAAATGGGAGTGCGGCTGGCACTGGATGATTTCGGAACCGGCTATTCCAGCCTCAGCTACGTCAAGCGCCTGCCGATTACCTGTCTGAAGATCGACCGCTCATTCGTGCGCAGTCTTGGAGGCGCCAATGATGCGGATGATTCCAGCATCGTCAGTGCGGTCATCAACATGGGCAAGAGCCTGCACATGTGCGTCGTTGCGGAAGGTGTTGAAACGGCTTCCCAACTCACCTGCCTGAAGGATCAGGGCTGTCCCGAGGGCCAGGGCTATTACTTCAGTCGGCCCGTGGGTCATCAGAAGACTGCGTATCTGCTGAAAAGCAACCTGGCGGGGGCCGCCCGGCGCATCGGGACGAACTGACCCGATCCAGCGGCCCGTGAAGAAATCGTCACATCCGGCGTGGCGAATCAAAATGTATCCTAGCACCCGCGCGCGGGTCGCCAGCTGGGCCGCCTGCAGCGCAGCAACAATCAGGAGTAGGTCGACTTGTCCGGAGTTTTCCCGCGTGGATGGCTATTGCGGCCCCTGGCCTGCCTCATGCTCGCCTCCACGGGCGCCCAGGCCCTGGCCGTTACGCCAACGGAAGAAAAGCTGACCGTGCTCAGCTACCACGAAATCGCCGATCCCGATAAAGCGCTGATTCCTGAATATGCCGTCACGCCCACGATGTTCGTGCGTCAGATCGACTGGTTGCGCAACAACGGCTACCACTTCGTGGGCGTGGATGACGTGCTCGCCGATCAGGCCGGACGGTCACGCCTGCCGGAAAAGGCCGTGCTGCTGACCTTCGACGATGGCTACCGATCGGTCTACGATTTCGCCTGGCCACTGCTGAGGATGCTGCGCATTCCTTCCGTGGTTGCGGTGGTGGGAAGCTGGGAGGAAGACGCAAGTCAGGTCAACTTCGATGGCCACGAGATTCCGCGCGACAGGCTGATGAGCTGGCAGCAGTTGCGTGAGCTCAGCGAGAGCGGCCTGGTGGATATCGGCAGTCACAGCTACGACCTGCATCGCGGTATTCCTGGTAATCCGGAAGGCAACCTGCAACCGGCAGCCACGACAAGACTGTGGGACAAGGGCACCGGCAAGTACGAACAGCAGGAGGTCTATCGCCGGCGCGTCGCTTCGGACCTGCAGCGCAGCCGCGATGTCATCCGCAATCGCGTCGGCCGCGCGCCGCGCGTGATTGCCTGGCCCTATGGCCGCTATACCGCCGAGCTGCGCGAGGTGGCGAACAATCTGGGCATGACCATCGGTCTGACGCTGGATGATGGCGCCAACATGGACGACACGCCCGTGTCGCGGCTGCGGCGCATTCTGGTGAGCCGCAATCTGCAGCTTTGGGAGCTCAACCGCGAGATCACTTTCCGCAACCAGAACCTGTCGGACAACGACCGCGCGCAGAAGGTAATGCACGTGGACCTGGACTACATCTACGATGCCGATCCCGCGCAGCAGGAGCGCAATCTCGGGCACCTGCTGGACCGGATCGTGTCGCTGGCCGTCACAGCGGTATACCTGCAGGCCTTCTCGGATCCGGATGGTGATGGCTCGGCCGATGCCGTCTACTTTCCCAACCGGCATGTGCCCATGCGTTCGGACCTGTTCAACCGCGTGGCCTGGCAGATCAGCACCCGTACACAGGTGAAGCGCGTGTATGCGTGGATGCCGATGCTGGCCTGGAAACTGCCGGCGAATGCCCCGGGAGCACAGGACAGGGTGGTCAGCCTGCCCAGCGAGAGCAGCGACCATGTGAACATGGGCTACGCGCGCCTCTCGCCGTTCTCGTCGCGCGCCCGCCAGACCATCCGCGAGATCTACCAGGACCTGGCGCGCAACGCGACCTTCGAGGGGCTGCTGTTCCACGATGACGTGACACTGTCGGACTACGAGGATGCCAGTGACTTTGCCCTCAAGGCTTACAAGGACTGGGGACTGCCTGGAAGCATCGCCGAGATCCGGCGCAGCGACGATCTGGTCGGGCGCTGGACCATCCTTAAGATCAATGCCCTGGATCAGTTCGCCAGGGAACTGGCCGATGTGGTGCGCGCGGAAGAGCCCGCGCTGAAGACGGCGCGCAACATGTACGCGCGCGTCGTGCTGAGCCCGAAGGCTGAAGTCTGGTATTCGCAGGCACTGGAAAACTCGCTGGCGAACTATGACTTCACCGCCATCATGGCCATGCCGCTGATGGAAAATGCGCCGGACGCAGCCGAGTTCTATCGCGCGCTGGTTGCCCGGGTCCGGGACATCCCGGGCGCAATGAAGAAAGTGGTGTTCGAAATCCAGACCGTGGACTGGCGCCAGGACAGCAAGCCGATCCCGTCGGACGAAATTGGCGCTACCATAACGAGTCTCTACGACATGGGCGTCGAGCACGTGGCTTACTACCCGGACATGTTGTTCGACAACCATCCGAACTGGAGCGTCATCCGCAAGTCCCTGTCGATCAAGCCCGATGTACCGCAGACTCAATGATCCGGTTTCGTGATGAGCCCCATGCTGCTGTCGCTGTGGCATCGCATCCTTTCGTTCGTTTTCTTCTATCCGCTGTTCATGTCCTTCCTGTGGATGATCGGCGCGGTGCTGTTCTACTGGCGCCACGAGCGCCACGAGCCGAATTATTCTGAACCGGTGCGCGACCCGGACGCACCGCCGGTGAGTGTGCTGATCCCGTGCTACAACGAAGCAGACAATGCCGAAGAAACCATGGCCTATGCACTGGGCCTGGACTACCCGGAGTTCGAGGTCATCGCCATCAACGATGGCAGCCGTGACAGCACCCAGGAAGTGCTCGACCGCATGGCGGCGCACCATCCGCAGCTGCGCGTGGTGCAGCTGGCACAGAACCAGGGCAAGGCGCTGGCGCTGCAGGCCGGTGCGCTGCTGGCTCGCCACGAAATCCTGGTGTGCATCGATGGCGATGCGCTGCTCGATCCACACAGCGCGCACTGGCTGGTGCGTCACTTCACTGCCGATCCGCAGGTCGCGGCGGTAACCGGCAATCCCCGTATCCGCAATCGTTCCACCCTGCTGGGTCGCATCCAGATCGGTGAGTTCTCGGCCATTGTCGGCATGATCAAGCGCGCACAGAAGAATTTCGGCAACCTGTTCACGGTGTCAGGTGTCATCACCGCGTTTCGCAGGTCCGCGGTGCACAGCGTCGGCTACTGGAGTGCCGACATGCTCACCGAAGACATCGACATCACCTGGAAGCTGCAGCGAGCCGGCTGGAAGGTGAATTTCGAGCCGCATGCACTGGTGTGGATACTCATGCCCGAAACATTGCGCGGCCTGTGGAAGCAGCGGTTGCGCTGGGCCACCGGCGGCGCGCAGGTACTGGTGAAGAACATCGGCGTGCTGGCGCATCCCGGCCAGAGTCATATGTGGCCGCTGCTGATCGAGATGTGCGCCAGCGTGTTCTGGTCCTATCTCGTTCTGCTGCTGGCGCTCATGTGGGTAGCAGGGCTGGCTCTGCCGGCGGGCCTGCTGCCACCCGGCAACTCGCCATTCGTGCCCACAGGTGGCGGGTTGATTCTCGGGGTGACCTGCCTGTTGCAGTTCGCACTGAGCAAGTGGCTGGACAGTCGTTATGACAAGGGTCTGGGCCGGTACTATTACTGGATCATCTGGTATCCACTGGTTTTCTGGCTCATCAGCACGGCCGCCACCGTTGCAGCGTACCCGCAGATGTTGATGCGCCGGTCGGCTAAACGCGCCCGCTGGATCAGCCCCGACCGGGGTCTGCGCCGCTAGTCGCGATAAGGCGACAACAATTACGCGGATTTAATCAACTTTTCATCGCCAGCGCAGCGCGGCGGGCTTAAATTGCGCACCCTGATACACCGCCGGCTTAGCTGGCTTGCGCCGATCCCATGAGCAACTCGCTGATCATCAATGTACGTGGACGCCTTCCTTGGCGGCGCCGCCTGTTTTCCGACACCACCACGGCTGCGGTGTGGGGCTACTGGCTATGGCTGTGCCGCCCCATGGTCGGCACGCTTACCGTGCTGCTCGGATCACCGCTGTTCATCGGTCAGGCTGCCATTGCATTGGGCAGCACATCAGGGACGCTGTTGCTGTTGAACTTTGCTACCGATCGGCGTCGCAATGTTCCGGTGCTGCGCAGCACGCCCGACTATGAAGGTTACTTCGGACTTTCCGGAGAACAGATCGATCTGGGTCGCAACAGCCGTGCCGCTGTTGTGCACCACAGTGAAGATGGTCGCATCGTTGGTATTTCCCCCCGTGACCAGGGTTCGCACACACCTGGAGATTCGCATGCGTCGTAAACTGGTACTCCTCTCCCTGTTGGCCATGACTGGGTTTGCTGCACAGAGCGTCCTGGCGGCACCAGCTCTCGATTCCGTCGGCAAGTGTCGCGACAACGGCAAGTTCGTTGCAGCCAAGCTGTGCACAGTGGCGGCCGCCCCGGTCACCAAGTGTCGGGACATCAAGACCAAGAAGTTTGCGAAGTGCGGTACGGCGGGAACCGAGCCCGTCAAACCCAAATAGCGGCGTCGCCTTACCGGAAGGCAAACAGCGGCG
The DNA here is from genome assembly GCA_031424095.1 of Gammaproteobacteria bacterium. Lineage (GTDB taxonomy): Bacteria > Pseudomonadota > Gammaproteobacteria > Steroidobacterales > Steroidobacteraceae > ZC4RG30. Next base: position 10,350 of record JANPGU010000239.1, read on the forward strand.
CGTCGGGATGCTTCTTCCCGAGTACTGCAGCAGTGATGATTCCTGTTGCCAGCATTGAAAACGTGATGCCGTTTCCGCCATAGCCCAAGACGGCGTAGCAGCGTGGATATCCCGGGATGGCACCAATCGTCGGCATGCCGTGGCTGCTTGAGCCGAAGCTGCCGGTCCATGCCGTGACAGCCCGGTTGTCGAGCTGTGGAAGCATCCGGTGCAGCTTTTGTTGCAGCCGCGCGGTCTTGGCAGGCGTCATCGAATCGCGTTTCTCGGCATTCGCGAATTCCTCGTCTTCGCCCCCGCAGATCACGCGGCCATCCGCTGTAGTGCGCAGATAGAGATAGGGATCCGACGCCTCCCAGATCAGGGCCTTCTGCGGCCAGAGTTTCCGCGGCTGCGGTCGTGTTGCAATGGCCCAGGTTGAAAGCACGGAGCTGCCATTGGCAGGGACAATCTTGGCAAGCTCGTAACCCGTGCACAGCACTACATGCCGCGCGCGAATCTCTACACCGTCGCTGGTGGCAAGCGTAGTGCCCCGCCGATCGCACACGAGATTGACGACGTCGTGCGGTGCATGGAGGCGGGCGCCCTGGCGCAGGGCGCAACGCAGGTAGCCTGCGGCAAGTTCCACCGGGTTGGCTTCCGCATTGCCGTGGCTGAGCACAGCGGCCTGCCTGCCGATGCCGAAGTGATGCCGCAGCGCGTTTGCATCCAGATACTCGCTTGGCAGGCCGATCCTCTGCCGGAGTGCCACCTCGCGCTGCAGTCCCCGCGCGTCCAGTACATTGCCAGCGAGGTACAGCGACGGACGCGTCTTGAAATGCGCACCGATGCCCAGGCTCGTGGTGCGCGTTCGCAGTTCGTTCACCGCCTCGTGCGATGCCATCCAGACGCGCTGCGCCTTGCGTATTCCGATGGCGCGGCTCAGCGTCAGCAATGGCGTATCCAGCTCGAATTGCAGCAGCGCCGTACTCGCAGCGGTAGAGCCCAGCAACGCACTATTGCGTCGATCAAGGATCAGCGGTTTCCTGCCGGCTTGTGCGAGGGCCTGCGCAATCATCGCGCCGGAGATTCCACCACCCACTACCACGACGTCGGTGCTGACCGAGCGCTGCAGCCTGGTGCCATGGATCGACGGCTTTCTGTAAAAAGACCAGACGGTCGCGCCGTCGCGCAAATCACGGTGTTTTGTAAGACTCATCTGACAGTGCCTGCTCCTGTTTGGCCACCGTGAGCGCAGCGCGAATCCAATATGCTGTTTCGATGCCAGATGGCAAAAGTCATCCTAGCGTCGCGCGCATCCATTCATAGCAAGCTTCAGGAGCCAACATGGGCCAGACATCTCCGACAGGAATCACACCCGACAAGCCGCAACCATTCCTGACTGACGTGAAGACGCTGCGCGAGCGCGCTCGCCGCAACATCGAAGATGGCGGCATCACTGCTTCATATGAAGGGGACCCGAGGCAGGCGATCGAGATCCTGCAGTCGGTGCTCGCAACCGAGATCGTCTGCGTGCTGCGCTATACGATGCATGCGGTCAGCGCCACGGGGATTTCCAGTGAGGGCGTGAAGCAGGAATTCATGGCCCATGCGAAGGAAGAAGCCGGGCATGTCCATCAGGTAGCGGAGCGCATAAACCAGTTGGGCGGCAAACCGGACTTCAATCCCAAGGGCCTTGAGTCCAGGGCTGCATCCGAATACGGCGCTGCGGACAACCTCATCGACATGATCAAGGAAAACCTGATCGCCGAGCGTATTGCCGTGGATCACTACCGGGAGCTGATCCGCTATTTCGGCGATCGCGATCCGGGTACACGCAAATTGCTGGCCGACATCCTGGTCACCGAGGAAGAGCATGCGAATGACATGCACGATCTGCTGGTGGCGCACGAAGGCCGGCCAATGCTCGGAAAGTGATTGGGGCGTGGTTCCGGCATTGCGGCAACATGCCGCTGCCGGATGGTCCCTTTCCAGGGCACCAACATTTCATTGGTGCCCGAGAACGTCAGGCCCGGCTTACTGCAGGATCTTCTCGACGGCCGTGCTGAACTGCGTCGATTCCGGCGTTACCTTGCTGTCGAAGTACTGGGCGACCTTGCCGTCGGTCTGCACCAGATACTTGTTGAAGTTCCAGCCCGGAGCCTGGCTCTGACGGGCAAGTTCCTTGAACACGGGATTCGCGTCCGGGCCCTTCACATGCTGGGGAGCGAGCATGGTGAACGTCACGCCATAGTTCAGGAAGCAGGTGGTGGCGGCTTCCTCTTCATCTTTCGCTTCCTGGTTGAAATCGTCCGAAGCAAAACCCACGACCACCAGGCCGCGGCCTTTGTACTTCGCATGAATCGCCTCGAGACCCTTGAACTGCGGCGTGAATCCACAATGGCTAGCCGTGTTCACGATCAGCATCGGGTGACCTGCATAGGCCTTGCAGAGATTCACGCTCTGGGAAGAGTGCAGCTTGCGGAATTCGTGGTCGAGATAGGCCGGGCACTGCTGTACGGCCGGAGCTGCCTCGGCCAGCGGCGCGGCAGAAGGCGTCAATGTCAGGGCCGCCGCAACCAGCAGGGAAGAAACAATGATGGCGCTGAACTTCATGATCCCGCTCCCGCAGTGATTGGCCCGATCCGTTGCCCGCTATTTTACCCCTTCCCGGTAAAACAATGTAGCGGCTGCTGCGGCGCGGGCATGGGGTTGGCGATAAGCTTGCTGCATGGCCAATGCAGACCTCAAATGGGCAGCGCTGATCAGCCTCGCGGGTCTGATATGCGCAGCCGTGAACCAGGCGAGCGCCGCCACACCGGCATTGATTACACCGGTCGCCGCTGCAGCGCCAGTGGTCATCGAACCGCCCGGATCCCCGGATGGGTTGCCTGATCCCGCCGATCTCGAAGAACCGGATTTCGCGGAGCAGCAGTTGTCGAACGCTGCCCGCGTTCGTCTGGACCGCGCCCGCGATTCCATCGTGCAGATACGGGGCTTCTTTGGCGGTGCCAGGACCAGTGCATTTCATGGCAGCGGCTTCGCGGCGAATGGCGACGGACTGATCGTCACCAACTACCACGTGGTCTCCGAGGCGGTGCTGCATCCAGGCCAGTTCCGGCTGGAGTACGTCACGTCGGACAATCGCACCGGCCGGCTGCGGGTGTATGCCATCGACGTTCGCAACGACCTGGCCGTGGTGAAGGCAGAGGATCTGCTGCTGCCACCGCTAAGGCTGCGCACCCAGATTCCGCGCGAGGGAGAGCGGGCCTATTCCATCGGATTCCCGCTGAACTTCGGCCTCACGATCACCGAAGGCGTGGCCAATGGCCTGGTCGCCAATGGCTTCGATCAGCGCATTCATTACACTGGCGCCATCAACGGCGGCATGTCGGGCGGACCGGCGCTGGACGCGCGCGGCAATGTGTATGGCGTGAATGTCGCGGTGGTCGCCGGGCGCCAGCTGGTGAGTCTGGTCGTGCCTGCGAGGCATATCGAGCCGCTGCTCGCGCGTGCCAAAGGGCCGATGGACAGAACCATGAGCGCGCGGCAGGCAGTGGAGATGGTGACCGCACAGGCGCTGACGCATCAGGCTGCGATATTCCTGCCTGGTCCCACACCGACCGCAGCGCAGACCGTGTTTGGCTTTACCTTGCCGACGCAGATCGGCGCCGCGATCGAGTGCAACACCACCGGCAGCAGTGAATCCACACAGCAGCTGCGCATCGAAAGCATTGTCTGTTCGGCACAGGCCCGGCTGCTGGTGCAGAGCGGCCTCGAGGTTGGTGACATCCGCTTCCAGCATCGTGTGATCCGCGCCCAGAAACTGCATCCGCTGCAGTTTGCAGAACGCATCAACGGCGTTGCGGAAGCGTATCAGCGCTATGGCGCCGCGCTGCATGTCGCACCCTTTGTCTGCAAGGACTCGCTGGTATCGCTCGACGGATTCGATGCCCGTGTCAGCACCTGCGTCAGGCAGTACCGCCTGTTTGCGGGCCTCTATGACATCGCGCTCACCGTGACCAGCATCAACAGTGCACAGTCTGCCGTGGTAAGCCAGCTCGACCTGAACGGAGTTGGCTTCGAGGCTGGCATGCAGTTCGTGCGCCGCTTTCTGGAGGCGATGCGATGGACGCCATGATGCTGGTGGAGGTGCTGGATGTGCACGGGCACATCGACTTCCGGCTGCGCGTCAACGGCATCGGCGGGCAATGCCGCATCGGCAGGAGCCTGTCCTGCGACGTGGTGGTTGACGATGCCTTTGCGGCGGGCGAGCACACGCTGTTGACGCTGCAGGCCGATGGTCGCGTCCACGTGCAGGATCTGGCCACGCGCAATGGCACGCGCGTGGATGGGCGCAGGCTGGAGGGCGAAGACGGAGCGCTGATTGCCAAAGGCGAGCTGCTCATCGGCAGGACGCGCGTACTGGTGCGTACTCCGGACGCGGCGCTGCCGCCGGAGCGCGCATTTCGGCGCGACCTGTTGCGTCGGCATCGCACGGCGCTGGCCGTCGTGGGTGTAGCGCTGTGTCTGGCTTTTGCGGCATTCCTGCAGTGGACCGGGGCGCCGGAAAGACTGGCACCGCGGATCCTGATCGCGGAGCTTGCGGCAATGTGCATCCTGGCCGTGTGGGTGGGGGCCTGGGCGCTGGTGTCGCGGCTCACTGTGGGTGCCTGGCAACTGCGCATGCACCTTGCCATCGCCGCATTCTGTCTTGGTCTGTGGGCATGGGGGCATTGGCTGTACACGATTGCCGATTTCGCGTTGCAATGGCAGGGCCTGGGGATGGTCATGGCCGTCGCGGCCGCTGCGGTTGCGCTGGCGGCGGCCTACCTGCATCTGCGCAATGCCACGCATCTGCGGCGCTCCGTATCGTGGATGCTGGCATTGCTGGTGCCGCCGCTCTGCGGCGGTGTCTGGTGGCTGGCGGATCTGCAGCTCAATCCGCACACGGTAAACAGGGTCAGTCTTGGCGCAAGGGTCTTTCCCGCGGCGCCACGTCTGGCTCCGAGCACAGACCTGGGAGATTACCTCACCGACATCGTTGCGCTGAAGCGCGAAGCCAACCGCACGCGGCAGGAATCATTGCTCGAGACGCCGATCTTTGACGCAGACGACTGAGCCCGTTCACGCAGAAGCCCACTGCCAGTCGCGGATCTCCGGCATGTCCTGACCGTGAGTATTGATGTAGCGCCGGTGCGCAAGCAGTTTGATCTGCAGCTCCCGTTTCAGCTGCAGGCCCCGTTCGCCGGTCTGCGGCAGCCGATTCACCGCGTCCATCGCCAGATGAAAGCGATCCAGTTCGTTCAGCACGGTCATGTCAAAAGGGGTCGTGATCGTGCCTTCTTCCCGATAACCGTGCACATGGATATTGTTGTGATTGGTGCGACGGTAGGTCATGCGATGGATCAGCCATGGATAGGCGTGGAACGCGAAGATAACCGGCTTGTCGGCAGTGAAGATGTCGTCGAAATCCATGTCGCTCAGGCCGTGCGGATGTGTCATCGCCGGCTGCAGCTTCATGAGATCCACAACATTGACCATTCGGATCCTGAGTTCGGGCAGATGCTCGCGCAGAATCGAGACCGCTGCCAGAGTCTCGAGCGTGGGCACATCGCCACAGCTGGCCATCACCACGTCCGGTCCGATACCCTGGTCATTGCTGGCCCATTGCCAGATTCCCGCGCCGGCGGCGCAATGATCGAGCGCCGCCTCCATGGACAGCCACTGTGGTGCCGGATGCTTGCCCGCGATCACCACGTTGACGTAGTGGCGGCTGCGCAGGCAATGGTCCATTACTGACAGCAGGCAGTTGGCGTCTGGTGGCAGATAGACGCGCACGACGTCGGCCTTCTTGTTGACCACATGGTCGATGAAGCCGGGATCCTGGTGCGAAAACCCATTGTGATCCTGGCGCCAGACGTGCGAGCTGAGCAGATAGTTGAGTGAAGCGATATCGCGCCGCCATGACAACTGGGACGAAACCTTCAACCACTTCGCATGTTGATTGAACATCGAACCGACGATATGGATGAATGCCTCGTAGCAGTTGAAGATGCCATGGCGCCCGGTCAACAGATAGCCTTCAAGCCAGCCTTCGCATTGGTGTTCGCTGAGCATTTCTAGTACGTGCCCATCGGCTGCCAGAAATTCGTCGTCGTCCCGCGTCGCGGCGTTCCACTGCCGCGGCGTTGATTCGAACAGGGCCGCGAGGCCATTGGAAAGCGTCTCGTCTGGTCCGAACACGCGGAAGTTGCGCTGTGCGGCGTTCAGCTTCTGCACATCGCGCAGAAAAGGTCCGAGGACGCGCGTATCGCCGGCGCTGCGCGCGCCCGGCGCCGGAAGTTCGAGGGCATAGGATCGAAAATCCGGCATGCGCAGATCGCGCAGCAGCAACCCACCGTTGGCATGCGGATTGGCGCCCATGCGACGCAGGCCTTCCGGAGCAAGTGCCGCAATAGGCTTCTGCAAGCGGCCCTGCGTATCAAACAACTCATGCGGCCGGTAGCTCCTGAGCCAGTCTTCCAGCAACTGGAGGTGACCCGCATGCGTGGCGGGATCCGGGATGGGAACCTGATGAGAACGAAAGCTGCCTTCGATCTGTTTGCCATCGACACTTTTCGGGCCCGTCCAGCCCTTGGGTGAGTTCAGCACAATCATTGGCCAGCGTGGGCGGGAGACTTCACCGTGAAGCCGCGCCTGCTCCTGGATGCTGCGGATGTGCGCGACGGCAGCGTCCAGCGTGCTGGCCATTGCCTCATGCATCAGTGCCGGTTCGTCCCCATCCACGAAGTGCGGCGTCCAGCCGTAGCCGCGCAGCAGCTGTTCCAGTTCCTCACGAGTGATTCTGGCGAGGATGGTCGGACTTGCGATCTTGTAGCCGTTGAGGTGCAGGATCGGCAGCACGGCGCCATCGGTTGCCGGGTTCAGGAATTTGTTGGAATGCCATGCGGTAGCCAGCGGGGCGGTCTCCGCCTCGCCATCGCCGATTACGCAGGCTGCAATCAGCGT
>JANPGU010000240.1:0-12456 GCA_031424095.1 Gammaproteobacteria bacterium
CCGGTGCAGTGGGTCAACCGGCCGAATTCGGATTTCCGCGGCTTCACCGGCCAGATCGCCAGCGGGCATGTGTCGGTAGGCGATCGCCTGCGTACCCTGCCTTCGGGCAACGAAGCCGTCGTAGCCCGCATCGTGACCTATGACGGTGACCTGCCGAAGGCCGTGGCCGGACAATCGATCACGCTAACGCTGGACCGGGAAATCGACGTATCGCGCGGTGACGTGCTGACCGCCGCTCAGGAACCTGCCGGCGTTGCCGACCAGTTCGAGACCACGCTCATCTGGATGCACGAGCAGCCGATGCTGCCTGGCCGGCAGTACCTGCTGAAAATCGGCGCCCGTACGGTGAATGCCACCGTCGCTACGCCGCGCTTCCGGGTCAACGTCAACACGCTTGAGCAGCAGGCTGCGAAGCAGCTGGAACTCAACGAGATCGGTGTCTGCAATGTCAGCCTCGACAGTCCGGTGGCGTTCGATCCTTACGCCGAGAATCGCGAAACCGGCGGCTTCATCCTGATCGACAAGCTCAGCAACGACACCGTGGGTGCCGGTCTGCTGCATTCGGCGCTGCGCCGAGCCGACAACATCCACTGGCAGACGCTGGATGTGGACCGCGCTGCCCGTTCACAGATCAAGGGCCAGCGCGCCAGCGCGCTGTGGTTCACCGGCCTGTCCGGTGCCGGCAAATCGACCATTGCCAATCTGGTCGAGAAGCGGCTGCATGCGCTGGGCCGGCATACCTATCTGCTGGATGGCGACAATGTGCGCCATGGACTGAACCGCGACCTGGGCTTCCAGGATGCCGATCGCGTCGAGAACATCCGCCGCGTGGCGGAGGTCTCGAAGCTGATGGTGGATGCGGGCCTGATCGTGCTGGTGTCGTTCATCTCGCCATTCCGTACCGAGCGACGCATGGCGCGCGCGCTGCTCGGAAGCGGCGAGTTCTTCGAGGTGTTCGTCGATACCTCGCTGGCGGATGCTGAAAAGCGCGATCCGAAGGGGTTGTACAAGAAGGCTCGCAGTGGTGAGCTGCCGAACTTCACCGGCATCGATTCGCCCTATGAGCCGCCCGAGAATCCCGAGATCACCATTCGCACCGCCGACATGACGGCGCAAGCCGCTGCCGAGCACATCATCAGCGAGCTCGACAAGGCCGGTGTGATTGCCTATGCCTACAACAATCCTCTCGCTGGCCTCTGAGCTGCTGGCAGCCGTCGTCGACATCTCGCGTCAGGCGGGGCGCGAGATCCTCGAGGTCTACGGCACCGATTTCGAAGCCCGCGCAAAGGCCGACAGCTCGCCACTGACCGAGGCCGATCTGCGCGCGCATCGGCTGATCATCGCCGCATTGTCAGAGCTGTCGCCGCTGCTGCCGGTGCTCTCCGAGGAGTCCGCCGAAACAGACTTTGCAGAGCGCGGCCGCTGGCCACGCTACTGGCTGGTCGATCCACTGGATGGCACGAAGGAATTCGTGTCCCGCAATGGCGAATTCACGGTCAACATCGCGCTGATCGACGGTCATCGTCCGGTGCTGGGCGTGGTTCATATTCCGGTGACTGACACCACCTACTCGGGGATTCCGGGCATCGGTGCGTGGCGTGAAACGCTTGACCGGCCGCGCCTGCCGATCAGCGTGCGTCAGCTGGCACGGCCGCCGCTGCGCGTACTGGGCAGTCGCTCGCATGGCAATGCGTCACTGCAATCTGCCCTGGCTGCACTGGGGCCACATGAATTGAAGCCTGCCGGCAGCTCGATCAAGCTGTGCCTGGTGGCCGATGGATCGGCCGATCTGTATCCGCGACTGGGGCCCACTTCCGAGTGGGACATTGCGGCCGGACAGGCGGTGGTGGAAGCGGCCGGTGGCCAGGTCGTGCGGCTCGCTGACGGACTGGCGCTGCAGTACAACGCCAAGCCCGATTTGCTGAACCCCGATTTCCTTGCCTACGGCGATCCGGCCTGCTTTCGCAACTGGCCGCGAGCTTGATCTGCTACTGAACCACGCGGGCAGAATCCACGCGGAAGCGCACGGTCTGCAATTGTTCCGCTGACAGTGAACCCAGGCCCGCATCAGCCGTAACCCGCTGGCCGGCTGGCAATGGACCGGCGATGCTCACGCTGCGCCCCTGTTGCACGATCTGCCCCGCCGCATTGAGCAACACCGGGGTAACGACAATCGCGCCCAGCGGCACCGGGGCGCGGTTCTGCACCACCAGCACCGGCTTGCCGTCGGCTCCCGCCTGCAGGGCAGCGGCCACGTAGTTGGCGGGATTGCGCGGCAGATCCAGCAGCACTGCTTCGCGCGCTGCTTCCTGACCGATGCTGCTCTGGGAAGAGGCGGCATTCTGATAAAGCTTCAGCGCACCTTCCACGTCGCCGCTGTCCCGCGCCATGTTGCCCAGGTACAGCGCCGCGGGTGCCGTAGGCAGCAGGTCCATGCTGCGCTTGAGCCACTGCTGCGCCTGTTGCCTGTTGCCGAGCCGGTACTGCGCCACACCCGCTCCCAGCCAGGAGCCGAAGTAGCCCGGATTCAGTTCCATGGCGCGCTGATAGTGCGGCACGGACTCCTGATTGCGCTTCTCGTTGAGCGCGATATCACCCAGCAGCTGATGGAACTGGCCTTCGCGCGGCACCAGGCGGATTGCCTCGGCAGCCAAGGACTTCGCGCTGGCATTGTCTTTCTTCCGCAGCGCCGCGACGGCCTGATCGAATTTGTCGTAACCGGGCTTGAGCTGTTTCAACGGGCCGATCTGGGTCGCATAGCGTGCAGCCGCCAGGTCGCCGCCCTCGCCCAACGTTGCCACCGTCTCGCGATTCTTTGCCACGCGCTCAGCCGATGGCGGATGCGACGCGAACAAGCCATCGAGCCAGCTCTGGTTGCGTCCCGCAGACAGACGCACGAAGGTTTCCTGCAGCGTGATCGCCGCGCGCGGGTCGTAGCCGGCAGCTTTCATCAGGCGGGTGCCATACAGGTCGCTCTGCAGTTCGGCTTCGCGACCGTAGCGAGTCGTGATGAGCTGGGCACCGACATTCGCACCCATCAGCACCAGGCCTGCCGTCTGATCGTTGACGCCACCAATCGCAGCGCCAATCTGGGCGGCGACCAACCCACCCTGCAACAGGGTGCCGCGCTCCTGCGCCTGTGCCCCGTGACGCGCCGCTGCGTGCACGATCTCGTGGCCCAGCACCGCGGCCAGTTCGGCCTCGTTGTTGAGCTCCGTGAGCAGGCCGCGATTCACGGCAATCTTGCCGCCGGGCAAGGCCCAGGCATTGGGCACGGAACTGTTCAACACCTTGAACTCATACGGCAGGCGTCGCTCGGACACGGTGATTTGGTCGGACACTGCCGCCAGTTTCTGACCGACCTCGTTCACATAGGCCGTGAGTCCGGGCAGCACCTGGTAGTCACCACCCTCGCTCTGCCGCATCGGTGCGTAGTTCTGCTGGCCCATCTGGATTTCCTGATTCTCGGAGACAAACTGCAGCTCGCGCTTGCCAGTGACCGGATTGGTTCCGCAGGCGCTGAACCCAAGCAGTGCAATGACTGCAACCGAACCGAACTCGAACTTGCGACGAGGAATCATTTTTCACCCGATTTGGTTGGCTGCGTGCGCCCGCGTACAGAAAGATTGGTGAACACAGGCATAAGCTGAAGGGTGATCAGGCACGGCCCCGAGCGGCGTGCTTCACGGTACTTCGCCGGGGAAAACTCTCCCCAGGTCCCATTCCATACTTAAAGGCAATCATATGCAACGCGTAAAACTTCTCGTCGCTTCACTTGCAGTACTGACCCTGGGCGCATGCGGCGCGCCAGGTCCCACTGGGCCCCAGGGCGCTCCGGGCAATACGGGAAATACGGGAAATACCGGCAACTCAGGTAACACCGGGGCAACTGGCAACACCGGCAATTCCGGGGCTCAAGGTGATACTGGCTACACGGGTGCTACTGGTGATACCGGCGCAACGGGTAACACAGGTGCAACCGGTAACACCGGTAACACCGGTAACACCGGCAATACGGGAAATACCGGGAATACCGGGAATACCGGTGCACCGGGCGCGCCTGCTCCGCCGCCTCGCTGAGGCCTGACTGGCAGGTGTGGTGCCCCGGGCAGGAGTTGAACCTGCGACCCCTCGCTTAGGAGGCGAGTGCTCTATCCACTGAGCTACCGGGGCGGAAGGCGTGCAATGATACCTGCACTGATGAAATTTCTGAGCATCGCCCTGGTATTCGTCGGCGCGGGCGCCGGCGGTGTTTCCCGCTATCTGCTCAACCTCGGGCTCAATCCCTTGCTGCCCGCGGTGCCGCTTGGCACGCTGACGGCAAACGTCGTGGGCTGTGGGGCGGCGGGCGCCCTGGTGGGTTTGCTCGGGGAACGACTGCCACTGGATCCGACCCTGCGCCCGCTGCTGCTGGTGGGGTTCCTCGGAGGTCTGACTACCTTCTCGAGCTTCGCCGTCGAAGTGGTGCAGTCACTGGAAAGCCAGCGGCCCGTATTGGCCGCCGGCATTGTGCTGCTGCATGTCAGTGCCTCGATTGCCGCGGCCATAGCCGGGCTGATCGGGATGCGCGCGTTACTTGCGGCCTGAAGCCGGCACGACGACCAGACCCCATGGGCTGTCACCCACCGGAATGCGGCTGACCAGCTTCATGCTGAGGGCGTCGACCACCGACACATCATTCGAACTGCCATTGGCCGTGAACAGGGTCTTGCCATCCGGACTCAGTGCCACACCCCATGGACGCTGCCCAACTTCAACGGAACCGAGCACCTTGCCGGTGGCGATATCGACCGACAAGAGGTTCTTGCCACGACCGGTAACGGTGTAAAGCTTCTTGCCGTCATGCGAGATGGCCATGCCCACCGGGCGTGTCAGCGCACCTTCAAGCTTGATCACTCGCAGCACCTTGTGCGTCTTCGCATCGGCCACGGTTATGCTGCCGTCGTTCTCCGCCGATACAAAAGCCATCGCACCGTCATCGCTGAACTCGGTGAAGCGAGGCCGCTGTCCGACTTCAAATGCTCCGACCACTTTGTTGGTAGCGGTGTCGATCACCGATATCCGGTGATCTTCTTCCGAAGACATGTAGACGAACCTGCCATTCGGACTGAGCGTGACACCTTCAGGCTCACCACCGACTGGCAGACTGGCGATTGTCTTGCCGGTTACCGCATCGATCACGATGCCCTGCCCCGTATCTTCGCTGGCGATATACAGGCGCTTGCCGTCGGCACTGACTGCGAGCTGTTCGGGATCGGACACACCGCGCAGGATCTTCGTCAACCTGAGCGTGGCGAGATCCAAGACACCAATGCCATCGGCGCCCTTATCGGCGGGAGGCAGCTTGCTCTCATCGACTCCCGGACCTGCAATGGGGGAGCCGCTGAGGGCTACGTAAAGCAGTTTCCCGTCAGGTGAAACCTTCAGGCCTCGCGGACGCTTGCCCAGCGGCACGGTTGTCACGACCTTGCGGGAAACGCCGTCGATGACGCTGAGTGTTCCGCCACGCTCGTTGGTAACCAGCACGCGGAAGCCACCAGCAGCGGCAGTTGCGGCCTGGGCTGCTGCCGAATAGGGAACGGTGGTGACCGTCACGGCGAGCGTCATGACCGCCAGCAGCGCGCTGCGACGGAAAATCGTTTTGTTCATCGTCACAGTCTACTGACTTGCAGCCGGCAACTTAAGTTCCCGCGACGATTACCGCAGTGGCGCGCGAGCAGTCCTGACGGCGGCTGGACTCAGCAGAGCCATCGTGGAGGCAAGCGGCAAAGTTCGGGAATTCCTCCCGGGCCGCAATGCCAGCTGTTCCAGCATGCGGCCCGTCACACTCTCGATCTCCGGCCGGATCTCACGCGCGAGATCCGCGACACCGGCGAACTGACCATGATGCTCACGTTGCCACTGCGCGAACAATTCACGTTGCAGCACCTTGGCCGCTTCTATCTGAGCGCCGAAAAAACGCTCTACCGCCGTTGCAGAGAGACCAAGTCCTGCGGCTCGTTCCCGCAGCGCCTGCAGCAATGCCTGTTCGCGCACCGGGTCTTCGATCGCCGCCTGGGTATTCCATTTGGCGCGCGCCACTTCAGTGACAATCGCCAGCCGCGCATCAATCAACGCAGCCAGTTGCACGCCCGGCTCGGCTGAAATCGACCACGCATATCCTTCCCAGTTGGACAGAGCGCGCTGATAGCCGCGGACGCCGCCCAGCAGTTTCAGTTCTGCATCGATGTCTGCTTTGGAAACTGCGTCGCTGGCGATCAGCACCGCCTTGCTGGCCGGCGCCCACCGCGTCCGCACCTTCGCAACGCATAGACCCTTGCCAGCGCGCTGCTGCAGCCGTCCTTCCACCGCATCGGTAACCATCACGTCCGCGTGATCCGCAATGATTTCGTCGAACACGGTGCGATTGTCCGCATGAATCGTCAGCGAAGCCGCGGGAAACTGCTCATGCGCAAGTCGTTCGTTGGTGCCACCCGGATTGACGACCAGACGCACCTGCGGGCGATTGATTTCTTCAGCGGTGTCGTAGCGTCGCTGTTCACCACAGCGCACTACCGGCATCTTCCAGTCGTGCGCATACGCACTGGAAAACGTGAACACGCGCCCACGGCCTTCAGTAATGGAGATGCCGCCGACCGCGATGTCGAATCGGCCCGCCTGGCCATCTGCCTGCAACGCCGACCAGGTGGTAGGCACGAACTCGGCGCGCCGGCCGAGTCGCAGGGCCAGTGCGCGAGCCAGCGCAATATCCGCACCCCGATAGGAGTCGGTGGTGGTGTCGTACCAGGAATAAGGCGCGTAGTCGCCCGGGGTTCCGATGCGCAGCACGCCATCCCGCGCGGGCGCATCGGCGGCTTGCGCCGTCGCTAAAAGCGTTGCTGCGGCCAGCATGGCCAGCCGCAGCAAGAACTGGTGGAGCGGAGGAGGATCGAACTCCCGACCTTCGCATTGCGAACGCGACGCTCTCCCAGCTGAGCTACCGCCCCACAGCAGGCCGTGCATTCTAGGGAAGCATGGCGCAGGTGTCACGACGCCCGCTAACCACCGTGTGCACCTGCTGCCTGGGGCGCGGCAGGTGGGGCCACCGCCGGACCCCGCGCCGCCTTGGCCTCGGTGGCTCTTGCCACCACGTAGGCGCGCACCGCTTCGGCGTCAGCGGCGGAAATCGCCGTTGCGAAGGACACCATGCCATTCTTCGACAGCGCACCATCGATCACGATGGCCTTGAAGGTGTCGGCGCTGGCCAGCGCGCCGCTGTAGCGCAGGTCCGGGAACATGCCACGTGACAGGCCATCGGAGCCGTGGCAAGTGCTGCAGAAGCGTCCGTACACCTGTTCCCCCTGGGCCAGGGTTGCGGCATCTCCGAACGCCGCCGGCGGGTTCAGCACCGGATCCGGGAATGGCACTTGCGCCGGCAGCGCGCCGGTGGCACCCAGTTTGTAGACCAGCAGGCGTGAATAGTTGGGCGCGTAGTAGTTGCCGGTCTGGCGGAAGCCGGCCACCACCGCAACATACTGTTCGCCATCCACCTCGTAGCTGACCGGTCCCGCCATCGTTCCGGTCTGCGTGGGGGCCTGCCAGAGCTTCGCGCCAGTGTCGGCACGATAGGCCACGAACTCATTGGCCGAGTTGCCAGCGAAGACCAGGCCGCCGGCGGTCGCCAGCGTGCCACCACTGCGATTCGCGCCCAGCGGCACCCGCCAGGCTTCCTTCTGTGCCACCGGATCCCAGGCCAGCAGGAAGCCCTCGTTCACCGGCGGCTTCTTGAGCGTGCGCATCAAGGCCTGATTGCCGGCAAAGCTGATCGACAGCTTCTGCCCCATCGGGTTGTCGTCCTCATGCGTGGCAACGAAGGCATAGCTGCTCTGGTTGGCAGGGATATAGACCAGCCCTGTGCCGGGATGGAACGACAGTGGCTGCCAGTTGTGCGCGCCGCCGTAGAACGGGCTGACCAGTGCACCCTTGCCCGTCTTGCTGTAGTTCGCCTGCGGATTCTTGATGGGACGACCAGTCTTCATGTCGACGCCGCTGGCCCAGTTGACGCCGGGAACATAGGGCACGGCGGACAGCAGCTCACCGGATTTCGCGTCCAGCATGTAGAAGAAGCCATTCTTCGGCGCCTGCATCACCACATGACGCGGCTGGCCCTTCAGGTTCAGGTCCGCGGTGAACAGCTGTGAGGTGTTGTCGTAGTCCCAGCTTTCATTGGGCGTGGTCTGGTAATGCCAGACGTAATTGCCGGTATCCAGATCCAGCGCCACGATCGAAGACAGGTACAGATGATCGCCGCCACCGGGCGAGCGGATTTCTGCTGGCCATGGCGCACCGCTGCCGGTGCCGACCAGCACGTAATTGGTGGCCGGGTCATAGATGATCGAATCCCAGGGAGCGCCGCCGCCGCCGGTCTTCCACCATTGGCCACTCCAGGTTTTCGCGGCCGCTTCCATCTGCGGATTTTCGAACCCCTTGGCCGGATCACCCGGCACGACATACCAGCGCCAGTCCTGCTTGCCGGTTTCCGCGTCATAGGCAGAGACATAACCGCGCATGCTGAATTCGGATCCACCCTGCCCGATCAGCACCTTGCCCTTGGCGATGCGCGGAGCACCGGTGATGGAATAAGGCTGACCCTTTTCGATGGTGAGCACGTCCCATACAACCTTGCCGGTAGCGGCATCCAATGCAATCAGGCGCGCGTCGATGGTGGCGAGATAGACCTTGCCATTCCACGCGGCGACGCCACGATTCACCACGTCGCAACAGGCGTTCACGGCCCACTCGCCGGGCACCTTGGGATCGTAGCGCCACAGCTCCTTGCCGCTTTTTGCGTCGTAGGCGTATAGCTTGCTCCAGGCCGTGGTGACATAGAGGACGCCGTCGACCACGATGGGCGTGGATTCCTGGCCGCGACGGGTATCGAAATCCGCGAACCAGGACAGACCCAGTTGCGCGACATTGTCGGTGCTGATCTTCGTCAGTGGGCTGAAGCGCTGTTCGCTGTAATCGCGGCCGTGGGACATCCACTGGCCCGCGTTGGCGGCGTCGCTGGCGGCGAGCAGTCGCTGGTCGGAAACCTGCGCTTGTGGCGGCAGCGCGGTGGGTGCGGGTTCTGCGGGCTTCCTGTTGCAGGCCGTCATTGACGCCACGACCACGATGCAAACGGCTAATAAACGCTTGGACGGCACTGCAAATTCCCCCATTGTAGCTTTCCGGCCATTATTCTGAACCCGCCCTGTCCAATACGCCACTGCACACATCGGACGCCACGCATGTACTACGAACCCGGCATCAGCACCCACGGCCTGCCCTTCAACCCGTTCAAGTCCTGCATCGTGCCGCGACCGATTGGCTGGATCTCGACCACCAGCGTCGATGGCGCGGACAATCTCGCGCCGTTCAGCCAGTTCCAGATGGTGAACTACGATCCGCCGATGGTGATGTTCAGCGCCAACCAGAACCTGCACGGCCGGCGCAAGGACACCGTGGTCAACATCGAGAAGACCGGTGAATTCGTGTGGAACATGGCCACCTGGGATCTGCGTGAAGCGGTCAACCTGTCGTCGGAAGAATTGCCCCATGGCGGCGACGAATTTCTGCATGCCAGGCTTGAAAAAGCTGCGTCGAAGCTGGTGCGGCCGCCAAGGGTCGCCGCTTCACCGATCCAGTTCGAATGCCGTCATTTCCAGACTCTGCGGCTGCCCGGCAACGGCGCGGTCGGTTCGGTGGATGTGGTGTTCGGGCGCGTGGTTGCCATCCACATCGCGGACCAGTTCCTGCGCAGCGATGGGCGGCTCGACATCGAAGGCATCCGGCCGCTGGCGCGCGTGGGGTACCACGACTACACCAGCGTCGAAAAGGTATTCACCATGACGCCGCGCGGGTCGCCGGTGAGACTTGCCGGACTGGAAGGCTCGCCGGAGAAGATGTCGGACGCGCTGCAGAAGGTGCGTGGCAGCTGAACCTGCACTAATCCCCGAGCAGGCTCCGTGCCGTCTTGAGTTCGGCGAGCCGGCGCTTGTCAGGCTTTGGATAGGCCAGTTGCAGCGATTCCAGCGTCTGGTTGACTACCTGCGAAATGATCAGGCGCGCGTTCTTCTTGTCGTCTGCCGGCACGACATACCAAGGTGAATCCGTGGTGCTGGTGGCTGACAGCGCCACCGCGTACGCGTGCATGTAATCGTCCCAGTGCTGTCGTTCCTCGACATCGCCAAGATTGAACTTCCAGTTCTTTTGCGGATGATCGATGCGGTCCAGGAAGCGGCGGCGCTGCTCGTCATTCGATACATGCAGGAAGAACTTCAACACCTGCATGCCACTGCGGTGCAGATGCGCCTCGTGCTCACGGATCGATCGCAGGCGCTGCTTCCAGAATCCTTTCGTGGCTGCGGCGTCCGGCAATTTCTGGGCCGCCAGATATTCCGGATGCACCCGCACAACCAGCACTTCCTCGTAGTAGGAACGATTGAAGATCCCGATCCGGCCGCGCTCCGGCAGGCGCAGCGAAGTGCGCCACAGGAAATCATGATCCAGCTCTTCAGCACTGGGCTGCTTGAAGCTCGACACCTGGCAGCCCAGTGGATTCACACCCGACATCACATGCTTGATCGCGCCGTCCTTGCCCGCCGCATCCATGGCCTGGAATATCAGCAAAACGGCGTGCTGATCACTGGCGTAGAGCACATCCTGCAGTTCGCTGGTGCGCTTTACCTGCTCGGCCAGCTGTTTGATTGCGTCTGCCTCATCGATATACAGATGCGGTACGGCGGTCGGCCATTTGTCCAGCCGGACGAGCTTGCCCTCCTTGACGCGAAACGCATCTACGGAAGGCTTCGACACTTTCTTCTTGCTCACGCGAGACCGGACTCCTGCGCAATACCCATGCGCGTTGCCACCTGCAGCAGCTGCAGGGTGTTCTCTGCCCCCAGCTTCTGGCGCAGTATGGACTGGTAATTGGCCACCGTCTTCGGCGTGAGGGCCAATTGACGGACGAAGTCACGCAAGGGAACCCCGGCCACCAGCAGTCGCAGCACTTCGAATTCGCGCGGCGACAGCTGTCTGGAAAGATCCTCGGCTGGCGCCACACTGCGCAGCGCGAACACGGGATCCTCGTACATGCTGAACATCAGCACCTGTGCGACAGGGTCGCGGCCACGGATACGGCGCAGTGCAGTCCGCGTGCCCGTCGCCGGTTTTCCGCCAGCGCGTCGCGCAATTGCCGATAGCGAACAGCGCCTCATGAATCTCGTACCGTGCAGCATGCCAGCCGCAGTCAATCGCAATTACCAGCGCGATGAGGAGGTCGCGCCAGGCAGAGAACAATGCCGTCCGGTAGCGAAAACGGGCGAGTGGCAGGCGCGGATCATAGTGCGCCGGCGCGGGCGGAGCCTGTAATCTGGACGGCCACACCACAGGAAGACCGATCAGATGCCAGAACATCTGCCGACTGCCGGAGTCTGCCCGCTGTGCCAGCGCCAGAATGACTGCGCAGTGGCCGCAGCGGGGGGAGGCAGTGTGCACTGCTGGTGCATGGACCTGCGATTCACCGCAACGACAAAAACGCAGGCGGCTGTGGACGGAACGGCCTGTATCTGCCGGGACTGCGTCGTCCGGGAACACTCCCCGGGTGGCGGAATCAATCCTTGAACGCGTTGTAGGCCGGGTCCGGCTTGCGGGTGAATGGCGAGTGGATGTAGTACGGAGCGCCGGTGAACGTAGCTTCAACCGCCGTGATCTGGTCATTCTTCACTTTGAATGATTCGAGGAACGCCCAGGTCTGTGGCTCGCGAAACACCGACTTGGCAGGCGTGCCGTCGGTGAGCTTGTATTCATCGAGCACACCCTTGTGGTCGATGTAGCCGCGGCACATCACGGCGCTGCGCACTTCGTCGACCAGGAAGCAATCCCGGTCGCGCACGCGATTGTTGAAGCGATAGCGGCCGCTGCGAAATCCCTGTTCGATCTCGGCGAACAGCAGGCCATTTTCATTGCGCGTTGCACCGGGAGCGAAACGCGTGCCGCGAATCTCGCCATTGTTGAACTGTAGCGTATTGAAATAGCCGTTGGCATGCGCCACCAGCAGCGCGCGGCTCGCACGCTGGGTAACCGGCACTTCGCGGGTGAAATCCGGATCGCGCTTGTAGGTAAAGACATCGCCGATCGGGGTCGGGGGCGAGCTCAGATTGCGTTTGGTGGAAAGCACGTGCTCCATTTCCACGATTTGCGCCTTGACGACGCGCAGCCGGATCGCGATGAACGTCTGCGTGTCGTTCTGCAGGATGGTGGTGTAGATGCCGATCTGTCCGGTTTGCGGGTCAGAGAGCGTCAGCGGTTCGCCCACTTCTCGCGAGACGGTGTCCCAGCTGCCATCGGGGAACGGCATCTCGACGTTGTTCTCGACAAAGCGCACGCGCTTTGCAAATGGCGCCTGCTTCGGATCATGCAGGCGATAGGCATTCC
>JANPGU010000241.1:0-12388 GCA_031424095.1 Gammaproteobacteria bacterium
GTACGGGTGTCGGTGCTGATCAGGGGTCATTGATACGTTCATGTTTCTTTCACTGCCGCAATGCTGCGGCGGCACAGCGCTGGTTCGCAGCAGGGCACGATGGCGACCAGACTTGTCGCACGGAGCTGGCCGGGAAGCGGAATTCGTTTTCGCTCCCCAGCAATCACTTCCGGTTGACGAAGCGGCCTCTTGACGCGTGCACGCTTGCTCTGTTGGCAGAGCGGTAGTAGCGTCATGGCATGAAAATCCCGACAACATGGCTGCTGATACTGGCATTGAGCGCAGCGGTGTTGCAGCCAGGTGCGGTGCGCAGCCAGGCGACCGTAGTGAGGAACTCATTGCATCCCGTGGCGCCGCCGGACAATCCAGTCACGACCGCCAAAGTCGCCCTGGGCCGATTGCTGTTCTGGGATCCGATCCTGTCAGGCGGCAAGGACGTGGCCTGCGCCACCTGTCATCACCCTGATTTCGGCTATTCGGACGGACTGCGCCTGTCGATTGGTGTCAATGGCGTCGGCCTCGGCGATCGAAGGACATTTGTGGCTGGCGCTCCAGAACATTTCGCAAAGCGCAACAGCCAGACTGTGCTCAACACTGCACTCAATGGGTGGCGTGAATCCGGCCCGCCTGCCGCATCGGCAGCACCGATGTTCTGGGATCTGCGGGTGTCCGGCCTGGAACGGCAGTCGCTTGAACCGATCAAGTCCACTGAAGAGATGCGCGGTGGAGCCTACACTGAGACAGCGGCCATCGATGCCGTGGTGGCGCGGCTGCGTGCCGTCCCCGCCTACGCGACCCTGTTCGACACTGCCTTCGGTGGAGGCAAGGGGGCTGTGAGTGCGCCCAATCTCGCACGGGCACTGGCAACTTTTGAGCGCACATTGGTAGCCGTCAATTCGCCCTACGATCGCTACCTGCGCGGCGACCGGACTGCCATGTCGGCAATGCAGATTGCGGGCATGGAAGCGTTCGAACGCACTGGCTGCTCTGGCTGCCACAGCGGACCGATGTTCTCCGACTACCGCGCACATGTAATGGGCGCGCCGGACAATCGTGCTGCGCCAGTTCCAGATGGCGGCGTAAACGACACGCGCGCGTTCAGGACGCCCTCGCTGCGCAATCTTGCGTCCACAGGGCCCTACATGCACAGCGGCGCGTTTGCCTCACTGGATGACGTACTGCGATTCTACAACCGGGCCAGTCGCGGCCAGGACCGCGGTCGGGGTCGCAACAACGATTCGCGGAATGTCTCCGACAGGCTTTCGCAAACAGATCCATTGCTGCGCGACCTGCGGGGAGTTCGCCGTAATGGCGAGGAGCTCAAGGCGTTCCTGCTGGCTCTCAACGATGACAGCTTCGACCGAATGATTCCGGAGCGCGTGCCCAGCGGGCTGCGTCCCGGTGGGCGCATCGACTAGGGCCTGTCAACAGTACGCGATATCTTTGGCTGGACTTCTGCGTCCCGTCACTGTTTCGGTGAGCTGCATGGTAGTCGCAAGGATCCATGACTACCATGGCGCTCACGCACGCTCGGGGTCGACGAAAAGCTCCGTGGCCTGCATCGCCCGCGGCGTCATGCCCTGCTTGAACGCTGCGCTGGCCAACGCCTCGATCGTCTTGATGTTCGCTTCCATGCCATAGGGCAGCACATCGCGACCGACTATCTTCTGGTAGGCCGCGTACTTCTTGTCAGAGACTGTCTTCGCAACGGCCGGGTCGAACTTTGCCAGCCATTCGTTCTTGGCCTGAGAAAATGCCGTGAAGAGCGACGCAGCTACCCACGGATGCTCTTTCAGCACCGAGTCCTTGACCACGATGGTGCCGTGCATCGGGTAAATGCCCGTGCGGCGATACCAGTCCGCCTCCAGCTCTGCGGCATTCGGGAACAAATCGGGGTAGTGGGCCTCGACCGTCTTCCAGCCGCCGGTGGGCGCCCCGGTGCGGCCGACGCCGGCATTGCCGTGGAATCCCGCCTGCAACTCGCCATCGGCCATCATTTCCGATAGCGATCGACCAGGCTGCGTGTGCAGGACATAGGGCGGCAACTTCATTTCCTGCACGTGTTCTTCATCGTCGACGTGCCACGTGACCTTGGAGATATCCACGCCAAATTCGTCGCTCAGCACGGCGCGCGTCCACGCGCCCGTGGTCACGGACCAGGCACGCACGCCGACATTCTTGCCTTCCAGGTCTTTGGGATGCGTGATGTTCGCGTCCGGCCGCACCAGCAGGCCTGAATGATGGAAGCGACGCAGAACAAAGATCGGCAGCGCCGAGAACGGGGCGCCATGCGCCTTGGCTATGATGTAGGTGGTCGGAGCCAGTTCGCAGACGTCGAACTCGACATCGCGGACCATGCGACGAAAAGCCGCGATCTGCGGCTCGACCGTGACGATTTCCGCTTGCACGCCCTCGATCGGAATCGACCCATTCCTCACTGCACTGGTGTGCGGGAGCTCTGCCACGGCGATCTTCAGATGCAGTTTTCCGGCCAAGACTGGTCACTCCTCCTCACAAGTCGTACCCCTACAATGCCTTTGGTCGGCCAGAGCCAGACAATCCAAAACCAGCGGTAAGGTATTGTTTCTCGGTCGCCGCCTTGCGGTCTGCAACGCAAGTCTTATGGGGCTGCCGCAGAATCAATGCCTGTTGCCGGACGCATCTGTATCATCGCAACGATCTGGCTGATGCGCGAAAGGCTTTTGGACCTGCACATTGACGACACCGGGAGACACTTCGACGGCCAAGCCAATCTCTCGGTCCATGATCGACATGGCATCCTCAAGGGTAATGCGCGCCGTGTCTGTCCGCGCCACGATGCGCTGCTTCTGAACCGCGGTCACTGATTGAGCAATCGACAAGGAATATCCGTGGTAGCAACATCGCGTTTGAATGGCGTCATCGCTGCCTGGGAGCAGGGTCGCCCAGCGTTTTCCGCATTCGTCAAGCCTGATTGGCAGTCCGCTCAGGAGTTTAGCGTTGCCCCTTATGATGCAGCCATCTTCGAGATGGAACATAACCCGTGGGACGCAATGGAGCTGCAGCACTCGATGCAGTACCTGCTCAACCGCAAGCAGATCCATGCGATGGGCTCGTTGGCGCCAAAAGTGACGCCGCTGGTGCGAATTCCGCCGAATGGCGGAGAGATGAACCAATACTTCGCAAAGCAGGCACTGGATCGCGGTGCTTATGGAATCGTGTGGCCACACATAAGCAATGCGGAGCAGGCGTACAACGCGGTGGCATCCTGTCGTTATCCGCGTCCGAAGGACGCGCCGAATTTCCAACCGGAGGGTGCCCGCGGTGATGCGCCCAATGCGGCGGCCAGGTACTGGGGTCTGGACTTGCCGGAGTATTACGCTCGCGCTGATGTTTGGCCGTTGAATCCGCACGGCGAGCTGCTGGTGTTCCTGATGATCGAGGATGTGCAGGGCGTGGCGAATCTGGACGAAATCCTGCGCACGGTGCCGGGAATTGGCTGCATTCTGATCGGCGAGGGTGATCTGAGCCAGGAGCTGGGGGTTTCGCGCCAGTACGAGCATCCACTCGTGGTCGAGGCCATGGAGCAGATTGTCCAGACCTGTCACAAGCATGGGGTTCGCGTGGGCCATCCCCACGTGAGCGGGAAGAATGTCGATGCCGTGCTGGCTGCGGGCTACCAGTTCGTGATGTCGGCGCCGGTCAGGAGTTTCACGACCGTCGAGAAGGCGCGAGCGTTATACGGCGTGAAGTGAAAGGGTAATGCGCATGCCAAGTCGAACTTGCCTGCTGACGCGCTGCCGGCCCGCATGCAGGGTCGAACTGCTTTTGATCTGCAGGGTGTTGACGGCAGTAGTGAGTTTGCACGGCAGTCGAGGGAGTCGAAGTTGTCCGTGCTCTTACCAAACCGGTGAGCCCTGACCAATCAGGGCCAAGGCTCAGCATGGCCAATTCCGTGCCGGTGAGGCACTTGGCGTCCTTCTTCGCGACCGCGGGCTCACCCGCTTGATCAGTGCGGAAGGGCGTAGTGGTTGCTAGAAAATCGATGTTTACAAGGAGTCTGGAACTATGCGTTGGATTGCAGCTGTTTGCCTTTGTGTGCTCGCCGTATGCTGGACTCATCCGGCGCATGCACAGGCGGACGAGATACAGGTCTACGACGGCGGCCTGGCCGAACCCGGCAAGTTCAACCTGACCTGGCACAACAACTACACTTTCAGCGGCTCTAAGACCGCGCCAACGCCCGGCGGCATACCGGTCAATCATTCCCTCAATGGCGTCACGGAATGGGCCTACGGGGTCAACTCCTGGCTTGAACTGGGGCTGTACCTGCCGCTGTACACGGTGGGCCACGGTGACGCCGTCTTCAACGGCTACAAGCTGCGCGCGCTGGTGGCCACGCCAGATGCCGCGCATCAGCGCTTCTTCTATGGCCTGGGCTTTGAGCTGAGCCAGAATGAGAAGCGCTGGGACGGGCACCAGACCACTTCCGAATTCCGTCCCATCGTCGGCTGGCACCTGGGTAAATGGGACGTGATTTTCAATCCCATCATCGACACCGCGTACGACGGCTTCTCGAAGCTGGTGTTCGCGCCCTCCACCCGCGTTGCCTACAACTACTCCGAACGTTTCGCCTTCGCGCTGGAGGAATACGCCGACTTCGGCGAGATCGGCAACTTCGCGCACGGAAGCGATCAATCACACCAGATATTCGCTGTGGTCGACTATGCCGGCAGCAAGTTCGAGATACAGGGAGGTATCGGCTTCGGCCTGACCCGCGCCGCCGACGATCTGGTCGGCAAACTGATCGTCGCCAGGGATTTGAACTAGAAACTTACATGCCGCTCGTCGGAAACACGGGCCAGGCGCGCCGCCAAACAAAGAAGGGAATCCTGTACATGCACTTGCTACAACTGCAGGTCGCAGGTATTTGCCGGATCGCTCGTGACGTGAGCGCAGCCTTTCTGTTGGCGCTCGCGTTCTCTCCAGTCCATGCGAGCAGTGATGGCGGTACGCTCCAGTTCGACGCCGCACGTTTCACGCGTGTGAATGTAACGGTAGACGGTGAGCCGGTGGTGCTGCGCGTATACAGTGAAATCTGTTACGTCGGGAAGCCCGTGAAGATGGCAGCTGTGCAAGTGGGTCTGAGCGGCGCGCAAACGCAGCTCGCCAATCCCGCCTGTGGTTACCAGAGTATGAATGTCGTCGTGCCGGAAGCGATGGCCGACAATCCACAAACGGCCATTTATTTCGTCGTCGGTAACAGCGGCTGGATGGCGAGCTATATTCGAGCCAGCATCAGCGACGGGGCCAGCTACAACAGCGCCAGCAGCAATGTCGGCGCGGCGTTGAAAGCGGGCTTTGTGGTCGTCGAGGTCGCTTCGCGCAGCCGTGGACTGGTTGCTGCGGACGGATCATTCCCCGGCAAGGCTCCGGCAGTGGTGGTGGATGCAAAGGCAGCGGTTCGCTACTTGCGGCTGAATGACGCTGTGATGCCAGGCACTGCCGAGCGCATTGTCGTAAACGGCACCAGCGGTGGCGGTGGGATGTCCGCAATTCTCGGCGCCTCAGGCAACAGCAGCGACTTTTTTCCCTATCTCGCGGAGATTGGCGCAGCGGGCATCGATGCGCGCGGCCGCAGCACGATTCGTGACGATGTGTTTGCGATCAACGCCTACTGCCCGATCACCGACCTTGGCAATGCCGACCTGGCGTATGAGTGGCTGTTCAATACGCTCGGCACGCGCAAGACCGTGAACAGTAATCCCGATCCGCATGGCAGTGCCGAAATAGCGGCGAAATTCCCGGCTTATGAAAAGAGTCTGAAACTGACGAACTACGCTGGCAAGTCGCTGACAGCAGATAACATGCTGGCGCAAGTGCAACACGAAGTGACGCGAGCGGCGGAAGCTTTCATGAACGCGGCACCAGGCAACACTATCCCAGGACTTGGTGAGGCAATGACCTTCGCCGCACGCGTCGGTGGTGCTGCGCGAGGTGCGGGAAGTGCAGCCGCTGGCGTTGGTGGCTTGCCAACAGGTGGTGCCCAAGGTGGGACGCCGGTTGCGCTTGCAGCCGCACAGTCGCAGAGCTTCATCAACGACTGGCTCGACGTCGACAACGCCAACAGGAAGGTGCTGTCGATTGATATGGAGAAGTATCTGAAATTCCTGGCCACGCAGGCCACCCTGAAACCTGTCCCTGCTTTTGATTCGACCGGCGTTAGCACTTACACCGGCAACATGGGCGAGTCGAACCTGTTTGGTGCCAGTAACCAGAAGTACTCCAATTACACTGAATTCACTTGGAACCACAACGATACCCAGGGCGATGGTGTCGGTCAGGATGACACCGGTATGAGTTGGAGCAAGTTCGTCGCGAGCCCGAAGACAATGGTGGATGATCAGGTCAAGCATATCGACCCAATGAGGTACATCGGCACGGCAGCCGATACGGCGCCCTACTGGTACGTGCGCCACGGCACGCGTGATCGCGATACCGCCTTCATCGTGTCGATAAATTTGAGTCGTGCCCTTGCGGCGGACAAGAACGTCAAGAATGTGAACTATCGCCTTGCCTGGAACCAGCCGCACGCGGGCAACTATGATGTGCCGGAAGCCATGCAATGGATTGCCAGGATACTGGTGGAGGCGGGTCCGGTAGCGGAGCGGCGCTGATCCGGCAGAAGTCGAAATGCAATTGCAGTAGACAGTGCACCGGAGGCGCGGCAGTGGCGCGTCACGCCTGAACCTGCGCGCTTGTGTGCGACCTCAACCGCGCAGGTATTTATTGAACCAATCGAGGGTGCGCCTCCAGGCTTCGCTCGCTGCGGCCTGGTTGTAGCGCTCGGGCGTGGCGTCGTTGAAGAAGCCGTGCACGGCGTTCGGATAGATATGCCCCTCGTGGGGAACTTCAGCCGCCGTCAGCGCTTTGTCATACCCCGCCCAGGTTCCGACTGCACGCGTGTCGAGGGCGCCATGCTGCACAAGTATGGCTGCCTTGATCTTCGGTACATCGACATCGGGTGGCGCAGCGCCATAGAAGGGCACCGATGCCGCAAGGTCCCCGCCCAGCCGCACGGCGAGCTGGTTTGACGCACTGCCGCCGTAACAGAAGCCCGTCACGCCGATTTTGCCGGTGCAGTCCGGTCGCGCCTTGAGCCAGAGTGCCGAGGCCACGATGTCCTCGAATTTCTTGGCGTTGTCCAGTTTGCCGAACAATTGTCCGCCCTGGTATTCATCCCCCGGGTAGCCACCGACCGAGGTCAGCATGTCTGGCGCAAAAGCCATGAAGTTGGCCAACGCAAGCCGTCGGGCTACATCCTCGATATGCGGATTCAGCCCGCGATTTTCATGCACGACGAGAATGCCGGGAAGCCTGGATGGCGTGGCTTCACGGGTATCCGCACTGAGCGGACGCACCAGGTAGCCCCGGACATAGCCGTTTCCCTGTGGAGACGGCACCGTCACGTAATTGGCCCTGATGCGTGCGTCGCTGTGGGAGACCTGTTGCGCCAGAGCGTAGTTGGGCATCAGGGCTTCGACAACGGCTGTGGCACTGAGACCGGCGACGGCCAGCTTCTGCACTCCCTGCATGAAGCTGCGGCGGCTTATCTCGCCGTGAACATAGCTGTTGTAGAGCTTGACCGCCGCGGGCGGAACCGTGCGCTTTTCGATCGACATGTCGCCTCGTGCTTATAGCCGGAAGGGAGTCTTTGTAGCCCCCGGCAGCCAGCCCATGCTGCGCCGAAGTCTGCCACCGCTGTTCGGATTGTCACTGACACCGCGTGTCCGGCGTCATTCATTTGCCGTCGGAAGAGATAATTCCTCAGATCTGATGGCGCTAGCGTGCAGATTGCAGACAGCGGCCGCGCTCACCAAAGTGCTAATGACTGATGGTGAGGAGCTGCGCCCCGATGACAGGGCCTTTGGCGGCGAACCCACCCGCCAGAGCCGGCGCGTTGGCCGGTGCCGGGCCGTACTCCACTGCCAGCATATAGGCCACGTGTGTCTTCGGGTCGACAGACAGCGTTCTGGCGCCAACCACGGTCTGTATTGTCGCCACCGTGGTGTATTTGTTCGCCGAGTCCTGGTGTACGACGGTGACGTTGCCGTCGCGGCCGGCCGGAATGTATAGCAGCTTCCTGGCCGGGTCCCAGCCCATGGCATCGACGCTGTCGCCATTCGCGATCGTCGCGACTACCTTGCCAGAGTCCGCATCAAGGACAACGGAAGTATTCGAGCATCCCGAGAAGATGCGCCGGGTCTTCGGGTCATAGGCAATGCCTGTGGGGGCCTTGCACGGCGCCACCGGCCACGATGCCACCGCCTTCATGGTCTTCTGATCAATGACCTGAATGGTGCTGTTGCCCGCGTTGTTGACAAAGATGCGACCCTTGCCGTCGCTGGCCGCGCCCTCAGGCGAGTCGTCCTCAAGTTCTACCGTACTCACGACATCGCCGCCCCTGGGATCGATGAACGAAACCGTACCGGGCTTGCTGTGGTTGGTCAGGACCACCCGATCGGAAGCGCTGTCGTACATGATGCCGTCCAGCCCGCCCACGGTCACGGGAATGCGCTTCAGCACCGCCAGCGTCTTCAGATCGAACATGGTCACTGTGGAATCGCCACCGTTGGTTGTGAACCCGTGATTCCACTTCTTCACCAGCGCGATGCCATGTACGCGCGGCGTATCCGGAATGTCGCCAATTACCTTGCCAGTGGGGCCATCAACGACCATGACATGGGTGCCTCGCGAGAGGAACACGCGGCCGGTGCCGGGCTCTGCGTTGATGTAGTCGTGCCCGCCGTCCCCGCCGACGCTGACTCTCGTGACCTTGAATTTCGGCGCTGCAGTTGCGACGGTTGCCAAAGTGATGACGGTGAGCATTGTCAGCGTGCGAGTGAACATATTTACTCCTTAGAAGATCGGCGGAATGAACGGATAGCGCCGCGGGCGTTCAGGAAAATCCGCATCCGTGGAAGCCGGTCATCCCCATTACATTTCGCGTTCTGGTGCTGAAGCACAGACTGGTATCGCCACGATCGTTTAGAGGTCGACTACTTGAATACCTGTGTATGGCTGAACGTTGTTGCCGCGACGCGCGCTTCGTCCAGTGTGGTGAGGCGGCCATGAATCGGCACAATTTGCTGGATGTCCAGGCGAAGGCGGTCGACAACGCCAAGAAATTGCACCAGGTTGGCCAAACCTGCGGGAGGATCCTTCGGATTGCCGGGCGGTGTCCACGAATCAGCTTCGATCAGCAGCCGCTCCTTGGGCAAGTACACCATCAGCATTCCGGCATTGTGCATATTCCCTGTATAGGGATAGACCACCATCTCGTGCGTCTCGTCGCGGAACGTGCGGCTGCCGACGATGCCTTCGAACACAGCACTGCGGCGTGATATTGCCAGCCGGTCGGGTGCTATCGTGCGCGGGTTGGACCAGGCCTGCTGATAGAAGGGTATGTTTCCAGCCTGGGACACAATAGTGGCTCCCTCGGCAGCAAACGTTCGCAGCCCTCCGGCATGATCGAAGTGCGGATGAGTGTTGATGACGTACCGGACCGGTTTGCCCGGTATGGCTTTGCGAATCGCATCCATCACGGCCAGCGACCGAGCTTCGGTCTCAGGTGCCTCGACAAGCACAACGTGATCACGAAATTCTATGACAACGCTTTTTGCGTTGCCCGGCACGATCCACACACCATCCGCAACCTTTTCAGGAAGCAGAGAGGCCGGCTGTGCGGTGGACTGTCTGATGGCCGCGGGTACTTCGAGCGAAACGACCATATTCGGCGCAACATCCGTCACCGTCAGGTCGAGTACGGGGTAACCCGCGAGGTGTTGGACAATGCGCGTTGGGAACTTCACGCCGCCGAAATCGCGATAGTCAGAAAAGTTTGCTTCAAGCTTGATGTCACCCAGGACGGGATTGGCGATCCAGGTGTCGATCCGCTCTACAAGGTACTGCTCGTTGAGTACACCCTCCAGGCGCACCATCAGGGGGGTGGTGACGGTGACGATGGTCTTCTTGGCGCCACGCACCATTTCCACGCGTGATGTGACATCTCCGGCCTGCGCGGCCTTGATAAAGCCTTGCGGAGTCAGCCAGATCTGCGTCGTCCGTCCAAGTACCGCACTGCGCATGTCGCGCTCGACAGCTGCCGGAGTGACTGTCTGCCCGACGATGTCCCAGGCATAGCCGCCGCTCAAGGCCCAGATCTGCAGCAGTTCGCCAGCCAGCGGCTGGAAACCACCGCCCAGTGGGGGATTTTCGGCCTGTGTTCGGCGACGTTCGTCGCGAAAAGTATTTGTTGTGTAATCGATTGCCACAGACATGCTTGGCAGGCTGAAGCGAGGCCAGGGGGAGGCGCCATCGTACGCCTGACCGAAGATACTGTCGGAACCCCAGCCCGAGTAGCGAATTGACTTCAGACCATCGGCGCCTAGCGCCGCCGCGGCCGCCGCTACGAAATTCTCGTTCTGGCCCATGGCTGGCGCTGCTGCGAGCATGGCGGCCGCGCATGTAGCGAACAACAGTTTTTTCATGCGGGTAATGCCTTTGGTAAACAATCTGGCCTCCAGCATTATCCCGAGGATGCTGGCTGCGAGGTACGACAGTTAAACGAGGCCACCCATCCAAAAAGGCTTAGGCCGGACGGGGGCAGTCGTCTGCCGGGAAAGGTTTTGCTGTCATGCATATTCATTGCACATTCAATCGATAGAGTGGGTCGGTACAGAAATTATGCCTGTTCGCACGTATTGGATTACCGACCTGCGCTCAGGTTTCACACACTGTCGGCGATCAAAAGACCACGGGGATATCCATGAAAGCGATCCATGTTCCGAAAATTGACGCGCGGTATTGGGCTGGCATATCAATGGCCAGCGTCTTCGGCACCAACACCGGTGACTGGTTCGCTTTCAGGGCCGGCCTGGGCGTCCTGGGTGGCCTCCCCATATTGGCGGCTATCATTGCCGTAGTGTTCCTCCTCGAGCGGCGTGACGAAAAGACGCACGAGGCATGGTACTGGCTGGTCATCATCCTGATCCGCACCGGTGCCACGAACATTGCCGATTACGTCTGCGGGCGCCGTCACGGCCTGGGCGTCGACAGAGTCGAGTTTTCCATTGGCCTCGCCCTGTTCATGGCATTCCTGGTTTTCCTGCAGCACAGGAAAAATAGCAAACCCGGCATTCCGCAAACCGATGCCAATTACTGGACCACGATGCTTGCGGCCGGCGTGTTCGGTACAGCGGCGGGCGACGCCATTTTGGCAGTCTTCGGCGGCGACGAGGTGATAGGGGGTGTCTACGCCGCGGCCCTGCTGGCAGCGATCTTTGGCCTGCTGCTGCTCTTCGGTCGCGGGGGCCGGATCCAGATGCTCTTCTATACTTGGGTGACCATCTGCGTGGCCCGTACCATGGGAACCGCTATCGCTGACGTTCTCGCCAATAACAGGAGCCTGAACATGGGGCTCACCGTCAGCACGGTGTTTACTGGCATCGTGTTCATCGCTGTGCTGGTGCTGTGGAAACGGGCGCCGCAGGACGTGCCTACTGATGCACAGACCGGTGCTCGCTAAATCGTCGAGCTCCGGCACTGTCAAGATCGCGGCCGGGGTTTGTGGAGCAGCCGCCTTGCTGGTTTGTGTTGGCTGCTCCAGCCTTCCGGGCCAAGGCAGCGACGCATTTCCGGCATTCAAGGCGGTTCCGGTTTCCTATGAAGCTGCTCTACCAGCGGGACCTGGCGGCGCACCCGCAGGCGATTGGTACAGCGGCTTTGGCAGTGATGAACTGCTTGTTCTGATCGCCGGCGCTGCGGCCGACAACAGCGATCTCGCTGCCGCCCGGGCGAGAATCTTGCAGGCCGACGCGCGCGCGCGCGCAGCCGGGAGCGCGCTGGTGCCCGATGTGCAGGCCGTTGCAAACATCAGCCAGATCAGGGGTCGGGCCCAGGGCCAGAGTGCCACAGAGACAGATTGGTCGGCGCTGCTCTCGGCGAGCTATGAAATCGATTTCTGGGGCCGCAATCATGCGCTTGTCGACTCGGTCCAGGCCTTGGCACGCGCCAGCCGCGCCGAGCGGGAGGTATTGCGCCTGACCATCGACAGCGGCATAGCGAGCAGCTATTTCCGCGTACTGGCATTACGCGAACGCATGGCGATTGCCGCCGCAAACCTTGAGAGCACGCGCGAATTGCTGCGGGTCATCGAAGCGCGCTTCAACGCCGGCGCGGCAAGCGCGGCCGAGTTGGCAAGCCAGCGGGCTTCGGTGGCCAATGCGGAGCTGATTCTGCCAGACCTTCAGCAGCAGGAGACTGCGGAGCGTGGCGCACTCGGCCTTCTGGCCGGACTCGCTTTTTCCGTTGCTTTCGCGCAGGACGATTCGGTGGTCGATATTTCCGA
>JANPGU010000242.1:0-6060 GCA_031424095.1 Gammaproteobacteria bacterium
CTGCGGGCCTCTCTGACCGACGTAATCATCACGATGTCGCCGAGTCCGCCTTCGAGCTGTACAGTAGCACGTCCTTCCACCTGTGCTTTCCACCTATCAGTGGCGCGTTGAAACAACACTCGGCCGTCCACGTCGTCCGGAAGAAACCCGGGTTCGGTCTGGCTCACCAAGGTGGCATCCGCGAGCTGTGATACGTCCGACATGATCAGAGCCCCGGAATTGCCGCCACCCACCACAAGCACGCGTTTTCCGGCAAATGCTTGGGCCGCCGTGTACTGAGCGGAATGAACCTGATCACATTGAAAATCCTGCTGGCCAGGGTAGGCAGGTATAAACGGGTTTTCCCAGGTGCCCGTAGCGCTCCTCATAGGCGGCAAAGTAGGCTATTACGTCGTCACGGGACGGATAGCCCGCTTCTGCCGAGCCGGGCATTTGCCAACCCGGCAGCGAACTCCAGCTTCGCGGTGAGAACAGGCAGAGTGATTCCCAGCTGTGAAACCATGCCCCGCCTGGTCCCACTCCCGCATCCAGGACAATAAAGCTGAGCCTGGACCGACTCAGGTAGTAGGCGGTGGCAAGGCCATCCTGCCCTGATCCAGTGACGACGACATCCAGCATTGCTCAACGGTCTTCCGGTTGTCCGGGCGTGGTCTGTGCAGTTAGCGCGTTTAACGTGCAATCTCTTCAGATATCGTGATCGAAAGCCGAGAGAGTCGCTCAGCCTGGTTAACCACCCCATTCCGGCCATTCATTCCGGAAACGTCGGACCCAGCCGTTCCGAAATACCCAGCGCATGATTTTCATGTGGGATACAAAAATCCCCACTCGGCCCTCAGGTCTGCGTCGCGAAGCCTGACCCCAGGACACTCTCCTAGGATTCGAGCCAACTAACCTTGCATACAGCAGCTGGAATCTCGTGCCTATGGAAGAAGTCCATCCACCCGCGCTGGTTGTCCTGCAGCCTGTCACCCGGCGCCTTTACTTCGATAAGCTGATAGCGCCGTTCTTCGGGCATGAATTGCACGAGATCTGGCAGTCCGCTGCAGTGATTCTCGATATCATCCAGCATCCTCTCGAAGATGACCCTCAAGTGTGAGGGGGGAATGCACACGAGGGAAAGTTCCAGTATCTGAGGCTTGATCCTCCCCCACCGGACTAGAGACGTGGAGGTGCCCGCCTTGTCGCGGAAACGTCGCCGGATTTCTTCCGCGTACGCACCCGAGTCGAGGAGGGCCAGTCGAGCATCAAGCAAGGATCTGCGGCGTTGCGCGAATTGACGCGTGTAGAGATCAGCTGGGCCGGTCTGGAATGGATGAAAGAACGCGCCGGGCAGCGGAGCAAATATCGCATCCCAGCACAGCAGACCGAACAGGGAAGGGAACAGGCTGTTCTCCACGTAGAAAACGGGACTTTGATGAGTCGAGAGCCGCGAACATACGTGACGCTCGACGCGTTCGTGATGGCCCGGCTTCTGAACCGCCATTACCATGGTCGCAGGCTTTGGGCGGGGCACCGCGGGCGGCACGGCCTCGCCCAGTCGCCGACGCAGGCGATTGAAAGTGCGAACCATTGCGCGCCGTTCCTCTTCATTGCAATCAAGATCCAGGGCAGAGGCCGCTGTTGCGCGCGCGGAAGTATGGAGACCTAGCCGCTCCTGCAAACGCATGAGCTGGACGTGGGCTTCCGCCGTTGCGCAGTCCAGGTATGTCTTGATGGCAAGATCGTAATCGCCATCTCTGTCAAGCAGTTCACCCAGCCGCAGGTGCAACTTCGCAAACCGGTCTCGCAGCCAATCGGTCACTCCTGCTGGAAACTGCGAATGTTTCAGAACGCAAGAGGCTGGCTCGCCCGCTCGCAGCCGCGCGCGACAATCGCTCAGGCGATAGAAATGCTCGATCTCCGTCCTGTCGCTGAAGGCACGCGAAGTGCTGTCGTATGCAACCGGCTCGTATTTCTGCAGGCCTAAATCCGAGATAACGAACTCCGCCCATGTTTGGTGGTCATTGCCGAAATACAGCAGCTCAAGTCGCCTCGCTGTGGATTCAATTGCCAGTCGAATGTGGGAACTCGAGAGCTGCGGATGCCAAATCGACAAGGGTCGTGGCGCCGACCGCTCAGCTAGCAGTGGAAGAGGCAGCTGTACGGAGTCAGCAACGTGACCGCGCTGGCCCATGACGGGGCCAAAAATACGACGCCACTCTTCGCGAGTGAGCAGGTTGAACAGTTCCTCTATCGTGACGCTGGGATCCATTTCCGCCCAACCGAGTTCGGCCAGATCTCGCAACGCCGCCCGGAGGTCGCTTACCTCGGGATATGCAAGGGACGCGCAGCGAAAAGTTTGGCCTTTACGCATCAGCATGCGTGTCAGAAGGCACTGCGTGCGCTCCGGGAGTGCCGCGAACTGTTTGATGAAGTGCGCTTCAGTTTCACTCAGCAAATCGAAATATTTTTCCTGAATGCTCTGGAGCGCAATGCGGAAATTCTGCAAATAGTAAAGCGCAGGAAGCCTGCGATTCCGAGTCTCACCCGACCGTGACTCCATGCTTTCGGAGGGCTGCTGCTGCTCCAGTTGACTCATGGCAGTGGCGCAGATGGAGAATTGAAGTTGTGCCGGAGCAATCGAGGTCGGCACCGGTGTGACCTGCGGATTTGAATGTGAGATCGAGCTGTAATTATATACAGTCTTTTGCCATCGAGCCACACTTGCACATCGGTGCAGTAAAAGGTCGATCCACGTACGCAGATGCGGATACGCGGGGCGTCAATGGAACAAGTGGGAGGCTGAAGAATGAAGATTCTGATAGTCACCGCGCTGTTGTGCGCGGGCGCGGTACAGGGCGCCGAATCCGTGGACGTGATCCTTCACGACGGCAAGATCGCCACCCACGCTACGGCCTGTACTGCGCCATTACTCGGAAGGGCAGGGACGGACACCAGTTCGCGAAGTCGAAGGCAGTTTCCATTGCGGAGGCCAACCGCATCGACGCAGGTGCAGGTCTCTTGACGCTGATCGCGACGCTGCTGAGCGCAAGACCAACTTCATCCGGCAATCACGGCGATCGCGGAATGGCGTGACGGGGCTACTGGGGCCTCGACTTTCCAACCTAGGTGCTCGCCGCCGCCACCAGATTCAATTCCCGCACCATCATTTCGCGGATGACAAATTTCTGAACCTTGCCTGATACCGTCAGCGGGAATCCGTCGACAAAGCGGACGTAGCGCGGGATCTTGAAATGGGCAATGCGGCCGCGGCAGAAGGCGCGGACCTCCTCCTCTTCGCAGCTTGCGCCAGGGAGCAGCCGGATCCAGCTGC
Source organism: Gammaproteobacteria bacterium (assembly GCA_031424095.1). Classification (GTDB taxonomy): domain Bacteria; phylum Pseudomonadota; class Gammaproteobacteria; order Steroidobacterales; family Steroidobacteraceae; genus ZC4RG30. The sequence goes on from JANPGU010000242.1 coordinate 3,314, forward strand.
AGATCTCCTCACCCAACAGTGGGTCGGGAACGCCCACGACCTGAACGTCGGCGATCTTGGGGTGGGTGTAAAGGAACTCTTCGATCTCGCGCGGGTAGATGTTCTCACCGCCCCGGATGATCATGTCCTTGATGCGTCCGACAATGTTGCCGTAGCCTTCATTGTCGATGGTGCCGATGTCGCCGGTGTGCATCCAGCCTTCACTGTCTATTGCCTCTGCCGTCCGCTCTGGATCGTCCCAGTATCCCAGCATCACGGCATAGCCACGCGTACAAAGCTCGCCCGGTATCCCTCGCGGAGTGACCTTACCCAGTGCGTCTATGACTTTGACTTCCAGGTGTGGCTGCACTCTCCCGATGGTCGTAACTCGTCGCTCGAGCGAGTCGTCGAATGAACTCTGGAAGCTGACAGGACTGGTCTCCGTCATGCCATAAGCGATCGTGACGTCGGCCAGGTGCATCCGTTTCACCACATTTCTCATTACCTCGATCGGACATGGCGATCCCGCCATGATGCCGGTCCGCAGTGATTTGAGGTCAAAGTGTTCGAAGTCTGGGAGCGCGAGCTCGGCAATGAACATCGAGGGCACGCCATAAAGTGCGGTACAGCGCTCCTGCTCTACTGCCCTAAGCGTAGCGTCCGCGTCGAAACCCGCCGACGGGTAGACGACGGCGGCACCGCAAGTGACAGCAGCCAGGTTGCCCATCACCATGCCGAAGCAGTGGTAGAGCGGAACCGGCACACAGATCCGGTCGCCCGGACCCAGTCGCTGGGCGCGGCCGACGAACCAGCCATTGTTCAGGATGTTTCGATGCGAAAGCGTCGCGCCCTTGGCGCGCCCCGTGGTGCCGCTGGTGAACTGGAGATTGATCGCACCATTGCGGTCGAGACCCGCGCCGATCTCGCGTCGATGCCTGCGCTCCACATCAGAAGCCAGAGCGGGCACATCATCGAACTGAATCCAGCCGCTATGCGCCGCTCCACCAATCATTATCTTGTACTTGAGCTCCGCGGTCTCGGCTTCTTCGAGCAGCGCCACATAGTCGCTGGTCTTGAATCGTTCAGCGGCGATCAGGGCCTTCATGCCTGTTTTCTTCAGGATGAATTCGAGCTCTGTTGTCCGGAAGGCAGGATTGATGGTTGTCAGGACCAGGCCGATCCTGGCGGCCGCGAACTGGGTCAGCGCCCATTCGGCGCAGTTGTGTGACCAGATCCCTAGCCGGTCGCCAGGCTCAAGTCCGAGTGCCAGCAGGCCCGCCGCCATGGCATCGGCCCTGAGAGCGAGTTCGTCCCAGCTCCAGCGGATATCTTGCGCTGTCGACACCAATGCGTCGTTGTCGCCCCATCGCTCAGCCGCCCGGTCCAGTGCCTGGCCGATCGTTATTTCCAGCAGTGGTGAATCAGTGCTTCCCTGCACCCAGCTTTGATCGGGATCAAGGATCACGACAGCTAAAACTCTCAGCGCGCATGGCGTCGGCGCCCGGCATGAGCGTCGCGCGCTTCGGGTAGGCGCAGATCAATCCCGTTCTGACTGGCTTGATTGCGGAGGGGCCTGGCGCGGCGGACTGGCGCGCGATCACTTGTTCGGGGACACGACCCTTTTCCACCCATGCTTCAAGCGCCGCCGCCAGGTTCGTCGCCGGATCGGCGCCCGGAGCGGGGGCGGTGCTCTGGCCGAAATCGCTTGGACCGGTGCCGCCTCCGCAATGATGCATGCCCGGAACTAAGAAGAGTCGCACGTACTCATTGGCTCGCCTGGCGCCCATGCGGCGTCTTATCTGTTCCCGATATTCGATGGTTCCCTGAGCAGGGATTGCGGCGTCGGACCAGCCGTGAAACAGGATTAATTTGCCACCGCGCGCGGCGAAGCGCGAGAGATCCGGATCCGTGGCGTTGAAGGTTGCGGCCGCCTTTTTCTCAAGAGTCTGGAAATCGCGATCGAAGTCGAAGCTTGCGGGCGTCCAGCCAGCGGGCGCTCCGACCATGCCCTTGATGAAACCGCTGCCAAAGGCATTCTGGATGCTCGCACCTGGCGCGGCACCGAAAATCCAGGCGTCCCAACCCGGCGACGCCGGCGCAGTTTCGCCACCCGGGGGAAAGCCAAAGTAGATCCGATTGCCCTTCGACGTGCGTGCGCCCTGATAGATTGCTCGAAGCGCCGTTATTTGCGGCGCAGTCAAGCAGGCGTTGGAATCCTTGCTTTTGCATTCCAGCTTCTGCGGGTCGAACTTGCACTGTCGGGGATCGCTCAGCAGTCCATCAATGAGCCCGTCGTGTGCGTCGCATTGTGCGAGCACCGCTTGAGCTATCGCGGGTGTCTTGTCAGCGGCAATCATCGCGCCGGGTTTCGACAGGGCTTGCGCGTTCCACACGAAATCCGTGAACAGTCGCGTCCAGTTGTAAGCCGGCGCACCCGCCATGATGCCGTCGTAGTCATCCGGAAATCGTTGCGCCTCCATTAGCCCTTGACGGCCTCCGTTGGAGCACGATTCGAAATATGAATGATGAGGCGGCGAGCCGTAGAATGCTGCAGTGAGCTCCTTGCCGGCAACGGTGGTCAAATGAACAGCGCGCCAACCGAAGTCGACGATTTTTTCCGGATGTCCAATGGCCCAGCTGGCGTCGGTCCCCCCGACGCTGTGGCCCGTATCCGTGGATGCCGCCGCATAGCCCGCTTGCACAGCCGCCGCGAGGCTCGAGTAGCCGACCGAACCGGCAAACCCGCCGTTTCCAACGCCCAGAAAGCG
>JANPGU010000243.1:0-15209 GCA_031424095.1 Gammaproteobacteria bacterium
GGCAGCCAGGTCGTCACGAGCACGAAAACGCCAATGGCGGCTGCAAACCATTTTTCGGGCAGCAGATTGGCAAAGCGGCCGCCGATTATCGACCCGATCGCGGCCCCCAGCGTCACCCACAGGATGAATTTCCACTGGATATGCGCGCGCATGACCACGGCGCGACCTGCATTGCTGCCGAGCTGAACGCAGCCGTGCACAGGCACGACCACGAACGGTGGCAGCACCAGGGTCATCGCTGCGATCAACAGCGAACCGCCACCAAGTGAAAAAGTGGCGGTGATCAGCGAGGTGACAAAGCTCAGCGCGATCAGGGCCAACGCAAGCCATGGCCCGAGTCCGGGCGCCAGTTCCTGCACCTATATTTCGAGGCTGTGCAGGAACTGGCAGCGCGCTGCAGCGGCGAGGTTACTTGTCGTCAGGCGCCGCGACATTCCGGTACTTGATGAGCCACTTGCCGTCCACTTTCACCAGATCGTCCACGCCGTTCCCCGAGGCGGCCACCCGGGGCGCATCGGGTGATCCCGCAGCACCACCGGTGCCGAACACGGTCTGGTGGTAGTAGTGATAGCGGGCCGTGGTGGGACCGGTGAACTCCAGGAACTGGTTCATCGTGAAGTGCCGCATGGCAGGCGCCGCCTCGCCCTTCGCCTTGCGCTCAGCATTTCTGGTGCCCAGGTCGGCCACCATCTTGTGCAGCGCATCGCGGCCCTTGGTCTGGCCGAAGGCGCCATCGGCCGTGAACTTGGTGACATACGCATCGGCGTCATAGGTATCCAGCACCCGATCGTACGACCACATCAGTCGTTCGATGGCATGGCGATCTTCCGGTGTGCCCAGATAGCCCGTCGCAGGCTGGGCGGCCGGTGCAGCAGCAGGCGGTGGCGTGGGTAGCGTAGCTGGATCCCAATGCTCGTCAGCCTTGCCGTTCACGAAGCGCCAGGTGTCGAACCAGGTGCTCGTGTAGCCCTTCGATGGATCATCCGCGTACTTGAATTCACGCACCACCAGCACCGTCACGTAGTCGCCTTCCGCCTGCACCGCGACCACCGGGCTGGTCAGCTTCGTGCACGTGGGCGTTGGCACCCGCTTGGCCACATTGATGAAGTAATTCTTCACGCCCGCCAGGCCCGAGGCCGCCGCCGGATTGTGCTGGATGTATTTGTCTGTCAACCACTCACCGGCGCGGTCCCACTGATTGCACTGGAGCAGTTCGCGCATGATGCGCAAGCTCGCCTGCTTGTTGCGGTTCAGCTTCGGATCCTTGCTGGTGAACAGGGATTCAGGATCGGGATGCGCCACGACCGGATCAGACAGCGCGCGCATCTGCGCAGCGGCGGGCAGCGCCACCAGGGCGACCAAAGCGGCCGCGAAACCCAAGCGAATGGAACGTGTCATCGACTTCCCTCCTGTTTTTTCGAATCAGTCATCCCGTGCACGGCAGGCATTGCGGATGATGGCCGGTCGGCAACAGCGGCGCAAATCCGGGTGATAGCATGGAATCATGAGTCCAGACCCGGCGCCGCTTGAAGCGCATATAGACCTTCTGCAGTCGTTCCTGGCGGACCGCGATCAGATCGTCGAGAAGATCCAGGGCCTGCTGAACGCCCAGGGCAAGCCGGCGCACTCCCTGCACGATCGTCCGCAACTGGCGCGTCAGTTCGAAGATCTGTTTTTTGGCATGGCGGTCCCGGCAGACCTGATCCGCCTGCGGGGTCAACTGCAGCAGGCGCACTGGGCCAGCGGCTTCAGGCCGCGGGTGATGCCGGGAATACCCAACGAGATGTTCGATCCGGCAGACATGATCACGCGCGCCTTCGGCCTCTGGCAGCACACGCGCTGGCCCGGCCGCAATGGTCGCATCCGCTATGCCCACACCCTGTTCAATCTCTACGTGATCCGTTGCCTGGCGCTGCTCACCATGCGCCTGTGGGATGTCGGGGCGGACGCCCGCGGCAAGCTTGCGCAGGTCCAGGCCGTTCTCGATCAGTTGTGGAAGAGCTCGCCCGCTGATCAGCCCGTGCTCGTGCGGGATGTACGCTGGCTGGTGCCGGTAGCGTTGAGTCCAACCACCGACGACCTCGGGCCCTATTTCACGGTTGCGCAACACATTGCCGAATCACTGCAGCAGGATGATCGCCTGGAAATCCACAAGGCGACCGTAGTGATGGCCGGTGGTCACCTGCGATCGCAGCTGCGCCACTACAACATGCAGGGCACATCGCTCGATGATCCGTGCTTGATTCTCAGCACGCGCGGCTCCAATGCGCTCGATTTTGCGATGACGATCCAGAATCTCGTGCCGCTGCTTGCAGCATACGAGGATGCCTGCTCTGGAGACGACCACCACAGACGTCTCGAGCTCGCAGGCGTCATCTGCCAGGGCGTTTCGCCGGATCCCGAACTGTTCGTGAATCGCATTGACCTGCTCGGCCCTTACAGCATGATCGAGCACCTCTTCATCACGGAGGACAAAGGGCGGGCCATTTACACGCCAATTGGAATGCGACACATCCGGCTGTGGCAGGAATACGCGACGCGCATCGCCCGCGTGTCGAAGCGGCTGCTTGCAGATTGCCCGATTTTCAGACCATTGCCGGGCAGCTATTCCCCGTATGGCGTGATGTTCGGATTCTCCTCCAATCTCTTCGAACATATGTCGATGAAGACCCTGCAGCCTGATGCCGAGACGCGTTTCGGCATTGAAGATGTCTTCTCCGATGCGCAGCCCGACGCTGCAAGGCTTGCCTGGGTAGGCAGCTGGCGAAAGCTGCCGCACATCCGACAAGAAGTGCTGAAGCTCTATGACTATCCGCAGCAGTTTGCGGAGGCGATGTACGACCGCGTCGAGCGGGCATTGCGCCGCAGCAACGACAGCTCGCGCACTTTGCCCGCGGGGCACATGTACATCGCGACAAAAACGGCCGGAACCCAGGAACTGCCCGTCGAATTCATCCTGTCTTCCGATCCGCAGGCCGTGGCTGCGGGTCGCGCGAAGTCCTGCGACGAAGCGCAGTTGCTGCATGATCGCCTGGAGGGCATGTACATGGTCAGCTACCAGACACCGCACGGCTGGACTGCGATCAGCAAGGATGTCCTGACGAATCTGCTGGGTGCGGGGCGTGATGCGACCATTTGCGGACTGCCAGACACTGCGGCTGAGGTACTGGATCTGATGTGCGCGCTACGGCCATAGAGCAGGAACAACACCGATGACTTCATCGACGACGTGATGGATGCACGCGTGTTCGGTGACAACCACTTCCGCGCCGCCAATGAAGACGGCGAAGTGCTGGGCAAGCGCGTGGCCCGCTGGGTCTCCAGAACGGTATTCCAGCCGCTGCGACGCCATTACCCGTCCTGGAACTGACAGCCCTAGACATTCACCAGCTGAACTGGTGTTCGCCCTCCGCCGCCGCCCCCGGGACGCCGGATGGCTCTTTCGTATACGGAGAAGAGCCAACGTTCCAAGTCGCGAACGAAGTACTAAGATGTGCGCTCGCCGCGCTGGCGACACAACAAGTACAGTTCGGGGGCGGACATGGACATAGGTACACGCGGCCGCAGCATGCGGCAATCGATTCTTGGCATCATTGCAAGCGTAGCGGCTGGCGTGGCCGTGGCGCAGCAGCCGGCAGTGAGCGTGAACATCGGCGGCCCGAATACGCCCCCCGACGCCAATCACCCCGGCAAGCCGCTTTACGAAAAATACTGCGCGACCTGCCACGACCATCCGGTCGAAACCAAATCGGTGCCCTTCGCCACATTGCGCGGCATGCGGCATGGCACGCTGCATTACGCGCTGACTCAGGGAAAGATGAAGTTGCAGGCCTCGCCGTTGAAGGAGGCTGAAATCGGCGTGCTGCTCGATTTCATCGCCGGCCGGCAGGTGCTGGATGAGAGCTGGATCGCAAGGATGCAGTGCCCGGCCGATCGGGCGGCATTCGATCCCAAGGGCGAGGTGAAGGTCGGCCACTTCGGCTTTGGACCTGGCAACCATCGTGCCCTGACGCGCGAACAGGCGGGCCTCGCCACAGCGGATTTCAAGGAACTGGAACTGGCCTGGGCACTGTCTTTCCCTGGCGCCACCACGATGCGGGCCCAGCCGGCAATCGTCGGCAACACACTGTTCCTGTCGGTGGGCGAAAATGCCAGATTGTTCGCGTTGAACATTGCCGGCGATGCGCCCTGCATCCAGTGGACCTACAGCGCCGAGGTGCCGCTGCGTTCGGGCATCGGCTATGGCGAGATGCCGGGCACAGGTCGCAAGGTGATCACATTCAATGATGTGGCCACGCGTATCCACCTGGTGGACGCCGCCACGGGCAAGTTGATCTGGAAGACACACGTCGGTCTCTACGACCTCTCGAATGCCACGGGCACACCTGTGATTCATGGCAACCGCGTCTTTGTGCCGCTGTCCGCTTCCGAGATCAATATCGGCGGCGACGAGCGCGCACTGTGCTGCAAAACGCATGGCGCATTCTTCGCGCTGGACATCAGGACGGGCAGGAAGGTGTGGACCTACCACACGATGGAAGAAGCCAAGCCCATCCGCGATCGGGGCGACGGCCAGATGATGTGGGGCCCGTCCGGTGCGCCTATCTGGACTTCACCGTTGCTCGACGAAAAGCGCGGTCTGATCTATGTGGGAACGGGCGAAGCCACTTCAGCGCCCGCTGCGCCCACAACCGACTCCATCCTCGCTTTGGACATGAAGACCGGCAAGCTGCGCTGGAAATTCCAGGCCACGGCGGACGACATCTTCCTGACCGCCTGCATGCGCAATCCGAAGGGCCTCAACTGCCCGCGCGAAGGTCGCCTGCTGGATCATGACTTTGGCGCGACGCTCGTAATGGGGCGACGTGCAGATGGTCGCGACCTCATTCTCGCGGGCCAGAAGTCCGGCATGTTGTGGGCACTGGATCCAGATGCCCAGGGAAAACTGGTGTGGCAACGTGAGTTCGGCAAGGGCTCGCCCATCGGCGGCATCCACTGGGGCATGGCCTTCGATGGCACGCGCGTGTTCGCGCCCATACACCTGTTCCCGGATGCCAATGGCGTCGACGCAAACCAGCGTGCCGGCATTCATGCCGTGCGCGTGGACGACGGCAAGCTACTGTGGTCGTTCGAGCCGCAGCCGGATTGCAGCGGTGACCGCCGGCAGCGCGTGCCGAACTGCCTTGGCATAGGCCAAAGCGGTGCCCCGACACTGGTGGACGGCGCGCTGGTGCAAGGCGGTGCCGATGGCATCCTGCGCGCACTCGATCACGAGACCGGTCTGGTGCTGTGGACTTACGACACCGCGCGTCCGTATGCGGGCGTCAACGGCGTGGCCGGTCATGGGGGCGGCATCGACAATGCCTCGATCGTTGCCGCCAATGGCTATCTGTTCCTGAACTCCGGTTATGGCCTGATGGGCGGCCAGCGCGCAGGCAATGTGTTCCTGGCTTTCAGGAGGAAAGCCACGCGCTGAGCGGCTACCATGGTCGTCATGAGCAGACTCCGTCGGATCCGATATTCGATCGCCAGCGGCGGGTTCTTCCGCACCTTTTCGGATATCGCCATCCAGGCGCTGTCGTACAGCGCGGAATCGGACTCTTCGTTCGACCGGAAACACGGAACCGACACCTCCGGCAGGATCCAGACCGACGACCTCGGGATCGATGACGCAGACGTGCGCGAGAAGGCCATCCTCTATCTGGCATCTCCGCCCCGCATAACGCGCTGGATGCTGGACAATGCCGGCGTAGATCCACGGGAATTCAGCTTCGTGGATCTTGGTTGTGGCAAGGGACGTGTTCTACTGCTCGCATCCGAGCGGCCATTCAAACAGGTGGTGGGCGTCGAGATTTCTGCGCAGCTGTGTGCGATCGCGCGCAGCAATGCCGCTGCATTCCGACCCTCTTCGCGCAGCATGATAACCGTCGAGAATGAAGAAGCAACGCGTTTCGATTTTCCCGCAACCAACTTGTTGGTCCACCTCTATCATCCGTTCGATCCCGAATTGACGCTGCGCGTGTTTGAGCGCCTCGGCGGCGCGCTGGCGGAACACCCGCGTCGCGTGGTGGTGGTTTACCTGCTTTACACCGCGGCCGTTCCGTCTGTCGAAGCCGCGTTCTCGCGCATTCCCTGGCTCAGACGCACGCGCTATGAACATTCAGTGACGGGTCAGTACGACTGCCTGATCTATGCGAATCAGGGGCACGTGAATCACCACTGACGACCGCGCGTGGTCGCAACAAGAACATACGAGGGGGGACTGACATGAAACTGCAATCCGTTACCGCGAGCTTCGCGCTTGTACTGCTGGGCGCAAGCGCCCTGGCTGCGCAGGCACCCGGGCAAGCTACGTCCGCGGCCGCAACGCCCGCAGCACCACGAATCCTGCGTCCGCCGTTGCTCTTTCGCGAAGAGTGGCGGCAGACTGACAAGGGCGGAGAGCATCCTGTCGGCGCGGATTCGATCGGCAACAGCGACCTGGAACTGCAACTGCACGTGCCGGCTGGCGAGATCCTGCTAACCGGCATCGCCGGCGATGAGAACAATCCGATCCACCTCTGGACTGGCATGTGTACCACTCCCTGTGCGGCCAGCTTTCGCAGCCGATCGCGGCAGATGGACCTCTCCGGACTCGCCCGCATCCGCTGGAACACGAAGATGTCGGGTTATCACCAGATCCGCCCCATCGTGAAACTGGCCGATGGCACATGGCTCGTAGGCGATCAGGCCGTGGGCAGCACGCGTGACTGGCTGGTGAGCGAGATCGCATTCGCCGACCTGCACTGGACGAATCTCGACATCAGCCGCGTGGTGGCCACGGGCACGCTGCTCGACAAGGTGGACCTGAAGAACGTGGAAGCCATCGGCTTCGCCGACCTGATGCCGGGCAGCGGCCATGGCCCCGGCGGATGGTCCGACGTGGCGCAGTTCGAGGTATATGGCAGTCCGTTGGCGCGCGTTGCGCAAGCTCAATAACAGGAACTGGAAAGGGAATGCTCATGACGTCACAGAAGCTGTTCCGCTTCATCCTTGGTGCAGCCGTGCTCATTGGCGCCCAGGCGCAGGCCGCCTCCCCTGCAAAGGTCGACGCCCAGCGACTGCTCAAGGCCGACAAGGAGAGCGGCCAGTGGCTGAGCCACAGTCGCACCTACGACGAGCAGTACTTCAGTCCGCTGAAGCAGATCAATGCCGGCAATGTCGACAAGCTTGGGTTAGCCTGGTTCGCAGACCTGCCCACCAACCAGAACATCGAGAGCACGCCGCTGATGATCGACGGCGTCCTCTACCTTACCCTGCCGTGGAGCAAGGTGATGGGGCTGGATGCGAAGACCGGCAAGCAGCTGTGGCTGCACGATCCCAAGGTCGCCGGCGCCTGGAACATCAACATCTGCTGCGGCGTGGACAATCGTGGCGCCGCGGCCTGGAAAGGCAAGATCATCTTCGGCACGCTCGACGGCCGGCTGATCGCCCTCGACGCACGCAGCGGCAAACAGGTGTGGTCCACCAAGTCCACGCCTGACGAACGGCGTTACTCGATCACCGGCGCGCCACGCATCGCCAATGGCAGGATCTTCATCGGTTCGGCCGGTGGCGAATTCGACGCGCGTGGTTACGTCGATGCCTATGACGCCGACACGGGCAAGCTGCTGTGGCGGTTCTGGACTACACCGGGCGATCCCGCCAAGGGCTTCGAGAACAAGGCCATGGAAATGGCGGCCGCCACCTGGAAGACACCAGGCTGGTGGAAAGCAGGCGGCGGCGGGACCGTGTGGGACGCGATCACCTACGATCCGGTCACCGACCTTGTGATATTCGGCACCGGCAATGGCGCACCGTGGGATTCCGTGCAGCGCGACGCCGCCGGCGGCGACAACCTGTTCATCACTTCCATCGTTGCGGTGCATGCCAAGGATGGCAGCTACGCCTGGCACTACCAGACCACGCCATGGGAAACCTGGGACTACGACACCGGCCAGCAGCTGATGCTGCTGGACCTCGAACTCGATGGCGCAAAGCGCCACGTCGTGACCCAGGCGTCGAAGAACGGATTCTTCTATGTGCTCGACGCGGCCAGCGGCAAGCTGCTGTCGGCCAAACCTTTCACGGATGTGAACTGGGCCACCGGCGTGAACCTGCAGACTGGCCGTCCCGATGTAGTGCCGGAGGCGCGCACCAATCTCACCAACAAGGTCTTCAATCTCGCGCCCGGGCCCGCTGGTGCTCACTCCTGGCAATCGATGTCGTACAGCCCTGCCACGGGACTGGTCTATATTCCCGCCACCACGCACTGGCAATTGATCGGACCACTGGAAGCGCGCCAGAAATACCTGGTCGATAATCCGGGCACGAAGCAGAGCTTCACCGGCAGACTGGCCGCCTGGGATCCGGTGGCACAGCGCGAAGTGTGGCGCAGTGAGGAATTCATCAACCCTGCCGGCGGCGTGCAGGTAACCAGCGGCGCGCTCGCAACCGCGGGCAATCTGGTGTTCCACGGCAATCTCCCGAAGCGGGAATTCGCCGCCTACCGCGCCACGGATGGCAAACGCCTGTGGAGCTTCGACACGAAGACTGCCGTGCTTGCCGGCGGCATCAGCTATGAACTGGGCGGCCAGCAATACGTTGCCATCGCGGTGGGCGGTCCGATGCCGGGCGGCTACTACGCACCGAACGGTGCGCGACTGCTGGTATTCAAGATGGGCGGCAAGACCGTCCTGCCGGACCTGCCCGCCTTCGCCGAGCAGCCGATTGCGCCACCGCCGCAGTTCGCCGATGCGGCGGCCATCCAGCGGGGTGCACAGGTTTTCGAGGCGCAATGCCAGCTTTGCCATGGCCGCAACGGGGCCGCACGTTCGACCTTTCCTGATCTGCGTCGCTCACCGGCCCTGCACAGTCAGGAACTGCTGGATGCCATCGTCATGCAGGGGACGCTGTCAGAGCGCGGCATGGCTTCGTTCCGCGATTATCTGAAGCAAGGCGACACGGTCGACCTGCGCGCATATCTCATCTCGGTGGCCGAGGTGGCGCGCACCCAGCCGGTGCGCTGACGCCGATCTCACCACTACGTATAGCGGCAGCCCTGGCGCGCACCAGCTGCCGCTGCGCATCGTCCAGCCGGGCGAGGTTCTTCACCTGCAAGGCCATGCGGGGATTGCGCGCCAGCATGGCCTCGTGCCGCATCAGGAAATCCCAGTACAGGGTGGTGAACGGGCAGGCGTCTGCGCCGCTGCGCTCGGCAGGATTATAGCGACAGCCTTTGCAATGGGGGCTCATGCGCTGGATGTACTTGCCAGTGGCGATGTAGGGCTTGCTGCCCATCACACCGCCATCGGCGTACTGACTCATGCCCAGCGTGTTGGGCAGCTCCACCCATTCGACGGCGTCCACATAGACAGCCAGGTACCAGGCATGCACCTGCTTCGGCTGCACACCCAGCATCAATGCATACAGGCCCGTGACCATCAGCCTCTGGATGTGGTTGGCATAGCCGTGCTGCAGTGTCTGCGCCAGCGCATCGCGCAGGCAGGCCATGTCGGTGGCGCCGGTCCAGTACCACGCGGGAAGGTCTTCCTGTGCGTCCAGCGCGTTGCGCTCCAGGTATCCGGGCATGGACGTCCAGTAAACACCGCGTACATACTCGCGCCAGCCCAGGATCTGGCGCACGAATCCTTCCACGCTCGCGAGCGGCGCGCTGCCATCGTGATACGCCACTTCTGCAGCGGCCACCACCTCGCGCGGATCCAGCAGCTTCAGGTTCAGCGCAGCCGACACATGCGAGTGGTACAGCCACGGGTCACCCGGCCATAGCGCATCCTGGTAGCGGCCAAACAATGGCAACCGCTGTTCGATGAATCTGCGCAGTGATTGCCGGGCCTGGGCGCGGGTCACCGGCCAGGCAAAGCTATCGAGACTGCCGGGGTGCGTGCTGAATCGAGCCTCGACCGTTGCGATCACATCACGTGTGATCGCATCGGGTTCGAAGCGGGCAGGAGGCGGCACAGCCCCAGGCCCTGCCGCACTGAAGCCCTCGCGGTTTTCAGCGTCGAAGTTCCACCGTGCGCCGAGCGGCTCATCACCTTGCATCAGGATGCCATGGCGCCTGCGCTGCTCGCGGTAGAAATACTCCATGCGCAGCGACTTGCGATTCTTGGCGTGGGCGGCAAAGTCCCGCACACCGCAGTAGAAGTGGCGATCGTCGCGAACCTCCAGCGGCAGGCCACTGGCTGCGGCAGTTGTCTTGATCATCTGCAACACGCGCCAGTCCCCCGGCGCGGTCAGCACGACCCTAGCAGGCTGGAGCCGCGCAATATCGGCTTGCAACTGGGCCGCAAGTCCGCCGCTGGTTGCGGCTGCATCAAGCCGCGTGTAGTGCAGCGTCCGCCCGGCATCCACCAGCGCCGCGGCAAAGTGCCGCATGGCAGCAAGAAACATCACGATGCGCGGCTTGCTCGACCAGACATGGGTTGATTCTTCGGCCACCTCCGCCATCCACACCGCATCCATGCTGGCATCGAAGCCATCGAAGGCCGCGGCGTTGGCATCCAGCTGGTCGCCGAGCACGACAATCAGCGCGCGCAGTTCAACCACGAACTTTCTTCGCGCGGCACGCGGCCGAGCAGTATTTGATCTCCGCCCAGTTCTTTGCCCAGCTTCGTCGCCAGGTCATGGGCAGCCCGCAGACTGCGCAAGCCTTGCTGGGCAACCTTGCTTTATTGCCGCGAAATGTGGCGCGATGCTGCGTCATGGTCACGGCAGCGAAGTTGCGCTTACTCCTTGAAGAAAGGCTCGACCGTGCCTTTGAGCTGAACCGTCAGCGGCTTGCCGCGCCGGTCGAGCGTCTTGCCGACGGAGGAGCGGATCCAGCCTTCGGAGACGCAGTATTCCTCTACGTTGGTGCGCTCGACGCCGTTGAACCGGATGCCGATATTGCGGGCCAGCAGCTTTTCGTCGTGAAAGCGGCTGGTGGGGTCGACGCTCAGACGGTCGGGCAGCGTATCGGTCACGTTACATCTCCAGGGGGCAAGCACGGATTCTCGCCGAGCCACGCCGGCACGGCAAATTTGCCTGCGCCAGCACTAGAGCAATACGCCGATCATCCCGTCCCGCAGCTCGTGTCTGTAGACACGCAGTCCGCGACAGGGGCCTTCGGTGAAATATGTGCAGGCCCCGCTGTGAAGGTCGAAAAGATAGCCATGCATGTCACAGCGCAGACCTGCGCCGATGATTCGCGCGCCGGCGAGCGGATGACCCGCATGGGGGCAGATGCCTTCAAGAATGGATGGAACACCACCCTGCTGGGTCAGGACGAGATCGCAACCGCCTGTGGCGAAGGCTTTCAGATAGCCATCGTGCAGGGCGTCGGCTTGTTCCAGCGGATGGAAAGTGCTGCCAGGAACCGGGTTCATCAGGTGATCAGGCGCTCGTTGGTTCACCAACCGAAGACAAGGCGCTCGCCGCGCACATCAGCGCCGCCACGCAGCGTACCGAATCTGGCATCCACACCCACGGCGACACCGGCCGTCCCGGCGCCGAAGCTGCCGATCAGATCGACGCGATGCCCGCGACCCATCAGCGTAGTGATGGTGGCGCCAGGTATGCGCTGCTCGATCTCCACTGCTCCGGGTGCATCGCGCTTGTCTTCGAATGACTGATGGAAATGCGCAGACTCGACGCGCGGTGATTCAAGCGCCTGCTGGATGTTCTGCTTGCCGAGGATGATGTTGAGCAGGGTCTGCGCAATGTGCTGGTCCTGACTGTCGCCGCCTGGCGTGCCGGCAGCAAGAAAAGGCTTCCCGTCACGGGTGACGATGGTAGGCGTCAACGTGGTGCGCGGCCGCTTGCCGCCAGCCAGCACGTTGGGACTGGCCGGATCCAGATCGAACACAGTCATCCGGTTGCTGAGCGGCACGCCGGTATCCCCTGCGATGTACGCGCCACCGACCATCCACCCCGAGCTCGGCGTGCAACTGAACAGGTTGCCGCGCGCGTCCACGACTTCGATTGCAGTCGTGTCATTGGCAGGACTGCCCGGGAGCTTGACCAGGTGCGGCACGAATGCAGTGGCCGGACGACGGCCACCGCTCTGATGCGCGTAGGGGTTGCCATAGCGATGCTGCAGCGAAGCCTGCGCACCAATCAGCGCCGCGCGCTCGACGGCATAGCTTCTTGACAGCAGCCCAGCAGCGGGAATGTCGGCGAACAGCGGGTCGCCGAACCATGCATTGCGGTCATCGAAGGCGAGCTTGATCGCCTCGATCAGCGTGTGCAGATACTGCTCACTGCCATGGCGCAGTTTTTCGATGCCCGCGGCCTCGAGGATGTTCAGCGTCATCAGCAGCGCCGGCCCCTGACTCCAGAATCCGGCCTTGTGGATGTCATAGCCCTGGAAGCGCGTGGTGACTGCGGGTTCCAGCCGCCCGCGATAGGCAGCGAGATCCTCGTAGCTGAGCAAGCCATGGTCGGCCTGCACGGCAGCGGCAATGCGACGCGCCACGTCGCCCTTGTAGAACACATCGCGCCCGGCCTCGATGGCCTTGACGCGGTCGGCGCCCTTGCCCAGCGCTGCGCGCTCGCCAGCGGTAATCGCTCGCAGCGTGGCGGCGAGGTTCGGCTGCCGAAACATCTCTCCGGCTTCGAGAACGCGGGTGTCCGGGTAATAGGTGCGACGGGACCATTCCCATTTCACCGTGTCCTGGTAGTTGCCCAGCATCGCGTGGCGCAGCCCTGCGTACATGGGGAAGCCGTCGGCAAGCTGGATCGCAGGCGCCAGCACCTGACCCAGCGACATCGTGCCGAAGTTCTGCAGGGTCAATGCCATGGCGTCGATCACGGCCGGTACGGTTCCGCCATTTGGACCGTTGCCCGGTATCACACCCGCGGCGAGGAAAAGCTTTGGTGTCGCAGCCTTCGGTGCATACCCTTGGCCAGAGACTACGGTGACCTTGCCACTGCCGGCTTCAAACACGATGGCCGGTGCCTCGCCACCCAGACCGAAATGCGAAACCTCGCACACTGCCGCTGCCAGTACTGCCGCCACTCCCGCATCGAAGGCGTTGCCGCCAGCGGCGAGGATACGAATGCCAGCTTCGACCGTGTGCTGGCGACCGGCAGCAACCATGCCATGGGTGCCATACAACTCCGGCTTCAGCGTGAGCATTTCCTCGGGCCGACGGGCGGGAGCTGCAATGGATGGCGGTGGGGCATTCTGGGCCGACGCCGCGGCGGGCAGCGCTGCGACTGCTGCAGCTATCGAGAGCTTGTGAAAGTCGCGTCGTGACGGCATGCGCTACTCCCCATCCGGACGGTGAAGGCTAACGTGCGACGCGCGCCAATTGCCAGCGGTGTACGACATTTGCAGGTCCGGCTCATGGGGATTACCCTGCGTTGTATCAGAAGAATAACGCGCTCGATACTGCAGCACGGTATCAGCAGGGGACCATCATGAAATACGCCGTCTGGTACGTCCGACTCGTGTTCGCAGCCTGGATGATTCCAGCCGGCCTGAACCACTTCATTCCAATCTTCCCTCAACCGATGGGCTCCCAGCCCCTCAGCCGCGAGCTCATCGTGGCGCTGATCGATAGTGGCCTGTTCGACCTTGTCAAGGCAGTAGAACTGATTGCAGGCATCGGCGTATTGACGGGATTCTTCGGACCCCTTGCGGTCCTGATCTGCGTGCCGGTCTCATTTTGCGTGTTCTGGTGGGATGTGCCGCTCGAAGGGTGGGGCTCGCGCGCCGCGCGATTCGGCGAGGCCACGCTGCTGTGCAATGTATTGCTCTGCCTGGCCTACATCCGCAGCTACCGCAGCATGTTCGCCATGCGCGTAACACCGCAGTCCATGCAGCAACTCTTTCTTGTCGGCCGGCTGGCCTTCGGCGCGTGGATGCTCGCCAATGGCGTCAATCATTTCTTCGTGCCGCTGTGGGCTGAACCCACGGGGCATGAGCCGATGGCCGTGACGCTGATGAATGCCTTCACGCATTCCGGCCTGCTGCACGTCGCCATGGTCATCGAGCTGGTCGCAGGGGCCCTGCTGCTGGCCGGCATACTGGTTCCTGTTGCGCTTTGTGTGGTCATGCCGGTGTCGACCTGCGCGCTCTACTGGTCGGTGGTGCTCGAGCACCGACCCCTGGGAGCCGTGCTGACACTGGTCGCATTTGCACTCAACGGCCTGCTGATGCTGGGCTGTCTCCCGTACTATCGGGGCGTGCTCCAGCGGCACGCCCTTACACTGGGCGAAACCGCCGGGGGCATCCGCGACGCGTTTGAATCCATGTATGTGCAACCAGGCAGAACAGCGACCGGGAAGTTCATCGCCGCGCTGCTCACGCTGCTGCTGGCAGTGGTCTTCTACAAATATCTGGTGACGGGGCGCACTGCGCAGTGGTGCATCGCCGTGCTGCTCATCCCCGGCAGCCTGCTGCTTGCAGGGCGCCTGCGGGACATGGGCCGCCCTGCTGGCCTGGTGATCGCACCGCTTGCGCTGATGATCGTGGCGTTCGCAGTCTGGCTCGGCAGCACCAGCTTGGGTGAGCAGGTTGCTGTTTACGTCCCGAATATCGCGCTGCTGGTCACTGCACTCTTTATCTTCTGGGGCTGCGTGGGCAGCTCGCAGAAGCAACGGTAGACTGCAATCTGCAGCAGCACTACGGCCGCGGGCCGTAGTGCGGCATCGCCTGACCCTGCTCGTAGGCGCCCAGATCAGGCGCCCTGCCGACAAACCCGTCCGTCACATTCGGCAGGATCGTGCCGGCGTCTGTCGCCTTCGAGCCCGGCCGCAGCCGCAGATCGATTGACGCCGGATCCACGACCCGCGTGGGGTCGCTGTAGTCCGGCAGTGGCGCACTCACGAAGGTATCGAAGTCCAGCAACACGCTGTGGCGGTCCTGTCCCGTAACGCGCGCGTATTCCTTCAATGTGCGGAACGCCCGCTTCTCGAGTGGCACCGCCTGTGCCCAGGCCAGCGTGCGGCCCTGTCCCGCCGCCTGCCCTGGCGCACTGGCCATCGTCGACATCGGCAGGGTCTCGGTAGGGATGTGCTTGCGCTCCGGAAAGTAGTCGCTGCTGACATTGAAGGGCGGCGAGTTCCACGCGAATGACTCTGCTGATCCCGGATTGACGCGAAACCCGTTGTAATCGGAACTGGAATAGTTGGTAAACGTGTCAACCCAAAGCACGCGCACATTGGTGCCATGACCCAGGATAAGG
>JANPGU010000244.1:0-11807 GCA_031424095.1 Gammaproteobacteria bacterium
CTGGCGAGCGTGGTTTCGCGGGGATTCATTACGCCTGTGGCTTTCAGTTCATCGAGTTCGCGCTCGATAGTCTTCGCCCACGCCTTCGCAGCGGTGCTGGTATCGAATGTGGCGCACTTAGTATGGCCAGCCTTGCGCACCAGCGCCCGGTGTCTGCCCCCGCGTTCGGTGAATGTCGCCACGTCCTGTATCACTCCTGTATCACTTGGCTGTGGAATATCAGTGATACAGCGTGATTATGCGTGATACAGAATGTTGACAGCAAGCGGTAAAAGTAGCAGTCTGGACGCGAAATCGGTCCAAACCATTGATAGGCGAGTGTCCGTTGCCCCCATGATGGACTGGACGGACCGTCACTGCCGTTACTTCCTGCGACAGTTCTCACCTTCGCTGCTGCTCTATACGGAGATGATCAACGCCAACGCAATCCTGCGCGGCGACCAGCAGCGCCTGCTGCGCTATTCCCCGCGCGAGCAGCCGCTGGCCATACAGCTCGGCGGTTCCGATCCGGTCCCCCTCGCGCAGGCTGCGCGCATCGCCGAAGACGCAGGTTACGGCGAGGTGAACCTGAACTGTGGCTGCCCCAGCGATCGGGTGCATGCCGGTTCATTTGGCGCGTGCCTTATGCGCACTCCGGCGGTCGTGGCGGACTGCGTGGCCGCAATGAAGCAGGCGGTGCGCGTCCCTGTCACGGTCAAGTTCAGGGTCGGGATCGTGGACCGGGCGACCTTGCCCAGTACGGCAGCCGCCATGGATGCCGCGCAGCGATTCGACGCGGCCGATATGGCCGCGCTGTCCGAGTTCGCGCAGGGCATCGTCGCAGCCGGCGCGGATGAGCTGATCGTGCATGCCCGCAAGGCGGTGCTTGGCGGTCTCTCGCCGCATGAAAATCGCACCGTGCCACCGCTGCGCTTCGATGTAGTGGCAGCTCTGAAAGCGTCGATGCCCGCCGTGCCCGTCGTCGTCAATGGCGGCGTCCGAACGGAAGAGGCAGTGCTGCAGGCACTGCAGAGGTTTGATGGGGTCATGATCGGCCGCGAGGCTTATCACCGCCCACAACTGCTTGGTGAGCTGCATGCGGCCCTGAATCCGGGAGCAGGGGCTGTGGTGGGGAACGTCGCTGTCCTCGAGGCCATGCGCGAGTACGCATCAGGGGAAGTGCGGCAGGGTACGCCGCTGAACGCCATCACCCGCCACATGCTGGGCCTCATGAGTGGTCAGGCGGGCGCAAAAGCCCTACGCCAGGTGCTCTCGCAGCATGCCCAGTCAGGGGCGAGCGTCGATGAAGTTTTCAACTCCGCCATGGCCATAGCCGCGACAGCTGCGTAGAAAGATCGCTTGTCGGTCGTAAGTGGCTTGTTTTCCATAAGGTCATGCCTCAATCTTGTGAACTAGTTCACACTTTTTTGGGCTGCATGGGAACTGATATCGAGCTTGCCGTGTTGTTCTCCGACGTCGTCGGGTCGACACGCATCTACGAAGTCCTTGGCGACCAGCGCGCGCGCGAGGTCATTGCCCTGTGCATCGAGCTGATGCAGAACGCCACCGAGCAGAACCGCGGCACCGTCATCAAGACCATGGGCGACGAGGTCATGGCGACCTTTCCCACCGCCGACGATTCCCTGAACGCCGCGGCGCTGATCCAGCGCAGCATCACGACCCATCCCGCTCTGCAGGTCGACGGGCAATCGGTGTCCGTGCGCATCGGCTGCCACTATGGGCCGGTGGTGCTGGAAAGCCGCGACGTGTTCGGCGCCACCGTGCACACCGCCAACCGCATGACCAGCCAGGCGAAGTCGGGCCAGATCATGACCACTGCCGCGACGGTTGAGCAGCTCTCGGCCGAGTGGCGCGCATCGGTGCGGCAGATCGATGTGGCTACCCTGAAGGGCCAGGGCGCCGAGATCACGCTTTACGAGGCGATCTGGCAAACCGACGACGTCACCAGCATGCTGCCTTCGATCAACATCGGCAGTTCAACCGAGCGCAAGGCATTGCGGCTGCGGCTGACGCTGCCCGATCGCGAACTGGTGGTCGATGAATCCAGGGCGCAGATCGCCATCGGCCGCGCCGACGAAAACGACGTGGTGATCCGTGGCAACCTGATCTCGCGCATCCACGCGCGCATCGAGATCAGCCGCAGCAAGTTCCTGCTGATCGACCAGAGCACCAACGGCACCTTCGTCAATTCGGTGGCCGGTGAAGAGTCGTTCGTGCGGCGCGACAGCATGCAGCTGAAGGGCGCGGGAATGATCGGCCTGGGCAAGGTGCCGGAAGAAGATTCACCGCAGACGATCCGGTTCGTCTGCGAAGAAGCGTAGCGGGCCCGCAATACATCCGCGCGCCATGAGGGCGCGCGGTCTGGTCACCGCGCGATTCAGGCCAGGCGCTTTTCCACGCCGTCGAGTTCCGCATACATGGCGGCCGGCGTGCGGCTGCCGTATTCGCCCAGGTAGCTGCGGATCTCCGCCACTTCCTTGCGCCATGCATCCGCCTTCACGCTGAGCAGTTCCTCGAGCACGGCCGGGGCAATATCCAGCCCGTCGGTGTTCAAGTCCTGCGCGCGCGGCAGGTTGCCGATGGCCGTTTCCTTCGCCTCGGCGCGGCCCGCGCAGCGTTCGAGGATCCAGGACAGCACGCGCAGGTTGTCGCCGAAGCCCGGCCACAGGAACTTGCCATCCGCGCCCTGGCGGAACCAGTTGACGTGGAAGATCTTTGGCGGCTGCTTGAGCTTCGCGCCGACGTTGAGCCAGTGCGTGAAGTAATCCGCGAAGTTGTAACCGCAGAACGGCTTCATCGCCATCGAGTCACGCCGCACCACGCCGACTGCACCGGTGGCAGCGGCAGTGGTTTCAGAAGCAACCGAGGCACCAACCAGCACGCCGTGCTGCCAGCTGCGGGCTTCGTACACCAGCGGGGCGATCTCGCGGCGGCGACCACCGAACACGATGGCCGAGATCGGCACACCACGCGGATTCTCGGCTTCGTTCGTGTATGCCGGGTTGTGCACGGCGCTGACCGTGAAACGGGAATTTGGATGCGCGGCCGGACCATGCTTTCCATCATAGGGACGACCCTGCCAGTCAATGGCCGGCTCGCCATGGCCCATGCCTTCCCACCAGGGCTCATTGTTCGCCGTGAGCGCCACATTGGTGAACAGCGTGTCCTTGCGGATCATGTCGTAGGCGTTCTTGTTGGTCTTCGGGCTGGTGCCCGGCGCCACGCCGAAGTAACCGGATTCCGGATTGATCGCCCACAGGCGGCCATCGGGACCAGGCTGCATCCAGCAGATGTCATCGCCAACGGTGAACACTTCCCAGCCCGGCATCGTGGACGGCGGGATCAGCATCGCAAGATTGGTCTTGCCGCAGGCCGACGGAAAGGCGCATGCCACGTAGTGCAGCTCGCCTTTGGGGCTCTTCAAGCCGACGATCAGCATGTGTTCGGCCAGCCAGCCTTCGGTGCGTGCCTGGTAGCTGGCGATACGCAGCGCATGGCATTTCTTGCCCAGCAGGGCATTGCCGCCATAGCCGGAGCCAAAGCTCTTGATCGAGAGCTCTTCGGGGAAGTGCATGATGAAACGGCGTTTCGGATCCAGCTCGCCGATCGAATGCAGGCCGCGCACGAATTTGCCGCCTCCGGCTGCAATGCGCTCCAGAGCCTGGCGACCCATGCGCGTCATGATCGCCATGTTCAGCACAACATAGGAGCTGTCGGTGATTTCCACGCCGCAGCGCGCGTAGGGGGAATCGATGGGCCCCATGCAGTAGGGCACGACGTACAGCGTGCGGCCCTTCATGCAGCCGTCAAACAGCGCGTCCATCTTCGCGTGCGCGTCGGCGGGCGCCATCCAGTGATTGTTGGGGCCGGCGTCTTCCTTGTTCTGCGTGCAGATGAAGGTCAGGTGTTCGACGCGTGCCACATCGCTGGGATGCGAGCGGGCGCTGTAGCAATCGGGGAAAGTCTTTTCATTCAGCGGCGCAAGTTCCTTGCGCGCGATCAGCTCATTGCGCAGTCGCGCAGTCTCTGACGGTGAGCCATCGCACCAGTAGATCCGGTCGGGCTGTGTCTGCTGGGCCACCCCGGCAACCCAGGCTGCAACCTCGGGTGAAATTTCGGGAAGGGGTTTGAACGCGCTGGGAGCTGTCGCCATGTTCAGTACCTTGCAGACAATCATTATTGAATGGGGTGGAGAGTATACCCAGCTGGGGAAAAAGCGGTTGCCTAGCCAGTAATCGGTGCGAGAATCTGGCGAAATTCCTCGCCATTATGTTGCGTAGCACTATTTTGTGGATCCCCTCCATCATGCCGGTTGACGCGCCGCGTCTCGCCGTGGACTGTGCCATCCCCCATGCAGGACCTTGAAGAAATCTTCGGACCCGAGGGTCCGCTGGCGCGAACCGTGTCGGGCTTCCGGCCGCGCGATGTGCAGCTGCAGCTGGCCGCAGCGGTTGCGCGCACTCTGGCCGAGCGTCGCTGGCTGGTAGCGGAAGCCGGCACGGGAACGGGCAAGACCTACGCCTATCTGGTCCCGGCACTGCTGGCCGGCCTGCGGGTCATCGTTTCCACTGGTACGCGCACGCTGCAGGATCAGTTGTTTCACCGCGACTTGCCGATGCTCGCTGCGGCGCTGGGACGTGGCACTACGGTGGCGCTGCTGAAAGGCCGCGCCAATTACCTGTGCCTCGAACGTTACCGGCGCATGCCGGCAGAACTGCCGCTGGATGCGGGTGCAGGTTCGCTGCTGCAGCGCGTGGCGCAATGGGTCGATGCCACCAGTGACGGCGACCTGGCAGAACTCACGGAACTTTCCGATGGGCATCCGCTGCGCGAGCGGCTCACTTCCACACGCGACAGCTGCACGGGTAACCGCTGCGCGGAATTCTCGCGCTGCCATGTGTTTGCCGCGCGCCGGCGCGCCAATGAAGCCGACATCGTGGTGGTCAATCACCATCTGCTGCTGGCTGATCTTGCGCTGAAGGAAGAGGGCTATGGCGACATCCTGCCCAGCGCCGATGCCGTGATCTTGGATGAGGCGCATCAGCTGCCGGATCTCGCCGCGCAGTTCTTCGGTGCGCAGTTCAGTTCACGCAAAGTGGAGCAGCTGCTGCAGGATCTGCCGCCGGTGCTGGTGCAGAGTGGCTTCGATGCGACGCACCTGGGTGCAGTGGATCAGGCGCTGCGCCTGGCGCTGCAGCGCGCGGTCCGGACAGCGGCCGTAACCGGCGCAGGCGGCACGCGCCTGACGTGGGGCGATGACCTGCAGGCGCTGGATGCTGCCGCGCACGGGCTGGTCACGGCGCTGTGCGATATTGCGGACGCCCTGCGGGCGCTCGATGCCGGCGATGGCATCGCCCAGCTGATGCTGCGTGCCACCGCACTGGCGGGTGAGCTGGATGCCGTGCTGGATGCTGCGCCCGCCGCAGGCGCGCGACTGCTGACGCCTTCGGCACGCGGTTTTTCCTGCCAGATTGTGCCGTTCAATGTGGGCGATACGCTGCGGCGGATCCTTTCCGCGCGTCCCACCGCCTGGGTGTTCACCTCCGCAACGCTGGCCGTGGCCGGTGATTTCTCGCATTTCATCGAGCGTCTGGGGCTGCAGGATCGCTGCGACACGCTGTGTATCGAGAGTCCATTCGATTATCCGCAGCAGGCGCTGCTGTATGCACCGCCGGGTCTGCCCGATCCTGCATCGCCGGAGTATGGTGATGCTGTGGTCAACACGGCGGCTTCCCTGGCTGAGCTGGCGGAGGGCGGCGCGTTCCTGCTGTTCACCAGCCATCGCGCGCTGGAGCATGCCGCGAAACGTCTGCGTGAGCGCTGGCGCGCCCGGCCCGGCGGCTCCTTTCGGCTGCTGGTGCAGGGCGAATCGCCACGCGAGCAACTGCTGCGGGAATTCCGCGAACACGGTGATGCCGTGCTGCTCGGCACTGCGAGTTTCTGGGAAGGCGTCGATGTGAAGGGCAGTGCGCTGCGGCTGGTGGTGATCGACCGGCTGCCATTCGCTTCGCCGGAAGATCCCGTGACCCGCGCGCGTCTGCAGCGGGCGCGTGAAGATGGCGGCAATCCCTTCAGTGATTTCCAGTTGCCGGAAGCGGCCATCGCCTTGAAGCAGGGTGTGGGCCGGTTGATCCGCAGCGAAGACGACAGCGGCGTGGTGGCCATCTGCGATCCGCGGCTCGTGGGCAAGGGCTATGGCAAGAAGTTGCTGGCCAGTCTGCCGCCGATGCGTCGCACGCGCAGTCTTGCCGACGTGGCCGAGATGTTCCGGATGATCCTCGCCAGCCGCGTGGCTCTGGAGCGCGCGTGAGGCTGCTCGCCATTGATACGGCCAGCGCGCAATGTTCCGTTGCCTTGCTGCTGGATGACGCGCTGATCGTGCGCGAGGTGGCCACGGCCCGCGAACACGCCCGCCTGATCCTGCCGATGATCGATGCGGTGCTGGCTGAAGCCGGGGTGACGCTGCGGCAGTTGCAGGGCATTGCATTTGGTCGGGGTCCCGGTTCGTTCACCGGCGTGCGCGTGGCGGCGTCGGTCACCCAGGGACTGGCATTGGGCGCCGGTCTCCCCGTGCTGCCGGTTTCCGATCTGCGCGCGCTGGCGGCGCAGGCCGTGCAGCGCATGCAGGTGGCGGGCACCCCCCGGGGAGGCGGCAATGTCCTGGCCTGCATGGATGCGCGCATGGGTGAGGTCTACTGGGCGGCCTATGACACCGCTGATGGCGGGCTCGCAGCTGCGCTGACGCCGGAGCAGGTTGCTGCGCCGGACCAGCTGCTGTCAGTCTGTCCGCGCCCATGTGCCGTTGCCGCCGGACTCGGCCTCGCAGCATGGCCGAAGATTGCAGAATCATTGCAGTTGGCGTGTGATCGGTGTTTCAGCGACGCGGAACCCCATGCACGGGAAATTGCGCGGCTCGCAGCGGGTGACCTCAGGGCAGGGGCGCGGTGGCTCGATGGCGCACTGGCGCTGCCCGTTTATGTCCGTGATCAGGTCGTCAGCGCAAAAATTCAAAGCTGAGGCCCGTTTGTAAGACGCATGTAACAAACTTGTCATGAAATTGCGGGGATCGACCAACCACCAGCAGACAGGAAATTCCTTGCGCCAGATATTGATCGTCGAAGATGAACAGCCCATCCGGGAGATGCTCGCCTATGCCCTGCGGCGTGCAGGGTTCGACGTGAGCGAAGCGGAAGACAGCCACAAGGCGCGCATTCATCTCACTGACAAGCGCCCGGATCTGGTCTTGATCGACTGGATGCTGCCGGACATGAGCGGCCTGGAACTCACGCGCCTCATCAAGCGTGAATCGGCGACGCGGGATCTGCCCGTCATCATGCTGACAGCGCGGGCGGCCGAGGGTGACAAGGTGGCGGGCCTCGATGGCGGCGCCGACGATTACATGACCAAGCCGTTCTCGCCGCGCGAACTTCTGTCGCGCATCAATGCGGTGCTGCGTCGGGCGGGCGGCCCGTCCACCGAAGATGGCATCGATCTGGGCGGGCTGCAGCTCGATCGCGCCGCGCACCGCGTGACGGCTGGCAACACCGATGTGCCGCTGGGCCCCACCGAATACCGCATGCTCGAGTTCTTCATGATGAACCCGGAGCGGGTATACACCCGCGCACAGCTGCTGGATCGCGTCTGGGGTGGCAATGTGTATGTGGAAGAGCGCACCATTGACGTGCACATCCGTCGCCTGCGCAAGGCACTGGAGGATGTGTCCATGTCGCATCTGGTACAGACCGTTCGAGGCAGCGGCTACCGCTTCTCGACCAAGGACTATGGCGCATGATGCCAGGCCGTGCCGGCTGGTTCCTGCTCGCCCGGCTCGGGGCAACTCTGCTTGTTGGCGCGCTGCTGGGGTGGATGCTGGGCCGATTCCTCGCTGGAGTCACGCTGGCGCTCGCGGCCATGCTGGCCTGGCAGCTGCTCAATCTCTACTGGCTCGATTACTGGCTGAAGGATCGCAGCGGTCGCGATCCACCGGATTCCTCCGGCCTGTGGGGCGACGTGGTCGCGCGCGTGGTGCGCCTGCATCGCCGCAAGCGCTTCCACAAGCAGCGGCTGCTGGATGTTTTTCGCGAGTTGCGGCATTCGACTGCAGCCATGCCCGATGGTGTTGTCATCCTGAATTCCATCTGGGAAATACTCTGGTTCAATCGCATGGCGGGCAAGCTGCTAGGTCTGCGCCGCAAGGCCGACCTGCGACTTCGCATCATCAATCTCATCCGCGATCCCGCGTTGATCCGTTACCTGGACGGAGCAGACTTCCACGAGCCTCTGGTCATTGCGCGCGGGTCGGAGCCACGCCTGCACCTGTCACTGCAGGTCGTACCTTACAGCGGCACGCAGCGGTTGATGCTGGTGCGCGACGTGTCGCACCAGGTGGCTCTGGAATCGATGCGCCAGGACTTCGTTGCCAATGCCTCGCACGAGCTGCGATCACCGCTGACCGTCATGACCGGGTACCTGGAAACACTGCTGCAGGATGACGAGCTGGATGCCATCCTGCGCGGTCCGCTGAGTGAAATGCAACGGCAGACGCAGCGCATGAACGGCCTCGTCAACGACCTGCTCGACCTGTCGCGGCTGGACGCGCTTTCAGAGGAGGCTGCGGGGGATCCAGTCGACGTGGCGGCCATCTGCGCACTGCTGTGCAAGGATGTGTTCGCCCGACCAGCACATCCGCAGGTTGGCACCCAGGTGACCACGGATGCGCGCCTGCTGGGTGACGAATCCGAACTGATGTCCGCGTTCTCGAACCTGGTGGACAACGCGGCCAAGTACACACCGGAGACCGGTTCGATCCACATTGGCTGGCGCCTGCTCGACGATGGCCGGGCCCGATTCGAAGTGCGGGACACGGGCCCGGGCATTGCTCCCGAACATCTGCCGCGATTGACAGAGCGCTTCTATCGCGTCGATTCAGGTCGCGCGCGCAAGGCCGGCGGGGCCGGTCTTGGCCTTGCGATTGTTAAGCATGTATTGCAGCATCATGGCGCGGTGCTGGAAGTGACGAGTGAGCCGGGTGCGGGAAGCACGTTTGCCTGTATTTTTCCACCCAGACGTGTCCTTGTAACAGGCGCGGGCAGTAATATCGCGACCCATTCCCAGCCTGCCGTGGGTCCGGCACCGGAGAACATCGATGGAAACCGCAGATCTCTCGCACCACATCTCAAGGCGGTTCAATGAGGATCTCGAGCGCCTGCGCACTCGTGTGCTGGCGATGGGTGGGTTGGTTGAGGATCTGCTCGGCAAGGCCATCACTTCACTGATAGAAGGTGACAGCTCGCTGGGTGAGTCGCTGGCAAACGATGACCTCAAGGTCAATTCCATGGAAGTCGCGATCGACGAAGAATGCAGTCGAATTATCGCAACGCGCGCACCCACCGCCGGCGACCTGCGCCTGATCGTGGCGATCATCAAGACCATCACCGACCTCGAGCGCATTGGCGACGAAGGCGAGAAGGTGGGCAACATCGCCTCGCGCCTGGCCGTGATGGAACGGCCGGAGAACAAGTATCGCGAGGTCAAGCACATGAGCCGCCTGGTGGCGGAAATGGTGCACGACGCATTGGATGCCTTTGCGCGCATGGACGCGCAGGCAGCCCTCAAGGTGGCGCGCCGCGACCGCATGGTCGACGAGGAATACGAGGCGATCCACCGGCAGTGCATCACCTTCATGATGGAAGACCCGCGCAACATCCGCCGCACGCTCGACGTCATGTGGATCGTCCGTTCCCTGGAGCGCGTGGGGGACCACGCCAAGAATATCTGCGAATACGTGATCTTCATGGTGCACGGCAAGGATGTGCGCCATACAAGGCTCGAGGATGTCGAGCGCGACCTGGGGTCGCCTGGCACCGGTAACTGATGAGCTGGCTTGCGGCCGCACGCGCGCATCGGATTGCGCTGAATCTGCTGGGAGCTGCGATATGCGCGGCGCTGATGGGGTATGCGCTTTACTCGCAGTATCAGCTCGGCCTCGAGCCCTGTCCGCTGTGCATCTTCCAGCGGATTGCCGTCATCGCGCTCGGCATTGCGTTCCTGCTGAGTGCGGCTGTGCCGGCGCGCGCCAGGATTGCCGGCATCGTGATGTCACTGCTGATCGGCGTGGTTGCCTTGTCTGGCATCGGTGTCGCGGCCCGACATCTTTATATCCAGTCGCTGCCCGCAGGACAGGTGCCAGTCTGCGGCGCCACTCTCGACTACATGTGGGATGTCTTTCCCGCCATGGAAGTGCTGCGCAAGGTGTTCACCGGTTCGGGCGAGTGCGCAAAAGTCGAACGGGTTCTTGGTCTGCCGATGCCTGCGTGGGTGCTGATCTGCCTGCTCGCACTCGGCGCTTTCGGCGTGCTGCTCAACTGGCGCAGCCGCGATCGACGACTCGCCTGGTAGTCAGGCCAGCAGCCGCCGCAGCGTTTCCACGTACATGGCGTGCAGCGCTTCGATCTGCGCAACTTCCACCGACTCATTGACCTTGTGAATGGTCGAGTTGGTGACGCCGAGCTCCACCACCTGACTGCCAAGCGTCGCGATGAAGCGGCCGTCGGAAGTGCCGCCGCCAGTGCTTAAGCGCGGCGCGCTGCCAGTCACCTGCTTCACCGCTTCGCATACGGCCTGGGAGAGCGCGCCGGCCGGCGTATAAAACGGCTCGCCCGATACATACCATTCGATGGTGTAGCGCACGCCGTGCCGGTCGAGGATTTCCTCCACCGTGCGCCTTATCGAATCCTGCGTCTGCACGGGTGAATAGCGCAGGTTGAAGCGGGCTTTCAGTTCGCCGGGAATCACATTCGGAGCGCCGGTGCCGGCATTGAGGTTCGATACCTGGAATGACGTGGGCTGGAAGTGCTCGTTGCCCTGATCCCACACATGCGTGGTCAGTTCGGCAAGAGCCGGCGCAAGCATGTGAACCGGATTCTTGGCAAGGTCCGGATATGCCACGTGTCCCTGGACCCCGTGCACAGTGAGACGACCGCTGTATGAGCCGCGACGTCCGATCTTGATGGTGTCACCGACGCGAAGCTCGCTGGAGGGCTCACCGACGATGCACCAATCGATGCGCTCGCCGCGTTCGCGCAGCACTTCGACCACGCGCTTGGTGCCGTCGACCGACGGGCCCTCTTCGTCACTGGTTATGAGGAATGCGATCGTCCCCCGGTGATTCGGATGCTCGCGCACGAAGGCTTCTGCGGCCGTCACCATGGCGGCGAGGCCGCTCTTCATGTCCGCAGCGCCCCGTCCATAAAGCTTGCCGTCGATGATCGTCGGCTTGAACGGGTCGGAACGCCATTCTTCCAGCGGACCGGTTGGTACGACATCTGTATGACCAGCGAAACACAGCAGGGGCGCGCCGGATCCCCGCGTCGCCCAGAAGTTCTCCACGCTGCCGAAGTTCATCGGCTCGTTATGGAATCCCGCTGCGGCGAGGCGCGCCATCATCAATTGCTGGCAGCCCTGGTCGGCTGGCGTGACAGAGGCGCGGGAAATGAGGTCCTGCGTCAGCTGCAGGGTGTCAGGATTCTGCAATGTAAAAAGTGTCCGTTGAGTGATTCGATTGGGGCGGTGATTCAGGAGTGTAGTGGATTCAGGTACTTAGGGCGCCCAAAAGGTTTATTACAAACTGCAACGAGAATGAAATATTCGGTCCCTACAGTGCGCTGAAGGCGAGCAGTTGCCGCCACCGCATCAACCCAGGAGTCCGCACATGTTCCGCAAAGTCCCGCTCGCTGCCGCATTGATTTCGTCCGTGATGTTCGGCTCGGCCGCCATGGCCCAGTCTGGCCGCGACTACATCACGGTGG
>JANPGU010000245.1:0-14625 GCA_031424095.1 Gammaproteobacteria bacterium
CCAGCGGATCCGCCGGCCGACCCAGGAACGCGGGACTCAGCGTCGGTACGTAGAGCAGGTCCAGATGCGGGCCGCCGAACATCACGCTGCCGGGAAGCTTGACGGGGATTTCAATGATGCGGTCGATCGCGCCATCTGGTCGAAAGCGCACGAGCTTGCCGCCCTCACAGATCGCGCTCCAGAGGCAGCCGTCGGTGTCCACCGTCGCGCCATCCGGTATCCCGCCGAGCGTCTCGGTGCTGGCGAACGGCCGACGATTCGTGACTGTGCCGGTGTCGATATCGTAGTCATACGCATAGATGAGCTTGCGGATGCTGTCGGCGTGATAGAACGTCCGGTCGTCTGGCGACCAGCACGGGCCGTTCGCCAGAAAGATGTCCGAATCGATCTGGCGCAGCACAGAAGCGCCAGGATCCAGCGCAAACAGCTTGCCGCGCGCCTCCTTCATCCCACGATCGCTGGACCCCACGATGAAGCGACCGCGCCGGTCCACCTTGCCGTCCGCGAGCTGCACCTGTTCGTTCAGATCCGGGCTCGTAGCCAGCATTTCGCAAGCACCGGTCGCGAGATCAAGCGTGTGCACACCATTCGCCAATGCCACGATCACGTCACCCTGCCTGCGCACGGCCATCGAACCAATGATGTTCGGAACCGGCCACCGCTCCGCCTGACCATCCCCCAACCGCAGCCGATAGACGAACTTCTCGAGGATATCGATCCAGTAAAGGCTCGCCGTCGCGACGTCCCAGACGGGACCCTCGCCCACGGAACACTGCGGTACATCCAGCCGGGTGATCTTCATGGACCTGCCTCTAACACTGTTAGTTTCTTTAGGCTAACATCAGTCATCACGCCGGGCAAAGTCTCCTACGAAATGGACGATCCAAGACTTACCAAGGACGGAATCATTGCAGAGGCAATACTGCTGCTCAACGAAGAGGGGCTGGAAGGCGTCAGTCTGCGCAAGCTCGCCGCACGCCTGGGCGTGAAGGCACCTTCGCTGTACTGGCACTTTGCCGACAAATCCGCCTTGATGTCCGCGGTCATGGAACGGTTGTTCGACGAGTGTCTGGATGCCGTACCGGATCACGTGGACTGGCAGCAATGGATGCGTTCCTTCGGCTCTGCCCTGTGGTGGCGACAGAACACCATCCGCGATTTCGGTCGCCTGATCACGACCACTGATATCGACGAAGCGCAACTTGCGCGCACCCAGGCACGCATCCGCAGCCGGATACGAAAGCTCAACCTGGCGGAGAAAGACGCCATGCGTCTGCAATCCACCATCCAGGCGCTGATCACCGGCTGGTCCGCCTTCGCCCATGCCCCCTACGCCAAGGCCCTGTCCCGGACTGTGCCATTCGAGACCGTGGCCATGCATGACCTTGAAATCGTCCTTGCAGGACAGGCCATGAAGATGAAGAAACCACGCAACCGCAAGACATGACGCGCGAGTGACGGCTCCAATGCGGCGTCGTCCTACATACCCCTGACTGCCGCGAAACTAACGTTCTCTCCTCCTGTGATTGGACCTTTTGTGGAATTTTCATCGTGAGGAGAGCAGCAATGAGCACCATCAGCGGACACACCTCGGCGATTCGCGCCAAGAAAGTATTGGGCACAGCAGTGCAGGACAACTCCGGTCGAAAGATCGGTGAAATCGAAGACATCGTTCTGGACAAGCAATCGAATAACATCATGTTCGCCGTGGTCGCATTTGGCGGCTTCCTCGGCATGGGCGACAAGTACCACCCCATCCCATGGAGCATGCTGGACTACGATCCCGCAGAGAATGCATACGTCGTGAACGTCACGCGTGAGCAGTTGCAGGCCGCGCCCGCGGACTCTGTTGCCGCGCTGACGAAAGACGATGGCCAGGCCTTCCGGGAATCGGCTCACAGTTACTACAACGAACCGCGGTACTGGCAGTCGTGAGAGCTGGCGCCGGACACGGCGGACGCAGTCACCGGCGCGGGGGACGCAGCGGCTATTTCTCCGGGTGGGGCAGCGACTTCGCGGCCTCATAGTGGCTCTGCAGCGCCGGCAGGGTCTTGCGAGCGAAGCCACGCAGTCCCGCAGTGACCTCGCTAGCCGATGAAGCGTTTGTGAACAGCGTGACCGCCTCTCCATGGGCATCCATCATGTCCTTGCCGTAAGCAGCGTCAAACGCGCCGGCGGTGACACCTTGCAGCTTCTTGAGCCTGTCCTGGTGCTCGGCATTCAGCTGCTGGGTGGCCGGGTATGCGGTCCCTGCAACCACCGCGGCCAGCTCAGCACCCGCGGCGCCGTGGTCCTTCACCATGCGCTCGGCAAATATCTTGACGCCGGGATCCTTCGACCGCATCAGTGCCACCCGCCCCGCTTCCACCTCGTACAACCCCGCCTGCATCGCCTTCTCGACAAAGATCTCGGAAGTTACGACGGGCTCATGCAATGCAGTAATCGTACTGGCAGGCGGATTCTGCGCGAACACCGTCGCTGCAACCGTACTGACCCCAACAATCGCCAGAGTAATGAACCTCATACGCCCTCCGTGACAGACAATTCGAATCGCGTTGAGTATTGCCACGACCCGCTTTTGCGACCATGTCGTGAACCCCCGCACTGGTGTGGGGCCCCGCTGTCGGATTGGTACTACGCAGCATGCCGACATTTCAGCCTGCTGCCGCGCCTGCCAGTACCCCTATCTTGGGCGACAGCCGATCCGCTACGAACGGATCAAAACCGAAACCGTTGAGGAAGTGCCATGAAAGGACATCGTCAAGGCCTTTGAACATTCCAAAG
Source organism: Gammaproteobacteria bacterium (assembly GCA_031424095.1). Classification (GTDB taxonomy): domain Bacteria; phylum Pseudomonadota; class Gammaproteobacteria; order Steroidobacterales; family Steroidobacteraceae; genus ZC4RG30. The sequence continues at coordinate 2,785 of JANPGU010000245.1, forward strand.
GCCACTCTGTGGTCATGGACGAGAAGGAACTTCGCGCTGCGGCAATCGCCTGATCCAGCGCCCTGCGGCTGAGGCCAAGCGTGGCTGCAAACCTGCCAGCGCTCGACGCATCAATCTGCGCGCAGCCTGTCACGCGATGCGCGAACCGGTGCGCGATCCACAGTACTGCGCCTGGACCACCGGCCGGTGGCAGTCCCGTCTGCAGGGCACGGCCGAGTACGGCATTCGTATCCACTATGGGAGCGGGTAGATTCCATGCTCGCAGCAGCGCCGCCGCCCCAGCACGCGCACGGCCATCGCAGCCGATCCGGATTCCTGGTGATTTCCACACAGCGGCGAGTTGATGACCCTGAGGTAGCGCGCATTGGTCAACGGTTCGATCTGCAGGATTTCCAGCAACCCGCCGGCGTCTTGCGCTTACAGTGCGCGAAAGCCTGAACAATGGCCCGGGGCAGTCTAATCCAGGTCTTCGAGCAGCTGCCTGTTGGCGATCGCATAGCGCAGCAGACTGTGACTGCCCTTCAGACCCAGCTTGCCGCCGATGTTGGCGCGGTGCGCCTCTATCGTGCGCGGACTGACATCCAGCTCCAATGCGATTTCCTTCGTGGTCCTGGCCTGTGCCAGCAACCGCAGCACGCGACGCTCGGCCGTAGTCAGGCGATCCAGCACGGAAGCCGCGGCGCGACTCGCGTCCTGGGCTTCGCGATGCCGCGCCAGCATGGTGGACATCGGCGCGCTCACATAGGTCTCGCCTGCGACCACCGAACGGATGCAGTCCATGATCTCGGCAGCCGCACATTCCTTCAGGACATAGCCTGAAACACCCAGGCCAAGCGCGACATTCAGGATCTCTTCGTCGCGCAGCATTGTCAGGATTACCAGCCTTACATCCGGCCGGCTCTTCAGCATCAGCCGCGCAAGCTCAAGACCCGTGGTATCCGGGAGGTTTACATCCAGCACCACGAGGTCAGGGGTCTGGTCACGAAATAGCGCCAGCGCCTCGGCTCCGTTTGCGGCTTCGCCGATTACATCAATGTCCGGCTCCGCTGCAATGACCTGCCGCAGACCCTGACGGAACAACGGATGGTCATCGACCAGCAATGTCCTGACCATGCCGGGCCGCTCAGACATCAGATTCCCCTTCCGCCGCACCCAACTCGCCCGCGGCAGTGGACGAGATGGGAATCCGCACGCGCAACCGCGTTCCCATTTGCCGGCCGGATTCAACCTGCAGATCAGCGTGCAGGATACTGCAACGCTCTCCCATGCTGAGTAACCCCAGGCCCTCACGCGCGCTGCCACCACCGGCGTCGAAGCCCTTGCCGTCGTCGCGTATATCGATGATCACCCATGAAATATCGCGAATCACGTCCACCCGCAGATTCTTCGCTGCGGCATGTCTGAGGACGTTGTTCACTGCCTCCTGCACGATCCGGTACACCTGCGTAGCCGCCGCGCCCGCGATCACATCGTCGACATCCTCGATCCTGTACTGCACTTTCAGCTCGGAGGACTGTTCGACCTTGTGCAGCAGCGACCGCAGCGCCGCGGTGACACCCAGCTCTTCCAGATTGGCCGGGCGCAGATTCTGCGCAACGCTGCGTAACTCCTCGATCGATTCGGTGGCGAGGTCCAGCAGCGCCTGCGCATGCGGCAGCGCGGCCGCAGGCAGGCCCGAACGCTGCAACATGATCACGCGATTGCGCAGCAGCGACATGTTCTGGCCGACGCCGTCATGCAGCTCGCTGGCCAGACGCTTGCGTTCCCGCTCCTGCGCCTGCAGCAGTTCCCGCGCCAGCGATTCCTTGGCGTGCAGTTCGGCAGCACGTGCTTCGGCGACGGCCTTCTGTGCCAGCATGGCGTCGTGAATGTCGCCAATCGATCCGGCCAGCCGGATCGGTTCATGGCGCTGGTTCCACTGCGCCTGCCCACGGATCCGGAACCAGCGGCACTGACCGCCGCATAGCAGCTGCAGCTCCATGTCCAGCGGCACGCCGTCATCGACATGACGGCGGAAGGCCGTGGTCGCGCTGGCGAGACAATCGGGATGCACCAGCCTGCGGATAGCGTCCAGATCGTAGCTGGCGGTATCCGGCAATCGCAGCAGCTCCCGAGCGCGCGGTGTGCAATAAATCATGCCGGTGTCGGATTCCCACTCGAGCAGGCCATCGTGGGTGCCTGCGGCTGCCAGCTGGAAGCGCTGCTCACTGCGCGTCAACGCCAGGAAACGGCGGTTCAACAGCCGCTGCAAAGCGATTGCCAGTGTGTATACCAGTGCCGTCGCAACCGTCAGCAGGGATACTGACGCGATGGACCGCTTGCGCCACTGCAGCAGCGCGTCGCCTACCGCGCGCCCGGCAGACGCTAACAGCGGCAGCGACGTCATCCGGCTGACGGCGAATTGCCTCGGCTCGTGGGTCAGCGGATGCTCACCAGTGATCAGCGTGATCGGTTGCCTCGGCAGCGCGAGAAATCTCTGGTAAACGTCCGACTCCCTGATATCCGTGTTGAGCGGATTGGATCCGGACTGCGGCAACTGGATCAGTACGCGGCCATCCAGCGAAACGATGGACACCGAGGTGCGGCTGTACATCAGGTCGACATACACCTGCTCCAGATCACTGAGACGAATCAGCGCACCCGCCCAGGAATCGATTCCGTCCGCGCGTGATATCCGGCGTGCAACAGGCAGGTTGAGACTGCCACCTGCCCCTTCGACCGCAACCTGTCCGACCCAGGTGCGCTCGGTCGAGGCGCGAATTTCATCCAGCCATTGCGCACTGCTGCGCGTGAGATTCTCGCCTGGCGCGTTGGCAATGAGCACCCTTTCGCCCACCACGACGAACAGGGCACGCACGTAGGAACCGCCAGTCAGCATCTCGCCGAGCGCCTGCTGCTGGGCGCCCGGCGGGAAGTCAGTCATTACGTTGGCACCGGCGCGCGCCGCGCCAACCCCGTCGTTGACCATGGCTTCAATCTGCGACGCCAGCGCCTTGGAAAGGGTGGCGAGCTGCTGGTGTGAACCGGTCAGCGTGATCTCGCGATCGTTGTGGATGCGCAGCAGCCCGAGGCTCCAGCCAAGAACCACCACCAGCGTCGCAAACAGCACGATTGCCGCGGGCCCGAATCGGCCCAGGCCCAGATTCTGTGGCCACCGGGACGATGCCAGGTCCTGTGAATTTGCTGACGAGACCTCAGCCATGCGACGCCTTCTAAGTGTCGACCACCGGCGCGATTGTTGCGGGCATCTGGGCCGCCGGCAAGATGGCGCCGCGAAACTGCACGACTGCGCCAGCCAGTACATTGCCTGCGTATGCAGAACGTTCCATGGTGGCACCACCCAGCCGCGCTGCCAGATAGGCTGCGTTGAAGGAATCGCCGGCGCCGGTGCTGTCCACGATCTGCACCACGTCGGGTACGGTCACGAGCATCGAACCGGCAATTCCATGCACTGCAGCCCCTTCGGAGCCCAGCTTGACCACCACCTCTTCTACGCCGGCATTGCGCCAGTGGGACACCGAATCTGCGGTTCGGCGATGACCGAAGAGAAGCTTCTCATCGTCATTGGTGGTCAGCAGGATGCTCACCAGTGGTGCAATGATTGCCATTGCCGCCCGCGCTTCGGCAGCGCTGGCCCAGCCCTTGGGTCGATAATTGGGATCGAAGGCAACGCGACCACCGCGGCGCCGCACCTGGGTTGCCAGTTCCACCCAGCGCCGCCGTTCCGTCGCATCGAACAACGACAGCGTGACGCCGGTCAGGTAAAGCAGGTCACAGTCCGCAGCGGCCTGCAACGCCGTGTCGATCCACGCCAGCTTGAACAGTTGTCTTACCGCGGCCTGCTGGCGCCATTGATAGACACAGGGCGCGCCGCGATCGTCGCTGCGGATGGCATGCAGTCCCGGCAGCCGTGCCGGATCGCGCAGCACCAGTGAGACATCCAGTCCTTCGCGCACCCAGTTTTGCAGCAGCTCTTCGCTGAAGGGGTCAGTACCGAGCGCGGTGAAATAGCGAACCTTCGCGCCCAGCCGCTGCAGGTACAGCGCCGTGCTCAGGGAATCGCCTGCTGCTCCCAGCTGCCAGAGGTCACCTTGTCGGGCAAGTTCGAGCATGCATTCGCCCGCCGCCACCACCCGCAGACCAGCGCGCGACCGCAAGGGTCGGGATCCTGCATTGCTCACGGCAACAGCCCGAACCCACGTGCGGCGGCCGGAAACCGGGCCAGGAACGCCCCGGTGCGAGAAAAACACTGCATCAAGACGCGCTCACCCCTGCTGTCCCGTGGACAGCAATGCCTGCCGTCTCTAACCTATCGGCACACTACAGTATCCGCCGGGGGAACACATTGTGACGCTGAACAAAGCCGTGATCTGTTGCGCGCTGGTTTTGCCGCTGCTCGCAGCAGCGCAGACCCAGATATCCGCTCCACCGGTCTGGGTCAAGGACCAGACCACGCTGCTCAAGAGCAGCGACCCCACGCTCGCCGCGAACAAGAAGCTCGTGTTCGACATGTGGCGCTCCATCGTGCAGGCCGGCCGCATCGATCTGGCGCCGCAGTACTTTACGCCGGGATACATCCAGCACAATCCGAATGTCGCATCGGGTCTCGACAACCTGATCGCCTATATGAAGGCCACGCGTCCGGTACGGCCCATCGCCGCAGAAATCACCTTCCCCGTCGTGGCCCTGATGGCCGAGGGCGATGTGGTCACTTTGGCCACGGTCAGCTATGACGACGATCCGGACAATCCCGGCAAGCGCTATGCCGGCACCCATTTCGACATGTTCCGCATCGAGAATGGCAAGATCGCCGAGCACTGGGACAGCGTGGCCAAGAGCAAGGCGAACGCGAAGATCGATCCGAATGTGACCAGCAAGCCGTAATCCCGCCATGAAAAACATCCTGCTCCTCTGTGTTGCCACGTGCGCGTTGACCGCACTTGCCGCGCGCGCCGCCGAACCCATCGTGACCGACAGCCGCCTGATCACCGAAGAGCGGCGACTGCAGATGCTGGAGGCCAAGCTGGCCTCCCTGCAGCATCAGGTGAACCTCATCGAAGACCGCAAGGCCATCGAACGCCTGCAGCAGATCTGGGGACACTATGTCAGCGAGGGCATGGCCACCGAAGCCGCAGCGCTGTTCTCCGATGGGCCCACTGCAAGCATCGAATACGCACAGCAGGGTGTGTATCTCGGCAAGGCCCGCATCGAAGCCTTTCTGAAGGCCGGCGGTGCAAAGGTGCTGCCGGGCGAACTGCGCGAGACGCCGGTGATGCAGGCAGTCGTCCATGTGGCAGCCGATGGGCAGACCGCGAAGGGCCGCTGGCGCTCGCTGGTCCTGGGCGGCACGCAGGGCCAGGATGGTCAATGGCAGGAGGGCCCCTACGAAAATGAATACGTGAAGGAAGGTGGCATGTGGAAGATCGCACGCCTGCACTGGTATACGACCATGAGCAGTTCCTATGACAAGGGCTGGCATCGCATGCCCTACCCGATCGCGGGTCCGCTGCGCGACCTGCCGCCGGATCGGCCGCCGTCGGCGGTTTACCAGTCGTTCCCCTCTTTCTACCTGGCGCCTTTCCACTATCTGCATCCGGTCACCGGCAAACCCGTTGCCTGGGACAATGTCGCGCCGGGAGCGGCGAAATGAAGTACGTCATTCGAAGTCTGGCAGCCCTGGCATGTATCGCTGCAGCCGGCGTTGGCATGGCGCAGACGCAGACACCAATGCCAGTTGCCGCAACTCCCGCCGCCCCGGATCTTGGTCCGCGCCTGACGCGCGTCGCGGATCGCATCGCTGCCATCGATGCAGAAGCCAATCGTATCGACGACTACAACCAGCTGCGCAACCTGCAGCAGATGTACGGTTTCTACTTTGATGAAGCGCTCTGGGATCAGGTGGTGGACCTGTTCGCCGATGACGCCACGGTTGAAGTCGGACTCAATGGCGTTTACGTCGGCAAGGACAGCATCCGGCGCTACTACCTCGGAATGACGGCCGGCAAGGTGGGGCTGGTGAAGGGCCAGCTCAACATTCAAGGTCAACTTGCGCCGGTGATCACGCTGGCTGCCGATGGCAGCAGCGCACAGGCTCGCTGGCGAATTCTGGTCCAGGACGGCGTATTCGGCCAGAACGCCAACTGGGGCGCCGGTGTTTACGAAAACACGTACATCAAGCAGGACGGCGTCTGGAAGATCCGCAAACTGCAGCTCTTCGTGCGCTTCTACGCGCCTTACGAAAGCGGCTGGACGCGCACCACAGCGGCGCTGAATGCACGCTATGGCAAGTCCACGGCCAAGGCAGATCGTGCGCCCAGCCTGCGCTATGAAACCTGGCCGACCAGATTCGTCGCGCCCATGCACTACAGCCCCACCGACAAGCCCTATGTGCTGGCGCCCGACAACAGCGTGAAGGCAGCAGCGCCGTCAAACAACGCGGCACGTGGTGTGACCCAGCTGGAAGCCCAGGTGCGCGCGCTGGAACTCAAGCTGAACCGTCTGCAGGCCGTGGACGAAGTCGAGAACCTGGAAAGCGCTTACGGCTACTACGCGGACATGTCGATGCAGGATGCGACCTCGGCGCTGTTCACCGAGAACTCCACGCTGGAGATTCTCGGCCGTGGCGTATTCCTCGGACGTGACCGGATCTACGAATACATGCGCCGCCTCGGTGCGCCCACCGACGGCCGCCTGTTCACGCACATGCAGCTGCAGCCGGTTATCACCGTAGCGGCGGACGGCACCCGTGCCAATGTCCGTGCGCGACTGTTCGAGATGTTCGGCGTGAACAACGTGCAGGCGCAGATTGCGGAAGGCACGTATGAAAACCGCTTCGTGCTCGACAATGGCATGTGGAAGTACCAGGGTCTCAACGGCTACCAGACCTTCTATTCGGACTATGAACAGGGTTGGGGCAAGCACTCGGTGCCACTGATGACATACTTTCCGGGCTACACGCCGGACATGCCGCATTCGGTGGAATACGAGCCCTACCCGGCGGTGTTCGTGCCGCCGTTCCACTATCGCAATCCGGTCAGCGGCCGATGATGCCGGCGCGCCGGATCGCCGCGGCGCTGGCTGCTTTGGCGCTGCTGGCTGGATCGTCCAGCTGCGCACCCCAGCCTCGGCATTCGTCACTGCAGCCTGCAGCAGCACCGGGCCAGGCGCAGCGACTGGCGCTGCTCGAAGCGCGGCTGACCCGCATCGAGGACATCAATGCCATCAAGCGCCTGCAGCGCGCCTATGGCTATTACATCGACGAAGGCCAATGGGACGATGTGGCCGACCTGTTTGCCGATGGCGCCAGCGTGGAAATCGGTTTCGATGGCATCTATCGGGGCAAGGAGCATATTCGCCAGTATTTCCGCGCCCTGGGCAATGGCAGGCAGGGTCTTGCACCCGGACAGCTCAATGAGTACATGCAGCTGATGCCGGTCATCACCGTGCAGCCCGGCGGCCAGCGGGCAAACGGCACCTGGCGCGCCGTGATCCTTGCTGGCCAGCTCGGCAAGGACGCGTACTGGAGTGAAGGCCCCTACGAAAACGAATACGTCAAGGAAAATGGCGTCTGGAAAATCGGCCGGCTGCACTGGTTCCAGACGCTGTGGGTCCCTTATGAAAGCGGCTGGGCGAAGCAGGGAGATACCAATGGTGCGCGTTTCATCGGCGCCAAACTGAAGCCCGATGCGCCGACCAGTGTGCAGTACAAGACCTGGCCAGGCGCGTTCACGCCGCCATTTCATTTCCGGGGGCGCTATCCGGGTCTCGAGGCACTGAACACACCCGCGGCGAATGCATCAACGGCATCCGCTCAGGACCGGCTGCGGCGCCTGGTTGCGGGCAGTCAGCGGCTGGCGGATCAGGACGCCATCGAAAATCTGCAGCGCAGCTACGGCTTCTACCTAGACAAGGGCCTGTGGAGTGAAGCGGCATCGCTGTTCACGGCGGATGCACGACTTGAAATCCAGGGGCGTGGCGCGTTCCAGGGCAATCGGCGGATCCTGCAATACCTGCGTGCCATTGGGCCCGAAGGTCTGCAGTCGGGGCGTCTGTTCGACCACATGCAGCTGCAGCCGATCACGCATGTCGATGCCCAGGGCAAGACCGCCAAGGGCCGCTGGCACCTGTTTGCGCAATTGGCGCGACAGGGCGACTTCCACGAATGGTCGACCGGAATCTACGAAAACGAATACCGCAACGACGACGGTGTCTGGAAGATCAGCCGCATGCACCTGTATCCGACGATGATCACGCCGTATGAACAGGGCTGGGGCAAGGCTTCGCTGGCCGCCACACGCTACGAGCCCGCGCTGGCACCGGACGTTCCGGGTGGACCGCCCAGCACCTACGATCATGCCTTTGTCCCGCCCTTCCACTACCCCCATCCGGTTCGCGGTGCCAAGGCGACGGGCGCAGGTCGCAGCAGCCTGCCCGCGAGCCCGGTCGATGCCCAGCGCGAGCTGGCAGCTGTGGAAAAGCAGATCGCAGCGGTGGAAGATCGCGCCTCGATCGAAAACCTGCAGACCGCATACGGTTACTACCTGGCCACGCTGCTATGGGACGACCTGTCCGCATTGTTTGCAGAGGACGGCGTGATTGAAATTGCGCAGCGCGGCGTCTACAGCGGCCGGCCGGCCGTGCGGCGCCATCTGAACCTGTATGGTCAGGCGGGTCTGGATGATGGCGTGCTGCACAACCACATGCAGTTCCAGATGGTGATCAACGTCGCTGAAGATGGCGCCAGTGCCAAACTGCGGGCCAGGGCGCTGAGCATGATGGGCAACTACGGCCGCGGCGCGACCTGGATGGGCGGCGTTTATGAAAACGAGTTCGTAAAGCGTGACGGCCGCTGGATGTTTCACCACGACCAGCAGATCAACACCTACTTTGCACCCTATGAAACCGGCTGGAAGGATCTCGCGCAGCGAGCGCCGCCAGGAATCACGCCGGCCAATCCCCCGGATCGTCCGCCCTCATTTCCGTTCGACCTGTATCCGAAGAATTTCCTGCCACCTTTCCACTATGTGAATCCGGTGACAGGAAAACCATACGTCGCGCCGGTGCCCGCAAACTAGCAGCAGCAGGACACCCTACTTCGCCCGGGCCAGTTGTGCGGCCGATACCCACCAGCCATGCACCTGGGGCCGCATCGGCACAGGCACCTTCACGCGCGCCACCGGCGGCGCCGTGATGTTGTCCGCATCCACGATCAGAAGTTCGCTGACGAAGTCATCGCCGGCGGCACGATCCACAGTGAATATCAGGTAACCGCCGCGGCCAGCCGTGGCTGCGGGAACATGCACGGGTTCATTGATGGCCATGCCCGGATCAAGCCCCAGCATGTCCACCCTGCCGGTATTCATCTCGACGCGCAGCAGCGCGTTGAAGGTTGTCCCTACCGGACCACCGCTCAATGGCGGACCCTTGGCCTGCGGGTTCATGCTCGGCAGCCAGACCACATTGTAGGGGCGGCCCTGATCCGCATCGCGCAGTCGCGGCAGATCGCCGGGCGGTCCGACCATGCTGATTCCGAAGCTGTCGCCCGGCTTGCTCAGGTCGAAACTCCAGCGCGTGAGTCCGCCCTGCAGTTCCCACTGGTTGCGCTGGATGCCGCCGGCTTCGCGCATGAACGGGAAGGCGTTGGTATCGGTGAGGCACTGGTCCATGTGCACCACATCGCCATCATCGAAGGCATTGGTCATGTGGAAGGCCGAAACGCCTTTCGGTCCCTTGAACCAGCGCATCTGCTCGACGCTGCCGTAGCGCGGCATGATGCCGACCCAGCTTTCCAGGTCCTGCTGGTGCGCCCAGTGCGCACCTCCGGCCTTCAGCCGATCCAGATCCGACGTGGTCGGATAGATCGGGAAAATCGCGTATTTCTCGGTGATGCAAAAATCGTGGATGGACGCGCAATATGGCGCCTTGAACCACTGCTCTGAGGTCAGGTTGCCGTCCGCATCAGCGATGCAGTAGGCGACGTCGGTGGTGCTCAGACCGCCGGCCTCGTAACCGAAGAAGAACAACTCGCCGGTCACCGGATCAACGCGCGGATGCGCGGTCATGGTGGCTGAACGCAGCTTGCCGTTGAAATCGAATGAGCCGACGGTCTCGAGCGAATGCGGATCGACCTGGTACGCGTGGCCATCTTCCTTGGTCATCAGCAGCCGGCCGCCGTGCCAGATGGGCGTGGTGTTCGCAACGGTGCGATCGATGCCTTTCGCTTCCGGCAGATCCGTATAGGGATTGCGGTACTTGCCGAACAGCGAGCGCCCGGCCTTCTTCTCCGCTTCGTAACGGGCAGTGTGCACATAGCGGATGTCGTAATCGACCTTGCCATTCCTGAACAGGAAGCGGCTGACCATGCCGTCGCCCGAGAGTGCAATCTCGTCATCGAACAGCGGCGGATTGGCGGGATCCGGAACGGCACGGAAGAAGGCACCCTGCACTTCCGGAGGAATCACGCCTGTCACTTCAAGGTCGGGCTTGCTCACTTCCCGTTGCACCGGCCGATTCAGGCCCGTGAACTGGATCGTGTTCGGAAACTTCGACATGACGGACCCCTCTCAGGCGAATGGATGCCGCAGCACGATGGTCTGGTCGCGATCCGGACCGGTGGAAACGATGTCGACCGGCACGCCCACCACGGCCTGCATGCGTGCCAGGTAGCGCTGCGCATTGACGGGCAGCTGGTGGTACTGGGTGAGGCCCACGGTGGACTCGGTCCAGCCGGGCAGCTCTTCATAGACAGGCTCAAGCGCGCCGTAGCCTTCCACGAACAGCGGCGGTACGCCACTGCTAGTCGCAGCGGTGCGATAGGCGGTACAGATCTTTATCGATTCCACGCCGTCGAGCACGTCCAGCTTGGTGACGCACAGCCCGGAAACGCTTGAATGAATGATGGAGCGGCGCAGCGCGACCGCATCGAACCAGCCACAGCGGCGCGCCCGCCCGGTGACAGAGCCAAATTCGTGACCGACACGTGACAGATGCTCGCCGGTGGCATCGAACAGCTCGGTGGGGAACGGGCCTGCACCCACACGCGTGGCATAGGCTTTCACGATACCCAGCACATAGTCGAAATTGCGCGGCCCGAGGCCAGTGCCGGTGGAGGCACCGCCGGCGGTGGTGTTGGACGAAGTGACAAAAGGATAGGTGCCATGGTCGATATCCAGCATCGCGCCCTGCGCACCTTCGAACAGCACGTTGGCGCCACGCTCGCGCAGGTCGGCCAGCTCCTGCGTCACGTCGACGACCAGCGGCTTGACGCGCTCGCCCTGCGACAGAATGGCGTCATGTGTGGCCTGCACGTCGATCGCCGGCTGCTTGAAATAGCCGGTGAGCACGAAGTTGTGAAAGTCGAGCACCTCCGCCAGCTGCTCGGCGAAGTACGCGGGATTGAAGAGGTCGGCCACTCGCAATGCGCGCCGCGCCACCTTGTCTTCATAGGCCGGACCGATCCCGCGCCCCGTGGTTCCGATCTTGTTGGCGCCACGCGCCAGCTCACGTGCCTTGTCGAGCGCGATATGCGACGGCAGAATCAGTGGGCAGCTCGGCGAGATGCGCAGCCGCTCGAACACCGGCACACCGCGTTCGATCAACGTCTGGCTTTCCTTCAGCAGCGCCTCGATCGACAGCACCACCCCGTTGCCGATGTAGCAACGCGTGCCGTCGCGCATGATTCCGGAAGGAATCAGCGACAGGATGTGCTTCTGGCCAGCGATGACCAGTGTATGTCCGGCATTGTGGCCGCCCTGGAAGCGCGCCACTGCAGAGGCCCGCTCGGTCAGCAGGTCAACGACCTTGCCCTTGCCTTCGTCGCCCCACTGGGTGCCGATCACAACA
>JANPGU010000246.1:0-12031 GCA_031424095.1 Gammaproteobacteria bacterium
CCGCCGCGATCGAGGTGCAGGGCGCGATGTCGATCACCAGCCTGCTGCCCGGTGTCGGGTCCAATGCAGCCATCACCGTCAACGTCTCGGCGTCGCTGGACGCCGACATCGGTGCGCTGCTCACCGCCACGCCGTTGGAGCCTGCCGACCCGGGCAAGGTCACGTTCACGGGCAGCGTAATGCGCAGATTGACTGCATTTACCGCGACATTACCCACCGAACGGATAGTGATTGTAACGTCCTCGGCACGATTGACGGCCAGCAGCAGGCTTTGCGGCGCTTCGACTGCGGCATCTGCGGCGTCGGCCGAAGCCAGGCAGGAGACCAAGCCGACCAGCGGCGCCATCTGCTGCAGGCTACAGTCCGAGAAGGTCGTCTGGCTGGTCGAGCGCAGTTGTGACGCCATCACGTAGGTATCTGCAGGGGTGGTCGCGCAGGCTTTGTCGGGCTCGCCGTCGTGGGGAGCGCCGAACACATGACCGATCTCGTGCGCCATGAACAGCGCGGCGAAGATGCTGGTGCCGGACGACACCTGCGACAGACTGGCACTGAAAGAAGTGTTGCAGAGCGTGCCAAGGTACGCGATGCCCACGGTGGTGCCGTCCAGATCCCGGCCGGTCATCAGGTGGCTGAGTCCGGCGCTGCGCTGCTGAGTAGAGCCGGCTCGAAAAGTGCGCAGCTCGTTTAGCAGTGTCCCGGGTTCGGTGGTTCCGGTGAACGGCTGGTTGGCGGCGTTGAAAATGGTCTCGCTGCCGGACTGGAGGCGCACGCCCACCTGGTTGGCGAAAATGCCGTCGACATTGTTCAGCAGCGTCAGCATGGTCGCGCCGGTCAGGGCGCCGAACCGCGTGTTCAGTTCAGCATCCGCGATCAGCGCAATTTGCAGCCGCTTGGTTACCAGGGTCGCCAGCTGGCTGGAGGGTGAATTCAATTCACCGCTGACGAGCTCCAGCGCCTGCTCCGCATTCTGTGGGGGTTCGATCATGTCGCCGGCGAAGTCCACGCCTTCCCACAAGGCGTCGCTGAGCCGGAACACCAGGCTGCTTTCCGGGGCTTCCGTGGCAGCTTCGGCGCTAATCGAAGCCAGCGCGGCCGCGGAGTCGATCCCGTAATAATGCAGGCCGTCGAACCAGAGCCCGCTCCAGTGATTGCCCAGACGTGTGACCGCCACCCAGGAACCTGGCCGACCTGTCAGCCGCCCTTCGTAGGCGATGGCGCGGTTTCGTTCGCGCACCGCCAGAGCCCCAAGATGTGTCTTGGGCCGCAGCTGCAGTTCGTAGCGATCGTCACCCGCGTCCAGATTCAGGCGCAGCGTGTCCGCAACTGCGTCAGTGGTGGGTTGGGCGAGCACAGTGGTGCGCACCGCAGCGGGCCTGGCACGCAGCAAACGAAGCCCAGCGGCTGCTGCCGGCAGTGAAATGAGCAAGGGAAGTACGAAGAGAAGGCAGGTCATGGCAGCGTTGCGCCACTTCGCACCACCATCGCGCGCCTGCCAGATCATGATGCGCTAAAACGGTGCATGATGATTACATCACACTCGCGCCAGCACTTCGGCAGTGGGTTTGGGGCTACGATGGCCGTGGCACGAAAGGTGCAATCTGAAACCCAGTCCTTAACCGCTCTGAAGGCGACCTGAGAATAACGGAGGCGGGAGTCTCGCATGAAACTGGTTACTGCAATTATTAAGCCGTTCAAACTTGATGACGTTCGTGCAGCGTTGTCGGAAATTGGTGTCTCTGGCATGACCGTCACGGAAGTGAAGGGCTTTGGTCGTCAGCGCGGTCATACCGAGCTGTACCGGGGCGCAGAGTATGTCGTGGATTTTGTGCCCAAAACCCGTATCGAGGTCGCAGTTCGCAGTGAACTGGTCGATCAGGTCATCGAAGCGGTGCTGAAGGCCGCCAAGACCGGCAAGGTGGGCGACGGCAAGATCTTCGTCACCGATATCGACCGCGTGATCCGGATCCGTACCGGCGAAACCGACAATTCCGCGCTGTAAAACGCGCGGTTTGGCTTTAATCCGGCGCGGCGCATGCAATGCGCCCGCCGGCTATGGCTTTTTTCAGCCTTCCACCACGTGCAGAATGCGTTCCTGGCGCGACATCGCCAGCGCACCGCTACGCACGATTTCCAGCAGTTCCGCCGCTGCGTTGAGGCTTCTGGCCAGCGCGGTGATCGCGGCTTCGCTGGAGGTCACTTCCACGATCTGACAGTCGCGCTCGTCACTGAGCACCTTGCCACCGGCCTTCTCCAGCAGGGCCTGCACCGCCGTGCGCTGCGCCGGCTTGATCCGTACCTTCAGCAATGCCAGTTCGCGCTCGAGATGGTCGTCGCTGGTCATGTCGTCCACGGCGACGACATCGATGAGCTTGTGCAGCTGGTTGACGATCTGCTGCACCACGGCTTCGGAGCCCTTGGTCACCAGGGTGATGCGCGACAGCGCGGGGTCGTCAGTTGCTGAAACCGACAGTGATTCGATGTTGTAGCCGCGGCTGGAAAACAGCCCCGCAACCCGGGACAGCGCCCCGGACTCGTTCTGCAGCAGGATTCCGATGATGTGACGCATAGGTGGTGCATGCTACCCTCCCAAGACCATGAACGACACTGTGAAACTGACGATTCCGCCACTGGAACACCCGCTGGCCGGCCAGACGATGAGCGGCGCGGCAATGGTGGTGCAGGCCATTGCGGATGAGGGCGTCAGTTCGCTGTTTGGGTACAGCGGCGGCGCCGTGCTGCCCATTTATGACGCAGTGTTTCTCTATAACGCCGAGCAGGTGCGGCACGGTCGCCGGCAGTTGCCCCTGATCGTGCCGGCCAACGAACAGGCCGCGGGCTTCATGGCCGCCGGCTATTCGCGTTCCACGGGGCAGGTCGGCGTGGCGCTGGTCACCTCGGGTCCGGGTGCCACCAACATGGTCACCCCCGTGCGCGACTGCATGGCCGATTCCATTCCGATGGTGGTGATCTGCGGCCAGGTGCCGCGCGCCGCCATCGGCACAGACGCCTTCCAGGAAGCGCCCATCTCCTCCGTCATGGGCGCGGTGGCCAAGCATGTGTTCCTGGTCACCGACCCCGAAAAGCTTGAAGGCGTTGTGCGCGCGGCTTTCGAGCTGGCGCGCACCGGTCGTCCCGGTCCGGTGGTGGTCGATATTCCGAAGGACGTGCAGAACTGGCAGGGCGTGTTCGCCGGCAAGGGCACGGCCACTTCCATCGACATCTACCAGCAGCGCGTGCGCGAGGTCAGCTCGCGGCGCATTCCGGATGCGCAGATGGCCTCGTTCTTCGCCTTGCTCACCAAGGCACGCCGCCCGCTGATCTACGCCGGTGGTGGCGTCATTCATGCGGGTGCCTCGCCGGAGCTGCGCGAGTTCGCCGAGGTGATGGGCATTCCCGTGGTCACCACGCTGATGGGCATCGGCGCAGTCGACACCTATGCGCCGCTGTCGATGCGCATGCTCGGCATGCACGGCACGGCCTTCGCCAACTATGCCGTGCAGGACTGCGATTTCCTGATCACGCTGGGCGCGCGCTTCGATGATCGCGTGGCTGGCAATCCGGCCAAGTTCGCGCCGCGCGCGCGCTGCATCGCGCAGTTCGACATCGACCCGGCCGAGATCAACAAGGTCAAGCAGGTTGCCTGGCACCATGTCGGCGATCTGAAGGATTCGCTGCGCAGTCTGGTGGTGCAGGCGCGGCGCCTCGAGACCAGGCCTGACCTGTCCGAATGGCATGCCGAACTCGCCGCGCTCAAGCACCACCACCCGATGAACTTCGACCGCGGCAGCACGCTGGTGCAGCCGTACCACGTCATCGAAGAAATCAATCGCATCACCAACGGTGAGGCGATCATCACAACCGGCGTCGGCCAGCACCAGATGTGGGCCGCTCAGTACTTCGATTTCCGCGAGCCGCGGCTGTGGCTCACCTCCGGCTCGATGGGTACGATGGGCTTTGGCCTGCCGGCCGCACTGGGCGCGCAGGCCGCCAATCCCGATCGCCTGGTCATCGACATCGACGGCGATGCCAGCATCCGCATGAACATCGGCGAGATGGAAACGGCCACCACCTACAACCTGCCGGTGAAGGTGTGCGTGCTCAACAACATCGGCGACGGCATGGTGCGCCAGTGGCAGAAGCTGTTCCATGGCGGCCGCATGGCTTCCAGCGGCAAGTCGCTGCATACCAAGGATTTCGTCAAGGCCGCGCAGGCCGATGGTTTCCGCTATGCCGAGCGCCTGACGCGCAATGAAGACGTGCCGCGCGTAGTCGCCGAGTGGCTGGCCTTCCAGGGTCCCGCCTTCCTTGAAGTGATGATCGACACCGACGCGGGCGTGTTTCCGATGGTGCCGCCGGGTCAGGGTTATGACGCCATGATCACCGGCGATTTCATCAATTCGCGCAAGGCCGCGCCGCCTGGCAAGGTCGACGCCTCCGAGATGTTCTAAGGCCGTGGGTTCCGCAAAGAAGCAGGGTCCAGGCCGTCCGGCCCCGCGCGTGCGCCGGGCGTACTACGACTGCCGCTATGGCCAGCTGCATGTGCACAATGCCATTCCCGCCGGCGGCGGTTTCGATGAGCTCACCACGCTGATCTGCATTCCTGGGGGTGGCCAGACCGGTCGCGTGTTCGCGCCGCTGCTGCTGCCGCTGGGCCATGCGCGTTCGGTGTATGCGCTGGACCTGCCGGGTGCGGGACAATCCGATCCGGCGCCCGGCGTCGATTTCGTCGAGGCGGGCGTGCATGCCGTGCTGGATTTCATCGATTCCATGCGGATCCGTCGTTTCGACCTGCTGGCGCGTGAACAGGGCTGCGGCGTGGCGCTGCGGGTGCTGGAACAGCGCCGCGATGCAGTGCGGCGCTCGGTGCTGTGCGGTGGCGCCGGCCCGGCAAGAAGCGCGGCCGGGGTCACGTCGCTGACGCTGGCCGAAGCCGATACTGCAGCATTCCCTGCCAGGCTCGTCGAGCTGTTGGCCGGTCCAACATAATCCGCCTGACTTAGCGGGCTGGCCGGTCAGCGGCTAGACTGGCAGACCTCAACCGCGCGTTTTGTGCTGGTGCTACATGGCTGTCCAGAAACTTCCTTCCCATCCTGCTGATGAGGATCTCGAGGCAACCGCCGAGCTGCCGGTTGTCGACTTTGCCGACGTTCCGGATGGCGATGTCGCGGCGCTTTCGGATTCGGTGCTGGCCACCGATGTCTTCCCCGCGCCACTGCTGCCGGCGGGCGTTGCGGATCTGGCCGACAGCCTGCGCGATGTGGAACAGCGCCTGCAGCGCAAGATCGATCGCGTTGCCCAGCTTGAAGCGGAACTGGGTGACGCCGGGCACCAGATTGGCGAGCTGCGTCAGCAGCTCGAACACACCCAGCGCACTGGCGCCGAGCGGGAAGCTGCGCTGCGCGCCGACCTGGCCGCGGCCGGCCAGCGAGCTGCGGACCTGCAGCGCGAGCAGTCGGTGCTGCAGAACTCACTGGCCGAGATCCGCACGCAGCTGCAGGCGCAGCGCGAGGCGCTGGGTGAGTCGCAGGTGCAGGCCGAGCAGCGCGCCAGCATGCAGCGGCACAACGAACGCGATCTGCTCGAGCTGCGCCGGCGCAGCTCGCAGCAGCACGAGGTCCTCTCCACCTGGCAGGGCTTCCGTGCGGTCACGGAGTCGATGCTGTCCGAGCGCGATGAGCAGCTGCGCAGCATCGATGCGCGGCACGCCGCAGAACTGAATGAAGTGCGCGCCCAGGCCGCGCAGCTGCAGTCCGATCTCTCCCTGGCGCGCGATGCGTCGGCGGCCCGCATTGCGGCGCTGGAAGAATCGCTGCGCAGCGCCGGGCTGACGCAGCAAGCCGATGCCGCGGCACTGCGTGCTGCCGCCGAGCAGGCAGTCAGGCTCCATGCGCAGCTCGCGGAGCGCGACGCAACCATTGCAGGCCTGCAGCAGCAGCTGGACGTGCTGCGCGCGGTGGAAGAGAAGGCGCGGCTGGGCGCGGCTTCGTACGACGAACAGCAGCAGCAGATCGCCCGCCTGCAGACCGCATTGTCCGCCGCGAATGACCGGCTGCACGAGTCCACCGAGCAGGCGCGGCTGGCAGCCGAGCGCCAGCGACGGCTGGAGTCCGAGGCCCATGCCAGCGCGGCATTGCTGGGCAATCTGCAGCAGAACATGGCGCGGCTGGGCAGCGACGACACCGGCGCACGGCTGGCATTGAAGCCCCCGGTGGAAGCGGTGCGCATGCTGATCCGCGAGGAAGGCGGCGCCGCAGTGACGTACCAGCTCGGCCGTCGCACCACCATCGGCCGCACGCCGGAAAACGACATCCAGCTGGATACGAGCTTCATCAGCCGGCATCACGCCGTGCTGCTATCGAACACCGATCACTGTATTGTGGAAGACCTCAACAGTACCAATGGCGTGCTGGTGAATGGTCGTCGCGTCGGCAGGCAGATCCTGCACGACGGCGACACCCTTACCGTCGGCAGAACCGAGTTCAGATACCAGCAGCGTTCATGACCGAGCCCTATGTCGAGCGCATACTCAAGGCGCGTGTTTACGATGTAGCCATCGAGTCGCCGCTCGATCGCATGCCGCGCCTCTCTGCGCGCTCCGGTTGCGAGGTGCTGCTCAAGCGCGAAGACAAGCAGCCGGTTTTTTCCTTCAAGCTGCGCGGCGCCTACAACAAGATCGCCAATCTCTCCGAGACCGCGGCGCGGCGCGGCGTGATCTGTGCCTCCGCAGGCAATCATGCGCAGGGCGTGGCGCTGGCGGCGCAGCGGCGCGGCATTCCTGCCGTGATCGTGATGCCCGTGACCACGCCCGCCATCAAGATCCAGGCCGTGGTGGCGCTGGGCGGCGAAGTGGTGCTGCACGGTGATGTCTTCGATGCCGCTTATGAACATGCGCTGAAGATCGCCGCCGAACGCCAGCTGGTATTCGTGCATCCCTTCGATGACCCGGATGTGATTGCAGGCCAGGGCACGGTCGGCGTTGAAATCATGCGCCAGGCACCCGGTGAGGTGGACGCGATCTTCGTCGCGGTGGGCGGCGGCGGCCTGATCGGCGGCATTGCCGCCTATGTGAAGACCTTGTTTCCGCGCGTGCGCATCATCGGCGTGGAGCCGGAAGACGCTGCCGCGATGCATGAGTCGCTGCGTCAGGGCAAGCGCGTGACGCTGGACCATGTGGGCATCTTTGCCGATGGTGTTGCCGTGAAGCGCGTGGGCGAAGAAACCTTTGCACTGGCACGCAAGTACGTCGACGAGATCATCCTGGTCAGCACCGACGAAATCTGCGCCGCCATCCAGGACAGTTTCGAAGACACACGTGCCATTCCGGAACCGGCGGGAGCGCTCGGCATCGCCGGTCTCAAGAAGTTCGTCGCGCGTGAAGGCTGGAAGGGCAAGCGGCTGGTCGCGGTGAACTGCGGGGCCAATGTCAATTTCGATCGCCTGCGTTACATCGCGGAGCGCGCCGAGATCGGTGCCGGGCGCGAAGCGCTGCTCGCCGTCGAGATTCCCGAGGAACGCGGCAGCTTCCTCGCGTTCTGCCGCGCGCTGGGTGCGCGCAACATCACCGAGTTCAACTATCGTGAGCACGCCGGCGAACGCGCCCAGATCTTCGTCGGACTCAATCTCACCCGTGGCGCGCCGGAGCGCGTTGAACTGGTGAAGCAGCTGGTTGACCTGGGCTATCCCGTGGTCGACATGACCGACAACGAAATGGCCAAGCTGCACGTGCGCTACATGATCGGTGGTCCGGCGCGCGAGCTGGCCGACGAGTGCCTGTTCCGCTTCGAGTTCCCCGAGCGTCCGGGCGCACTGCTGCGTTTCCTCGAGGCGGTGGGCTCGCGCTGGAACATCAGCCTGTTCCACTATCGCAATCACGGCTCGGACTATGGCCGGGTGCTGGCCGGCATCCAGGTGCCGGCTGGCGAGCGGGAAGAGCTGCGCCTGCATCTTGGCGAGCTGCGTTATCCCTATGTGGAAGAGACGGCCAATCCGGCGTACCGGATATTCCTTGGCCGCTGAGTCGGAGACGGGCAAGCCCTCGATGCACCCCGTACTGCGCCTCGGCAGGCGCATCGGCATCGCGATTGCAGGCGGGGCAGTGATTGCCGCAGGCGGCGCGCTGCTGGTGCTGCCGGGACCGGGCCTGGTCGTGATTGCGCTGGGCCTTGGCATCCTCAGCCTGGAATTCGAGCGTCCGCGAGTCTGGCTGGCCACACTGAAGGCCAGGGGCGGGGACCTGAAACACCGTTACGACAAGCGGCGGTCGCGCGGCAAGGGCTGAGAGCGCCGAATCCATCGTGGCATACTTTGCGTACACTCCTGTGGTCCCGGGGTTGCAGGTTCGCATGAAAGCCAGACTGTTCCTGATCGCGGTCGTGCCACTGGCGCCGATGCTGCTCGCCGGTTGCCTGCGCGCGCGCGTCGATGAGTCGCGCGAGCTGGCAACTGCGATCGATGCCAGCGAATCGGTGGTGGTGCTGGCCAAGCCGCAGATCGAAGGCGCAGGCGCCGAGTCGGAGTTCATCGACTGCGTGGGCGATCGCATCGCCGGCCGGAACCACTCGATCAAGGTTCATCCCAACGAAGCCTTCACCGACCGCCTGTTCCCGTGGTTCGAACCGGGCACGGTGCCGGGGCGCGCGGAAGGTGTGGCCGCAGTGCTGGCACAGCCGGGTGTCAGCGAACAGGTTGCAGCAAGCGGCGTGCGCTACATCGTCTGGCTCGACGGCGGCACGCGCAAGACCGATGGCGGTGGCAGCCTCGCCTGCGGTGCGGCGCCGGGCGCTGCCGGCTGCATCGGCTTCGGCTGGTGGGAAAAGGAATCCGCGTACGAAGCCACCGTCTGGGATCTGAAACAGGCGAAGTCGGTGGGCTCGGTGGGCACCAACGTCACGGGCACCTCGGCCATCGTCGGCGCCATCGTGCCGCTGCCGTTCATTGCGCGGGTCCAGGGCACGGCCTGCACGCGCCTGGGTGAACAGTTGCACAGCTTCCTGGTGGGTGCGGCGCCAGGAGCGAAGCCTTGAAGCGGCTGCACGTCGCGGTGGCAATGATCGCCGCGCTGCTGGGAGCCTGCGCCACAACCGGTGGTGCACCGGGCGCACCGGGTCCGCCGTCCACACCATCCACACCAGCGCCGCCTGCCACTGGCACGTCGCGACCTTCGACTTCCACCTCAGACAGCGGCGGCGAGTCGCGCAAGTCAGACGCAGGCAGGAAAGGCTCGGACACGTCTGAAGCGGGCAAGACTGGTGCTGCGGGAGCGCCGGAGTCGGCAGGCACTCTGGCGCGCAACGACAGCGCTGATGCGGATGGCGCCGCAAAGACGCCTGCGGAGCGCCGCGCCGATATCGATGGCAAGCTCGATGCATCGCTGGGCAAGTTCGACGAGCAGTTGCGCCGCGAACAGCAGCGAAATGCCGAGGAGCGTGATGCGCGCACGGCGTCGCGTGCCTCCGGTGCAGCGGTAGGCGAAGTCGCCAGCGGCCGCGATGCAGCCGGTGAAAACAACCGCGACCGCGCCGGTGACCTGCGCTCCGACAACAGCAATACCGCGCGCGATGGCAAGGACCCCGCAGCGGGCGGCAATGCTGCGGGCAGCCAGGGTGGAACAGGCGGTGGCGGGGTCGCCGTGAAGCCCATTCCTTCCGGCGAAGATGACGACATCATCGCGCGACGGCTGCGCAAGGCAGCCGAATCAGAAACCGATCCCGAGCTGCAGGAAAAGCTCTGGAAGGAATATCGCGACTACAAGGAAAACACCGGAGGCCGCAAGTGAAACGCGCTGCCACGTTGCTGGGATTGCTGGTCCTGTTCGCCGGCTGCGTGGTGCAGGACACCAGGCCGCAGCAGAAGGTTGAAGCCGTGCAGGCCGTGCAGGAAATTCCCGCCTCGGAAAGAATCGATGTCGCGGTGCGAAGTTTCGATCCGGGCATTCCGGATGCACTGGCCGCTGATGAAGAAGCACTGGCGAAGAAGCGTATCTATCCGGAGCTGCGCAAGGCCGAGTCGCGTTACTTTGCGGTCATGCTGCGTAATACGCTGGAAAGCAGCGCGCAATGGGGCGCGGTGCGCGTCGCCCCCGAGAATGTGCAGTTCGTCGATCTGTCAGTGGGTGGACGCATCATCGAATCCACCGGCAAGCGACTGGTGCTCGAGATCACGGCGCGCGATGCGGCGGGGCGCGTGTGGCTGGATGCAAAACGTTATGAAGGCGAGGCCGACATCGGCAGCTACAAGACCGACGCTTCGCTGCGCGCCCGCGATCCTTTCCAGAATGTGTTCGCCACCATTGCCAATGATCTGCTGGCGGCCCGTGCAAAGCTCGATGCCATCAGCTTGCGCGAGCTGCGGCAGGTAACGGAACTGTCCTTCGCTGCCGATCTCGCGCCTGATGCGATGAAAGGCTATCTGCGGCAGGATGCGGCGGCGCGGCCGCCGCTGACGCGGGTGGCGCGCTTGCCGGCAGAGAACGATCCCGTGGCGCAGCGCGTGACGCGCATCCGCGAACGCGACACCACGGTGATCGATACGCTGGATGGCTACTACTCCGGCTTCTCGGAACAGATGCAGCTTACGTATGGCGAGTTCCGTCGCACCTCCTATGAGGAGATCGACAAAGAGGACCGCGCCCGCAACAGCGCGCGAGTGCGCACCATTCTCGGTGCTGCCGCGGTGGCTGCCAGCATCTTTGCGCCGGGTGGCTGCAGCAGCAACACCACCTGCAATCTGGAAAGTGCTGCGCGTTATGCGGGCGGAGCCGGCGGCGTGGCCGCGTTCCTCTCGGGTCTGAAGAAATATGCCGATGCGCGCACGCATGCGCAGGCTTTCGGTGAGCTGGCGCGCTCCTTTCAGGCGGAAGTGGGCACGCAGGTGGTGGAAGTCGAGGGTCGCAGTCTCAAGCTCACAGGCACGACGGAAGAACAATATCGCGAATGGCGTCGGCTGTTGCGCGAATACCAGGCACAGGAAGCCTTGCCCGGCAATGGCGAGCCTTGAAGCCGGCAAACGTCTTGCGGACCGCTTTGTCTTGCTGGAGCGGCTGGGAGATGGCGGACACGCAGAAGTGTGGGCAGCCCAGGACGACACCGCGGGTGCGCGCGTTGCGCTGAAATTCCTGCATCTGCGCAGCTGCACGGCCGATGAGGCGCTGCTGGTGCTGCGCCACGAAGCCCAGATGGCGCGCCGCCTCGATCATCCCGGCGTGCTGAGGGTGGAAGCGCCGCAACGCGATGGGCCGCTGGTGTTCCTGCCCATCGAACTGGCGGTCGGTGGTGATGCATCCCGTCTGCGCGGTGCCCCCTGGTGGCAGGTGCTGCCGGTGCTGCTGCAGGTGGCGCGCGTGCTCGAACACGCACATTCACGCGGCGTGGTGCATCGGGATATCAAGCCGGGCAATGTGCTGTTCGATGCGTCCGGCAATGTGCGCGTGACGGATTTCGGGACGGCGGCGCGCACCGGTTGCACCGATGCGATGGCCGCCGGTTCGCCCTTCTCCGCCAGTCCGCAGCAATTGCTCGGTGAAGCGGCGAGCACGGCGGACGATGTATACGGACTGGGCGCACTCGCCTATGAAATGCTCACGCGCTATCCGCCGTACTACCCGGATTTCAATGCGCAGCGCGTGCAGCACGAGAGTCCGGCACGTCCGGTGCCGGTGCAGCCAGCGCCGGAGGCGCTGATCGATTTCATTGTCAGCATGCTGGCGCGGGATGCGCAGGCGCGACCTGATCTGCAGCAGGTGATGCAGGTATTCGAGGATCTGCTGGGCGACGCCACAGCTGCCGATGTGCAGGGCGCGGCGCTGGTCACCGAAGCCACGGTGCCCGCTGCGCCCGCTGCTGTCCGGCGACGCTACATGGCAGTCACCGGCTGGCTGGCAGCGGCGGCGGTGCTGGCGGTAATCGCGATGCTGCTGCTGCCGCATGTGGCGGTGACGCCCGGCCTGCCGCGGGGGGGGGCCGGCCCCGCGCCCCCCCCCGCCCGGGAGGCCGTGGCCGGTGCAGTGGGTTACCATTGGGCCGGGGGGCAGTTA
>JANPGU010000247.1:0-20796 GCA_031424095.1 Gammaproteobacteria bacterium
AGTGGGCGTCTTGCCAGAGCGTGACACGCCTATCAGCACCACATCAGCGTTGCGGTAGTCTCTCTGTCCGGCTCCGTCATCATTGGCAAGTGCAAAGTTGGTGGCGTCCACGCGCTCCGAATGCGCTGGGTCACGGCTCCAATTTCCGGCATAGAAACCCGACACATGGGCGGACAGCGTGCCTAGTTCGGTCTCCAACGGCGCGAGGAAAGCGTCGAAAAAATCCAGAAAGAACGCGTTGGCTGTGCGAACAATCTCTCGGATGTTGTCGTTAACCAATGTCGACAGGACGATCGGTCGAACTCCTTCGCGTGCTGCAATGTCATTGATGCGTGCGACCACGCCGTGTGCGTCCTTCTCTGTCGTTACAAATGGCATCGTCGTGGTCCGGGCCTCCACGGAGCCAAACTGCGTCAGCAGACTGTGCCCGAGCGTTTCCGCGGTGATGCCAGTTTGATCGGAGACGAAACAGACGGTCCGGCAGATTACGGCGCTCACCGATTTGCCAATCGCGTCCAGGTTTCGACAACCGAGTCCGGATTCAGGGAAATGCTTTCGATTCCCTGGTCTACCAGCCAGCCCGCGAGATCCGGGTGATCTGAAGGACCCTGGCCACAGATGCCGATGTATTTGCCGGCTCGCCGGCAAGCTGCGATTGCCATTGCCATCAGCGCCTTCACCGCCGGATCGCACTCGTCGAAGGTCTTTGAAACGATGGCCGAATCACGGTCCAGTCCTAGCGTCAACTGCGTCAGATCGTTCGAGCCGATGGACATGCCGTCGAAGAATTCGAGGAACCGGTCTGCGAGTAGCGCGTTGGAGGGAATCTCGCACATCATGATGACCGTAAGGCCGTTCTGCCCACGCGCCAGGCCGCGTGCGGCCAGCAAGTTGGTTACGGCCTCTGCCTCCTGCAGCGTGCGCACGAATGGCACCATGATTTGCACATTGGTGAGGCCCATGTCTTCGCGCACACGGCGTATTGCCTGGCACTCAAGGTCGAAACAGGGCTGGAAGGCTGGATCGATATAGCGGCTGGCCCCGCGAAATCCGAGCATGGGATTCTCTTCGTGGGGTTCATAGCGCGCTCCGCCTATCAGGTTCGCGTATTCATTTGACTTGA
Organism: Gammaproteobacteria bacterium; assembly: GCA_031424095.1. GTDB lineage: Bacteria > Pseudomonadota > Gammaproteobacteria > Steroidobacterales > Steroidobacteraceae > ZC4RG30. The sequence goes on from JANPGU010000247.1 coordinate 1,124, forward strand.
AGTCCGACAGCCGCACGATCACCGGCTGAGGCGCGAAGGCCGCCGCGATCTGCGATACCCCTTCGGTGAGCCTGGCCACGAAGAACTCGGTGGGATTCGCGTAGCCGGCCATCTGCGAGCGGATGCGGGCCTTGATGTCTGGATCCTGCAGCTCGAATTCAAGCAGAGCGCGCGGATGCACGCCGATCATCCGGTTGATGATGAACTCCAGTCGCGCCAGACCCACCCCATGGTGCGGCAGCATCGATGAACTGAAGGCCCGATCCGGATTGCCCACGTTCATCATGATCTTGACCGGAGGTTTCGCCAACGCCTGCAGCTCCAGTTGTTGCTCCTCGTAGTCGAGGATACCTTCATAAATATGCCCAGTATCGCCTTCAGCACAGGAGACCGTCACTGCCGTGCCTTCTGTGATCACCTGCATCGCATCACCGCAACCGACCACGGCCGGCACGCCCAGCTCACGGGCAATGATGGCCGCGTGGCAGGTGCGTCCGCCCCGATTGGTCACGATGGCTGCCGCGCGTTTCATCACCGGCTCCCAATCCGGATCGGTCATGTCCGCGATCAGCACATCGCCGGGCTGTACGCGCCCGATGTCTCGCACATCCTTGACGATGCGCGCACGGCCTGCGCCGATGCGCTGGCCGATGCTGCGCCCCTCTGCCAGCACCCGGCTGCGTTGGCGCAGCGTGAAACGCTGCATCACCAGCCCCTTGCGACTTTGCACTGTCTCAGGGCGCGCCTGCAGGATGTAGAGCTTGCCCGAGTCGCCATCCTTGCCCCACTCGATGTCCATAGGGCAGCCGTAATGGGTCTCGATCTGCAGCGCCTGGCGCGCCAGCTCCGCTGCCTCCGAGTCATTCAGCGAGAAGCGGCTACGGTTCTCTGCGGGCACTTCGATGGTCTTCACGCGCTCGCCGGATCCTGCGGCGCCATAGACCATCTTGATGGCCTTGGAGCCGAGATTGCGTCGCAGCACCGATGGGCGACCCGTGCGCAGCGCTGGCTTATACAGATAGAATTCGTCAGGATTTACGGCGCCCTGAACCACGGTTTCGCCCAGTCCCCAGGAGCTGGTCAGGAACACCACGTCACGGAACCCGGAATCCGTATCGAGCGTGAACATCACGCCACTTGTTCCCAGGTCGCTGCGGACCATGTGCTGGACACCCACTGAAAGCGCGACGTCGCTGTGGTTGAAGCCTTGATGCACGCGGTAGGAGATCGCCCGGTCGTTGAACAGTGAGGCAAACACCTCGTGTACGGCTTCTAGCACCGCCGGCTCACCCCGCACGTTCAGCAGTGTTTCCTGCTGTCCGGCAAACGACGCTTCGGGCAGGTCCTCTGCCGTCGCGGAGGAACGTACTGCCACGGCGATCTCGTGACCCTCGCTCATCTGGCGCAGCGCAGTGACGATGGCGTCACGGAACGCAGGTTGCAGCGGTGTCTCGCGCATCCATTGTCGGATCTGTCTGCCGGCGGCCGAAAGCCGGTCCGTGTCGTCCACATCCAGGCCAGCAAGTGCCCCCGCAATGCGGTCGACAAGGCCTTCCTGCTGCAAGAACTCGCGGAAGGCATCCGCCGTGGTGGCGAAGCCATCTGGTACCAAGACGCCCAGAGCTGACAGCGATCGCAGCATCTCTCCGAGGGAAGAGTTCTTGCCGCCGACGGTGGCAACATCTGCACGTCCTACTTTACTGAGCCCGCAAACGTACTGAATCATTGCATCCCTTTTGTGATCTTTCGATCGATACTCGATGGCGCTATCCGGGAGCGGCGCCGCTCCTCGGGACTGATCTGGGCGGCCTGTGGTCTGCAGGTTCGCGATGTGTTTCAGACGCAACGGCTGGGGCGAGCCGGATGCATCAAGGCAAACTGCTGGCAGTGCTCTCTTTCAAGACTCCCGTAGTTTGCAGCGTTTTCAGATCGTTTCCGGATCCACAAACAACTCATCGATCGCCATACGTCGGGGTGTGAGCTGTTGCTTGAATGCAGTGGCTTCCAGAGCGTTGATAGTGCGCAGGTTCATCTCTATTCCGTAGGGCAACGGATCGCCAACCACTCTGCTCAGTTCGGCGTATTTCTGGTCGCCGTGGAGCAACATGTTTGAGTTGATGCGACTGTTCAGCCCGGTCAGCCATTCGTCCTTCGCTTGTGCGAAGGCGTTGTAGATTGACTTGGCAACCCATGGGTGATCCTTGAGCACTGCATCCTTGACCACGATCGTGCCGTGCATCGGATAAATGCCCGTGCGCTGATACCATTCGGCTTCCATCTCAGCGGCGTCCGGGAACAAGTCCGGGTAGTCGACGTCTACCTCTTTCCAGCCGCCAGTCGGATTGCCTGTGCGGCCGATGCCAGCAGCGGCACCAAAACCGGCAACGAGGTCGCCGCGGGTAATCATGTCGTACAGTGAGTTTCCCGGCGTGGTCTGAACAACATTGGGTGGCAACTTGAGCTGGGTGACATGCTCCTCATCGTCAACCACCCAAGTCACTTTGGACGAATCCAGACCGAACTCGTCCATCAGAATGCCCCGCGTCCAGACGCCGGTGGTCACCGAGTAGGCGCGTACTCCTACCTTTTTACCCTCAAGGTGTTTCGGATGTTTGATGCCGGCGTCGGGGCGCACCAGCAGGCCAGCGTGGTGGAACCGGCGTATGACAAAGATTGGCAGGGCTACGAACGGTGCTCCGTATGCGCGGGCAATGATGTAGGTGGTTGGCGCGAGCTCGCAAACGTCAAACTCAACATCGCGAACCATGCGGCGGAACGCGCCTATCTGCGGCTTGACCGTGATGAATTCCGCCTCTACGCCCTCAATCGGAATCGAGCCGTTGCGGATGGCGGAGGTGTGCGGGTGCTCGGCTATCGCGATTTGAAGATGAACGTTGGCGGCCACTTAATCGACTCCCAGTGCAAACTATCGTGTGAAATCAGCGTCATTAGGGCAGACACGCTGGCTGTGCCCGTGCGCTGCGTGCCCCACGCTGCGTACTAACGCCCCTTGTTGCAGGTGGGCCGCTAATGCCAACAAAGATGCCCAGAATGGCCCGCAACAGTGCTATCAAAAACCGATTTTGGGCTATAACTTCTTTGTCGTGATGGTTGGCGTGTTACGTCAACCATGAAGAGGCAGCCGGCGCCAGAGGGCGGGGCAGCGTGGGGTCTGGTATGTCCGCGTAGGCAATCGCTGAAGTAGCGAGTCCGACCGGGAAGTACTCAGGAGTTATGGTCGATGGCGCAAAATCAATGCCTTCTTGAGCTACAGATGCATTAGTTTTCCTCCTTGCGATCCGTGGCATCACGCGTACAAATCGACACCACATTTGCCAATTGACTCGGCGGATCTGCAACGAGCCGTAGGGTATCCCTACCTGACGTTTTGACTTTCGATCTGAATGCGAGCGACGGACAATGATCATTGATTGCCACGGACATTTCACGACAGCTCCCAAAACACTGCATGCATGGCGCAAGCGGCAACTGGATGCGGTAAACAATCCGGCCAATGCACCGAAGCCCAGCGAACTGCAGATATCCGACGACGAGATTCGGGAAGCCATTGCTGGTGGTCAACTCAAACTGCAGCAGGAACGAGGCGGCGATCTGACGATCTTCTCGCCGATTGCTGGTCAGATGGCGCATCACCTCGGGAATCAACAAACCAGCCATGTCTGGTCGGAGGTGTGCAATGACCTTATCTACCGTGTCTGTCAGCTATTTCCAGATAACTTTGCATCCGTCTGCCAACTGCCGCAGTCACCTGGCGAGGCGCCGGCCAATTGCGTGCCGGAGTTGCGACGTTGCGTGGAAGAGCTCGGATTTGTAGGGTGCAATCTAAGTCCTGATCCTTCGGGCGGCTACTGGACGGATCCACCACTTACCGACCCGTCATACTACCCGCTGTACGAAGAAATGGTGCGCCTGGACGTGCCAGCCATGGTGCATGTCAGTTCGTCCTGCAACCCTTGCTTTCATGGTACCGGTGCACACTACATAAACGGTGATACTGCAGCGTTCATGCAGTTCCTGCAGTCTGACCTTTTCAAGGATTTTCCGACACTGCGGTTCGTGATTCCGCATGGTGGCGGCGCAGTGCCGTACCACTGGGGGCGTTACCGCGGACTGTCGCTGGAACTTCGCCAGCGTGAGCTGGAACCGATCCTGAACAATGTCTTTTTCGACACATGCGTGTACCACTACCCTGGCGTTGAATTTCTCACGCGGGTCATTCCCACTGATAACGTGCTGTTTGGTTCGGAGATGATTGGGGCCGTGCGGGGCAAGGACCCCAGGAACGGTCAGTACTTCGACGACACCAAGAAGTATGTCGACGCCTGTCCCGATCTGGGTGTGCAGGAACGTTACAAAATTTTTGAAGGCAATGCCCGTCGCGTTTATCCGCGCCTGGATTCGCAGTTAAAGATGCGCGGAAAGTAGTTTGTGCAGGGAAGGCTGCAGCCTTCTGGTGACTGCAACGGGTTGCGCAATTCGAATCAATACGACCGACTCCACATCGCCCCAAGCACAGGTTCAGCACATGTCGGCACACATCATCGACATCCACCCGCACATCATTTCCGACGACGAAGCCCGCTATCCGCCTGCGCCGTTGTTCGGCAAGCGGTCCGACTGGTCCCAGGAGCGTCCCAACACCGTTGAAGCGTTGATCGCTGCAATGGATGCGGCGGGCGTACACAAGGCCGCTGTCGTTCACTCCTCAACGACCTATGGTTTCGACAATTCCTACGTCGTTGATGGCTGCAATGCCTATCCCGACCGGCTGATTGCGGTCGGCTCGTCGGATGTCGCTGCGCCCGACGCAGTTCAGACAATCAAGGGCTGGGTAGGCAGAGGACTCAAGGGTTTGCGCATTTTCACTGGCGGTTCCACCAAGGACTTTGATCCCACCGAGCTGGAGAATCCCGCCGCCTATCCGGCATGGGAGATGCTCGGTGAATTAGGCATCCCGATGTGCATCCAGACCGGTCCGATTGGCCTGCCGCAGGTTAGAGACCTGGCAATGCGTTTTCCCAGGGTGAGTATCATTCTCGATCACCTGGGCCGTCCGGATGTGCTGGACGGAGCGCCGTACGCCAACGCCGAAAGCATGTTCAGACTGGCTGAGCTGCCCAACATCTACCACAAGCTGACGCCACGGATTTTCGGGGACGTGAAGAAGGGCAGGGCCAGCGCCGAGTCCTTCTTCACCAAGTTAGTGAAGACCTTTGGTGCCAACCGTCTGGCGTGGGGTTCGAATTTCCCGACATCACCCGGAACTCTCACCGAAATTCTTGCCGACGCGCGCGCCGGACTGGCCAGTCTTTCCGCTAGCGACAAGGAATGGATTTTCGGCAAGACAGCGATGCGGCTGTATCCGACACTGACGGATGCACCCAGAAGCACTGCGGTGCCCGGGTGCAGTGAACAGCTTCTGGACGTCCAGCCGGCGTTGTCTTGAAGTTGTCGGTGCGCATCCTGCCCAGGGCTGTCCTTTGCGAGGCACACTGATTGATGACAGCGCGCAGTTTCCGATGTCTGACGTCCATTGGAATTGCAGCGAGCGCGGCTCGCGGTTCACGACGGAGCTAGAGCAGCGCCACACCAGTTAAACCAGAATGCGCTCGATGCCGCCCTGGTTTGCCAGACGGACATAGTCCTTCATCCACTCGTCCCCGAGCACGTGTTTGGCCAATTCCACGACGATATAGTCTGCGTCCAGCTCCGTTTCATCCTGGTAGCGCTTCAGCCCCTGCAGGCATGAAGGGCATGAGGTCAACACCTTGATGTCCCCCTGGAAGCCGTCAGCGCGGGTTTGAGCAATTCCCTTTTGCATTTCTTCGGCCTTGCGAAAGCGAACTTGGGTGGACACATCCGGACGCGTCACGGCGAACGTGCCAGCCTCGCCACAGCAGCGTTCGCTTTTCGCAATCGGGCCGTTGACGCCCGAGTTCATCAGCGCGTTGACGACCTTGAGCGGCTCGTAGCTCTTCATCGGGGTGTGGCAGGGATCGTGGTATAAATAGCGCACCCCGGTGACATGTTCGAGGCGGATGCGTTTCTCCATAAGAAACTCGTGGATGTCGACGATCCGTGATCCAGGGAATATCTTCTCGAACTCATAGCCCTGCAGTTGATCGAAGCAGGTGCCACAGCTGACGACAATGGTCTTGATATCCAGATAATTCAGCGTGTTCGCGACACGATGAAACAGCACACGGTTGTCCGTGATGATCTGGTCCGCCTTGCCGAAATCGCCGGAGCCGCGCTGCGGGTAGCCGCAACAAAGGTAGCCTGGCGGCAACACCGTCTGCACGCCCACGTGCCAAAGCATGGCCTGCGTCGCGAGACCGACTTGCGAAAACAGACGTTCCGAGCCGCACCCAGGGAAATAGAAGACTGCTTCAGCATCGTTGGCCGTGCGTGCGGGATCGCGGATCACTGGTACGTAGTTGCGGTCTTCGACGTCCAGCAGCGCACGTGCCGTCTTCTTCGGCACGCCCGCCGGCATACGCCGATTAACAAAATGCACAACCTGCTCGCGAATGGGTGTCTTAACAGTGGTCGCGGCGGGCGCAGCCGTCTGCGCTCTTGCAAACACCTTCAACAACTGATGACCGAGGCGCTGTCCTTTGTACCCCCAGTCGATCAATACCTTGCGCATGAGCCTTATGGTCTCCGGGCGGGTGGCATTCAAGAACATCATCGAAGCCGCGGTGCCGGCATTGAAGCGTCTCTTGCCCATGCGGCGCAACAGATCCCGCATGGCCATCGAGACGTCGCCAAAGTCGATGTCCACCGGGCAGGGCGACTCACATTTGTGGCAGACCGTACAGTGATCGGCAACGTTTGAGAACTCGTCCCAGTGGCGCAATGACACGCCGCGCCTGGTCTGTTCCTCATAAAGGAAGGCCTCGATCAGGAGCGACGTGGCCAGGATCTTGTTGCGAGGGCTGTACAGCAGGTTTGCGCGTGGCACGTGCGTCGCGCAAACGGGTTTGCACTTGCCGCAGCGCAGGCAGTCCTTAATTGCGTCAGAAATCATGCCGATGTCCGACTGCTGCATGATCAAGGACTCGTGTCCCATCAGGTTGAAGCTCGGAGTATAGGCGTTGCGCAGGTCACCGTCCGGCATCAGCTTGCCGCGATTGAAGCGGCCTTCCGGATCGATGCGGCGCTTGTAGGCGTGCATATCTGCGGTCTCGGCGTCCGTCAAAAACTCGAGCTTGGTAATGCCAATACCATGCTCGCCGGAAATCACGCCATCGAGATCGCGTGCAATCTGCATTATTCTCGCTACGATCTGATTGGCTGTATGCAGCATCTCATAGTCGTCCGAGTTGACCGGAATGTTGGTGTGGACATTTCCGTCACCGGCATGCATGTGAAGTGCGACCCAGACGCGACCGCGCAGCACGCGCTGATGTATGGCCTTGCACTCAGTGAGAATCGGGAAGAAGGCCGGACCGCCAAAAATTCGTTCGATTGGTGCGAGCAGTTCCTTTTTCCAGGATATGCGGATTGTCCGGTCTTGAATCTGTTCGAAGTTCGCATCAAGCGCTGCGAGGTAGCCGTGCCAGCGCGCGCGGGTCTGGTCGAGCAGTGCGAGCACCTGCATCGGACGATCCCCGAGCTTGTCCTCGTTTGAGAGGTGATCAAGATCTGCATCGCCGGACTTTCCGGTGCGCAGTTCACCGTGGAAGTATTTCTCCAGTGCATCAACCAGCCGTAGTTTGCTGGCGATCGAAAGCTCGATGTTGATTCTTTCTATTGCATCGGTGTATTCACCCAGCCGCGCGAGCGGGATTACGACGTCTTCATTGATCTTGAAGGCATTGGTGTGCTTGGCAATGGCTGCGGTCTTCGCGCGGTCGAGCCAGAACTTCTTGCGCGCATCGCTGCCTACCGCGATGAAGCCCTCGCCCGCACGGCCGTTGGCGATGCGTACAACGTCGGACGTCATGCGCGCGACGGCGTTGTCTTCGTCCCCGACCAGATCACCGATCAGTACCATCTTCGGCAATACACCACGCTTGGATTTGGTGACATAGCCAACAGCCCGAAGGTAGCGCTCGTCGAGGTGCTCGAGTCCAGCGAGTAGCACACCCGCTGCGCGACCGCGGCCGTTCAGGTGATCGATTATCTCGACGATGGACGGAATCGCCTCTCGTGCCTGACCGAAGAATTCGAGACATACCGTTCGACTGTGTTTCGGCATTCGGTGGACGATCCAGCGGGCGCTGGTGATGAGGCCGTCGCAACCTTCCTTTTGCACACCTGGTACCCCTCCGAGGAACTTGTCTGTGACGTCCTTGCCGAGACCAGCCTTTCGAAACATGGAGCCCGGCAATCTCAGTTCCTCCGTTTTCAGGACCCTTGCGCGCCCGGGCGCTTCTCTCCCGTCTTTCCATACGAGGCGAAACACCACTTCGGGCGCTTCGTGAATCTTGCCGAGACTGTGACCGACGCGTTCGACCTCAAGCCAGTTGCCGGCGGGGTCGACCATTCGCCACCAGGCGAGGTTGTCAATGGCCGTGCCCCAGAGCACCGCTTTCTTGCCGCCAGCGTTCATCGCAATGTTGCCACCAACGCAGGAAGCATCCATCGAGGTCGGATCCACGGCGAATACAAATCCGGCCCGTTCTGCGGCGTCCGCTACACGCTTAGTCACGACGCCTGCTTCGGAGAACACGGTTGGAATCGGCTCATCGAGTCCGGGTAGCGTAATACGCTCGACTTCCGATACGCGCTCCAGCTTCTCGGTATTGAAAACCGCAGAAAGCGGTGTCAGCGGCACAGAGCCGCCGGTATAACCGGTACCGCCACCGCGGGGTATGATGGTCAGGCCAAGCTCAATGCAGGCGCGTACGAGCCCGGGAATTTCCTCTTCGGCATCGGGCGAAATGACGACGAACGGATACTCGACTCGCCAGTCCGTGGCATCTGTGACATGCGAGACGCGTGAGAAGGCGTCGAAGCACACTGCGTCCGCGCGCACGAGCCGGCACAACAATCGCCGCGCGCGCTTGCGCAGCTCACGTGTCGCGGCAAAAGACGCTGCAAACTTTGCCACGGCCGACTCGGCGGCGGCGAGCAATACGCCCACTTTCGCATCGCCATCGTTGCCTTCCCCTGCACTACCGACGTAGCGCCGTCGGTTCACTTCATCAAGCCGGTGGTGCAGGGCGGCAACAAGCATTTTCCTGCGTTTCGGATTCTCGAGCAGGTCATCCTCAAGATAGGGGTTACGTTGTACAACCCAGATATCGCCCAATACCTCGTACAGCATCCGAGCTGAGCGGCCAGTCTTGCGTTGTGAGCGCAGCTCGCTGAGCAGCTGCCAGGACGCATCGCCGAGCAGTCGAATGACAATTTCCCGGTCTGATAGCGATGTGTAGTTGTAGGGAATCTCTCGTAGCCGAGCCTGTGACTCCGGGATCAAAGTTTGTTGCATCAAAATCCGTGGAAGCTCAATTAGGTGGATCGAAGGGTACCATTGCGGCACATCCACAGTACCGCGCGAACATCATGCGACCAGGCTGATGTCCGCCAAAGCAACTATGAAGTGGCTGGCATCATTCTCGTGCGGCGCGGAGCGCCCGGGTGATCACTTTAAGGAGCTGGCGCTTGAGGATTTCGTCGTACAGGCACATCATCCGGTCCAGAAGAGCGAACGATGTCCGCGGTTATCGACTGGAGTTCTGAGTTGATAGCTTGATTGCATGACGGTAGCCAGGTTGCGAGATCCCGCATTGCCAGCGGCAGCAAGATTGCAGCATGGGCGCTTGCGCCACGAGCTTGCGACCAGCAGGAATGTCGTGGTCGTTTGTCAAGCGACGGTAGATTGCGACATTCTTGCCAGTGAGCAACAGGTCAATGCACCTGCCCCGGGAGATTGGCTCATGTGCCAGCGCAGGCACATGCGGCTCGCTGCAAGGGTGGCCTGGAATACCCTCACTAATCCGCAGAGCGCTTGGTGGACACCTTTTCCCCAGCGAAACCAGGCCGCGGATGTTTCAGGATCTGCGGGTCCTACTTCGGTTGCCGGATCTCTACGCAACCGACGTGCGGAGCCGCACGGAAAAGACAGTTCCCCGACCTGGCACGCTGTTGACCGTTATGCTTCCACCTAGCCGCTGAACAATCTGCTGCGCAATCGCAAGTCCCAGCCCTGTTCCACCTTCGAGGCGTGAGCGTACCCTGTCTGCCCGCCAGAACCGATCGAACACATGTGGCAGCCCCGTCGCCTCGATCCCTTCTCCGGTATCGGTAACACGTATTTCAACGGTTCGTTCAGTGCACACCAGACATAAAGCAATCGAGCCCTGTTCCGTGTACTTGATTGCATTGTCCAGAAGAATCAGCACCAGGCGACGCAGCTCCGGGCCGTTTCCTTCTACGTGCGTCTCGCACTGAGGCGTGTCGCACGTGAGGTCTAGATTCTTCGATTCCGCCCTGGAGCGTACGTCTTCGGTCACTTCGTGCACGAGTGCCGCGAGGTCAACCCTCTCCGATGGAAGGTTCCGCATGGCATCGGCCCTTGCGAGCGCAAGCAGGTTCTCAACCATAGCCGCCATGTGATTGGCCTCCTGGACTATCTTGCGCATCGCGTCAGTCAGTTCCCCGGGCGTCCGTTGACGACGCAGCGACACTTCCGCGGCAGTAGTAATGAGAGACAGCGGCGCGCGCAACTCGTGGGACGCATCGGCCGTGAACTGCTGGACAGAATGAAATCCCCTCTCGATTCGCGCAAGCATGGCATTGAGCGTCCGGGCAAGCCGGGTAAGTTCGTCGTTACCTGGCGGAACTGGCAAACGCGCCGTCAAATCTGCGGGATCAATTGCTTCGGTATCGGCGATGATCCGCTCCACGGGTCCCAACGCGCGGGTACTCATCCAGTAGCCTACGGTGGTCGTCATGGCCAAGGCCAATGGTACGAGAGCCGCGAGGCTCAGCACGTAAGTGTGCAAGAACTTCTGAATCTCGTGGAGCGGCTGTACGACGTGCACACTGATTCCAGCTCCAGCCACGACGATCTGGCTGCTGGCCACTCGAAGCGGCCAACCCATAAAATCGGTCGTGGAAAAACTTGGTGATGGACCAGGCCGTGCGGGCGGCAAGGGTGGAATCCCATGGACGCGCAAGCCGGCGGATTCGTACAGCAGACGCTGCTGATCATCCGTCACCTGCACGAAAGCACCGACTATTGACGCCTCAGCCACACTCATCGACGGCCCGGGAGGCAGCATATCGCCCTTGAGAAATTGGCCTGTGAAGAACGGCACTATGCGCTCTACCTGATGCCCGAGATCGCGGTCGACGGTGCGATACAGATACAGGCGCATGGCAATTCCGCTGCCCGCTACAAACAGCGTCACAACTACGGCGACACTGACGAGATACCACGCCGTCAGCCGGAACTTGATCGTCCTGTGTCTCAACGCCGCTCCTGCCTCAGGCAGTAGCCGACGCCGCGCTCCGTATGCAGCAGCCGCGGCAGGCCACGCCGATCCACCTTGTTTCGCAGGAATCGCATGAACACGTCCAGGTTGTTCTCGGTAACATGGCGATCGCCCCACACCATGTCGATCAGGTGGCTGCGCCTGACGACGCGCCCTGCAGAGCGCATCAAGCATTCCAGAATGACGAATTCCGTGCGTGTCAGGTCCAGGTGGTGACCGTCCCGCACAGCCGTGATCCTGACGGAGTCAAGAAGGAGACCGGCAAAGCGCAGTTCGGCGGCATTCTTTGCATCGCCGGCGCGGGTCCGGGCGCGGATTCGCGCAATCAGGACATCGAACACGAAGGGCTTCGTAAGATAGTCGTCCGCGCCGGCATCCAGGCCCTTTATGACATCCTCAGTGGCGTCCCGGCCGGTCAGCAGAACTATCGGAGTGCGGTTTCCCGTCGCGCGCAATCGGCGGGTAATCTCAAAGCCGTCCAGTCCAGGCAACATGACGTCGAGAAGTATCAGATCTAAGTGCAGGTGCTCAGCCTGGCGGAGGGCGGTATCGCCGTCGAAGCAGGCCATGACCGCGTAACCCTCGTCTTCAAGTCCCTTTTTCACAAATCCAGCAAGTGCCTTGTCGTCGTCGACCAGCAGGACAGTCAATGCCTTGTTGAAGTCGGTTCCCACTTGCACTTCGAACCTCGAAAACGCATCGTCGCATCTAGAGTCTATTTCATTTCCGCTGTGCCGCTACGAAGCGGGGGTTTCAGAAACTTTTCAGGTTGGCTTGCTACACTTCAACGGATCGACCGCGTGACCTTCTGGCGCGTCGACCAAAACCTATCCCTGCCGAGGAGTAAATTGTGATGAAGCCCCTAACGCGCCCGGTATCAGGTACTCGTTCGCGCCAGTTTGCGCTCTCGGGCGTATTGCTGATCACTATGGCGTTCGCCTTGACGGCGCATGCCGAGTATCACCTGGCATCCACGATCAAGGTGGGTGGCGAGGGAGGGTGGGACTATCTGGAGCCTGACGCGGTCAGCCGGCGACTATATGTCACACACGAAAACAACGTCGTGGTCATCGACATGGATACTCTCAAGGTTGTTGGCAACGTGCCTGACTCTCCCGGCATGGGCGGCGTGGCGCTGTCGCGCGAACTGAACCGCGGCTTCACTGCAAATGGCGACGAAGATACCGTTGGGGTCTTTGCACTGGACACTCTCAAGCCGCTGGGCAAATGGAAAGCTACGGGCAGGAATCCTAACCAGATTGCCTATGAACCTGTAACCAAGCGCGTATTCAGCTTCAATTCGACCGGCCGCAACGTCACCGTTTTTGACGCCACAAGCGGCAACGTTCTTGCCACCATAAATGTGGACGGGCGTACGGAGTTCTTTGCGGTCGATGGCAAGGGCATGATTTACGACTCGCTGCTGGACAAGTCGACCGTCATCGCCATCGATGCCAGGACGATGAGAGTGGTCGCCACCTATTCGTTGGCACCTTACACAGGACCGACTGGCATGGCGATGGACACCCAGACACGGCGCTTGTTCGTCCCCACTCGCGACAAGAATCTGCTGGTTCTGGATGCCGATACCGGCAAGATCATCGCCAACTTCCCGATCGGTGTCGGAACTGACGCGGTCAAGTTCGATGCCGGCCTGAAGCTGGTATTCGCGTCCGGTGGCGACGGCACGCTGACCGTCATACATGAAGACAGCAAGGACAAGTTCTCGCTGTTGAAAACCGTGAAGACCGAGCCGGGCGCGCGCACCATGGCGGTTGACCCCAAGACCCATCGGCTGTTCCTGCCCACTGGCGACTATGGTCCGCCACCGCCTGCGACACCGGAAAATCCGCACCCGTGGAAGCCGGTGATTCCAGGTACATTTCGCGTGCTGGTGCTGGAACCTTGATCCGGAGCAAGCGCATTCCGAGTTGACCTGAGACTGGTTGAACCAGGGGGTACGCATGCAGCCCTGTCCCTTTCTTTCCAGCAATCAAGGAAAGCTGCAGCATTGCCCCGGTCAGCTGCGATCGCTTTTCAGGGCGCCAAGCCGCTGCTTAGCGAAGCACCCACCGACGGCCACTGGAAACACCCTCGACTGCGGCGAAAGCGACAATCAGCATCGCCGCGATAGCGTGGAACAGGAGAGTTGCCTGGATGAAATGAATCATATTGGGACGCCTCTGTCAGAAGGGTCAAATCGTTGGCTTCTGCCTACGGAATGCAATATCACCCGCAAATGCAAATGCTATGTGGACGAATCAAGAAGAGATTGCGGAAGTTTGTTGACGAAGCCCCTGGCAGAATTGTTTACCCGGATCGTGATTCAGGGGTTGCGGGCTCCGAGGCGCGCCTGGTAGTGACGGACCAACCTATCCAGCCTCCAATATTTATATCCCTTAGGCAGTTTTGGATTGGACACTCCAGGCCGGCAGGCGCAGGGTCTGAGGCAGGCGTTGACGCGTCAGTGCAAAGCGGCGTGCGCGCCGTTCGGGTCACGACCGAGATCCGGAATCAATTCAACAGACCCGAGGCATGGTCCGAATGGACGATTGTGGAACACGTTTGAAATTGCGGACCAACCTGCAGGATTATCCTGTCTCACTCGCGATCAAGGATGGTCGCGTATCTTCGACCATTCTTGACTTGGATTGTTGCGGTCCGAAGACTGCGCATGCTGGCTTCAAGGATCTGCTGCGCAATAACAGGTACGACGCCAGTGAGTTGGCCATAGTGACTTATCTCCAGGCCAAGTGTCTGGGTAAGCCATGGGTGTTGATTCCTGCGCCGGTGCACGGTCGATTTCAGCACCACTGCGCTGGCTACAATAGCGAGCTGGGAGAAATCAAACCCAAGGACATCGAAGGCAAGCTAGTGGGCGTGCGCACCTACGCGCAGACCACTGGACTGTGGATTCGTGGCATTCTGCAGCATGAGTACGGTGTAGACCTTGACAAGGTTACCTACCTGACCGTCGATGAAGGCCACTTGAGCGAGATCCCGGACCCGCCAAACTGCCGACGCCTGCCGCCTGGAAGTGATATCGGCGAGATGATGCTGAAAGGCGAGGTAGTCGCGTCTTTGCAGGGAATCGACCTGCCCAAGGATCCGCGCGTGCGCACCCTGATCCCGGATCCGCACAATGCGGCCAGGATGTGGTATGCGCGAGAAGGTGTGATTCCCATCAACCACATGTTCGTGGTGCACGCCGATATCCACAAAAAGAATCCTGAGGTGGCGCGTGAGATCTTCCGCATGCTGCAGGAGGCGCGCAGTCTTGCGCCTCCCGAGTCCGTGAAAGACCTGCCGCCCATGGGCTATGAGGCAAACCGCAAGGGGATCGATATGGCGATCCAGTGGGCTTTCGAGCAGAAGATAATTCCGCGTCGTCTGTCGTTCGAAGAGCTGTTCGACGATGTTACGGCTTCGCTCAATCCTTGAAGTTTCGGGAGATGGTTGATTTGAGTTGGATGCCGCATTCGAACCATCGCAGCACCCTGAAACATGCCTACCCGGTGAGTACCAATGCCACCGGCACCCCTCCAGCGCCAAAAATGCGGATGCGATAGACCGTGCACAAAAACATAGCAAAAAGTAGTGTCACTGGCGGACAGATCCTGGTGGAAGCCTTGCGTCGGCAGGGGGTAGATCGCGTTTTCTGTGTACCTGGCGAGAGCTATCTGCCAGTGCTGGACGCGCTGCACGACTTCCCGGAAATCGCTGTAATAAGTGCACGCCATGAAGGTTCGGCCGCCAACATGGCGGAAGCAGATGGAAAGCTCACGGGGCGACCCGGCATTTGCATGGTGACCCGCGGACCCGGGGCCACGCATGCTTCAGTCGGCGTCCATACAGCTTTCCAGGATTCCACGCCGATGATCCTGTTCATTGGTCAGGTGGCGCGTGATGCGCGTGACCGTGAAGGTTTCCAGGAAGTCGACCATCGCGCGATGTTTGCTCCGCTGGCCAAGTGGGCCAGCGAGATCGACGACACCGCACGCATTCCAGAGTACATCGCCCGCGCTTACCGCGTTGCCATGTCCGGCCGTAAAGGCCCCGTGGTGCTGGCTCTGCCGGAGGACATGCTGTCCGAGTTGGTGGAGGAGCCGCGGTACGCCAGCCTCATTTCAGCCGCCGGCAATGCACCCCGCGCTGCAGATGTCGATACACTCAAAAGCCTGCTCTCCGATGCCACAAGTCCCTTGCTGGTGGTGGGCGGCAGTGGCTGGACCGATGCCAGCTGCAGGATTCTGACCGAATTTGCCCAACGCAACAGCTTGCCGCTTGTTTCCAGCTTCCGGCGTCAGGATCTCATCGACAATCATCACGAGAACTACTGTGGCCATCTGGGTCTTGGAGTCGACCCAACGTTGGCAAAGCGTGTCAAGGCGGCAGATCTGCTGGTGTCCATCGGCTCGCGTCTGGGGGAAAACACCACCAGCGGCTACACCTTGCTGACCCCTTCGGTACCACAACAGAAGCTGGTACATGTGCACCCGGATCCCAATGAACTTGGCCGCGTATACCAGCCCGAACTGGCGATTGCCTGCGGACCAGCAGACTTCAGCCATGCACTTGCTTCGATTGAAGTTTCGGGCTCGGACAAACGTTCAAAATGGCTGAAGGAGGCGCGTGCAGCCTACGTCGAATTCACCACACCCGGGGGTGCCCCCAGGGCCGGTGTCGATCTCGCCGCAACAGTCGCCTGGCTCAGCCAGAATCTGAAGGACGATGCGCTGATTTCAAACGGCGCCGGAAACTATACGGTGTGGCTACACCGCTATTTCCGGTATCGCCAGCCTCACACCGAGCTCGCCTCGACCAGTGGCGCGATGGGCTACGGGGTGCCGGCCGCCATCGCCGCCAAACTTCGCTATCCGCAGCGAGAAGTGGTTGCCTTCGCCGGCGACGGCTGCTTTTTGATGTATCCGCAGGAAGTCGGGACCGCAGTTCAGTATGGCGCCAACGTGATTTTCATCATCGTCAACAACGGGATTTACGGCACCATTCGGACTCACCAGGAACGCCGTTACCCTGGCCGCGTCATTGGCACCAACATACAAAGTCCGGACTTTGTAGCAATGGCGCAGAGCTTTGGGGCTCATGCAGAGCGAGTCGAAACGACCGAGGCGTTCCCGGCCGCCTTCGGTCGCGCTGCGGCGGCAGGCCGGCCGTCGGTGCTCGAGTTGCGTACTGATCCAGCCCAATTGTCCCCTTCGTTCAGGCTGGAGCCAGCTTGACAGGCGTACAACTGTTCGGGACATGACGGCTGAGGTTTACGAAGCTGCTGCTGGAGTGGTAGTTTCATTCTGAAGGCTGCGACAGTGGATGTCCGGCTGTGCCGCGCCATATTTTCACGCGGGCTTGGGTTTCGTTCGCAACGCCCAGACGGTCCTGGCAATGCATTCAGCACAAAGTACCGGCCATTGCCGGTGTCCATGCGAGGAGATTGGCATGACTGAAACAAATCTACACCGACGAGAGTTCTCTACAAGCATTCGTCATCTGAAGGTGTTTGACAGTGTGGCGCATTTGAACGGTGTGCGGCGCGCATCCGAGGAGTGTCATTTATCCCAGCCGGCAGTTACGCAGGCGCTAGCGAAGCTGGAAGAGCAGATCGGCGTAACACTGCTGGAACGACGCGCAAGCGGAACCTACCTCAACAAATTCGGGCTAATTTTTTTTCGCCGAACGCAGCGCCTGTTCGCTCAGTTCGAGCAGGCACTGCTGGAACTCGGTGTCCCTATCGGAGCCATTCCTGTCCAGCGCATCGCAGGGCGATTCTCAAAGTCGCAAGTCCGCAGCCTGATTGCCATAGTGGAGAATGGTTCGTTTGCCCAGGCCGCACGCGCACTCGGTGTTTCGCAGACTTCCCTGCAGCGGGCTGCGCGCGACCTGGAGAGGACGTTGCGGACCCCGCTCTATGCCCAAACAGCATCTGGCATCGTGGCGACGCCGGCTGCAGCCGAATTCGCGCGCAAGATAAAACTTGCTCTGCGCGAGATTGAGTGGGGCGTTGACGAGGTAGAGGCGGCCCGGGGAAACATTGGTGGTGAGATTGTGATTGGCGCAATGCTGCTGGCGGGCAGTGTCATGCTGGCTTCGGTCATCAACGAGTTTGTCTCCGTCTATCCGAACGCCAACCTGCGAATCCTGAACGGCAATGCCGATGACATGCTTCGCTATCTACGTACAGGTGACGTGGATGTGGTCATTGGATTGCTGAGAGAATCCGGCTCAGAGGATCTGGTTCATCAGGCGCTGGCTGATACACCCTTTGTTGTGGTTGCCCGCCATGGGCACCCGTTGATGAAGAAGTCAGAGGTGACGCTGGATGATCTGGTCGAGTATGACTGGATCATTGGCACCTCCGGCGCTACTCGGCGTATCCGCTTTGACGAACTTTTTGCCGGCCGTGGGCAGCCACAAACGCGCATCGCCACCTGCTCGCTGCCCACGATAAGGCTTTTGCTGTCTCAAAGTGATCGTCTTACGTTGCTGACCTCCTATGAACTGATGTACGAAGAGGACGTGTTGACTGCAGTGCCTTTCGGGCCGATTGGCACAGTTCCGTCCATAGGACTCACGACGCGCGGTAATTGGCTCCCCACACAGCTACAGGCAAATTTCATCGAGCTGGTGCACAAGCAGATTATCGGCTCGTTGATGCCAGCCAAAGGGCTGCAGCGAAGCAGGGAAGCCGCAACCAGGAAGAAGAAGGCACCGCCCGTCTTGGCGCGGTGATCATTGCTACTGGGTCAAGCGGCGTTATTGATCTTTGGTGACCACTTGGGTCGTAGCAGGATGATGGTGTTCGCTGCGCCGATCAGCAGGAAGACAAAGATTACCTTCATCGGAAGGTCGTAGCTGCCGCTGATTTGCAGCAACCACCCCGACAGGGCGGCAGAAATGCCACCCGCGAGGCTGGTGGCCACCTGCTGCACTCCCGTAGCCAAGCCGATCGCCTGCTTGGGAATCAAGGTCAACTTGCAAAGTGCAAGATTATTAGCGGTCGTCAGGCCGAGCAGTGACAGTGACAGCACGTTCCAGAACAAGGCTTCTTCAAGAGAATCTGCGTAAACGCCAAGCAGCACTGTGCAACCGCCGACGAAACCGGCGACGATAAATGTCTTGCGTACAAACACGGGATTTCGCCCGGTGGCGATGATTCGGTCTGCTATCCATCCGGCGATCGTAGCCATGATGGCGATGCCCATGAAGCTGAAAAATGTGTAGAGCCCGGAGGATTCCAGGGACAGGCCGCGTTGCTCAACCAGGTAGGCAGGCATCCACGTCATGCAATAAAACGTGAAATAGCCATAGCAGAAGTTGTTGATCATCGCGCCCCAGATCACCGGGCTTGAGATGATATTGCCAAAAGGCACCGTGGCAGCCAGCTTCTTTGACGCGGCCAGTTCGACTTTGGTCGGCAAGTCGCTTCTGGTCATTGTCAGCCAGGGCACCAGCCACAACAGGCCCACAAAGCCGGTGGCAAGGAACATGAGCTGCCATGAATGGTTGACAATCAGCCAGGCAGCGATTGGTGCGCCGATGGCGGGGCCAATTTTGCCCCCCATCGCGAAGAGGCCCACGGCGAGGCCCTTGTTTGCCTCGTCGAAGTTGTTGCCGATCCATCGATAGCTGGCCGGCATGACGATAGCCTCAGTGGCGCCGATGATCAGCCGCATGATGATCAGCGCCGTTAGTGCAGTGATCGCGCCTGTTGCCGCTGTGGCGAGGCACCACAAAAAGAAACAAACTGTATAGGGCCACTTCACGCCATAACGGTCCACAAGATAGCCCATGGGCATCTGCACAAGTCCGTAAGACCAGAAGAATGCCGAATTCAGCCAGCCACGATCGACGCTGGTGAGTGCAAAATGACTGATGAAGTTCTTGTCCGCCAACGCAGACGAAAAACTTGTGCGATCTACAAAGGCAATAATCAGTCCGACGGCAAGTAGTGCGAGGACGAACCAGCGATTGATTGGGGCTGCTGGTGTCGATGTGGATTTCATTGTTGGCCTCCGGACTGTTTGGCCAACGCGCAGTCCGGCTGGCGTGGCAGAATCCTGTCGTAACCATTCCTGGCCTTGCCCGGGAGAATCGTTCCTGTCCCGGGAGTCATGAGCCGCGGTGTTGCAGTATCAGGCGGACCAGTACATGAAGGCAAAGCCTTCGCCAGTACCTGCTTCCGTACGGTAC
>JANPGU010000248.1:0-11141 GCA_031424095.1 Gammaproteobacteria bacterium
CCATGCGCCCTTCGCCGGGCTGGAACAGGCGCACAAAATCCACGAACTCGCTGGACTTCAGTGTCGCCAGGATATCGCTCATGCGCGCGCGCACCGACAGCGGTTCACGATGGATGTGGTGATGCGCGAACATCTCGGAACGCGTTGCCACGTCCTTGAACGCCAGCAGCAGTTCCTTCAGCGTCACATCCGGCAGCACGCGCACCACGCGCCGGTCGTTGAACTCGGCGCTGGCCACCCAGGTGTCGCGCTCCAGACGCGGAATCGCATCCAGATCCAGAGCCGCCTGTTTGAAGCGCTCGTATTCCTGCAGCCGTCGCACCAGTTCGGCACGCGGATCTTCTTCCAGACCATCGCCCTGTGGGGCGGCACGCGGCAGCAGCATGCGTGACTTGATCTCGGCCAGGGTGGCGGCCATCACCAGGTATTCGCCGGCCAGATCCAGCTGCATCTCGGTCATCACCTCGATGTACTGCATGTACTGGCGGGTGATCTCCGCAATCGGGATATCCAGTATGTTCAGGTTCTGGCGGCGGATCAGGTACAGCAGCAGATCGAGCGGGCCTTCGAAGGCGTCGAGGAACACTTCCATGGCCTGCGGCGGAATGTAGAGGTCTCGCGGCATCTCTGTGAGCGGTTCACCGAGCACCATGGCAAAGGGCATTTCCACCTGCATGGCCTCCGTGTTCATGACGCGCCATCCGCGGGGATCAGGTTCATTGCACGCCGCACCACCTGCATGGTGACTTCCGCAGTGGCAGTGGCTTTCGCGGCACCGGCGGCCAGTATCTCCCGCACGCGGCCCGGATTGTCGACATATGGCCGGGCGCGCTCGCGCATCACGGCAGCTTCGGCACAGATCTTCTCGCTGACGTCCTTCTTGCACTCGATGCAGCCGATGCCGGCGGTGGCGCAGCCCTGCTGCACCCAGGCGCGGGTCTCGTCCGATGAATACAGCTTGTGCAGGTCCCACACGGGGCATTTCTCCGGCGTGCCGGGGTCCGTGCGCCGCACGCGCGCCGGGTCGGTGGTCATGCCCCTGATCTTCTTGTCGATGCTGACCGGATCTTCGGTCAGGCCAATGGTGTTGCCATACGACTTGGACATCTTGCGGCCGTCGAGCCCCGGCACCTTCGGCGTGGGCGTCAGCAGCACCTCTGGCGCCGGCAGCAGGCGATGGTGTTCGCCCTCCAGGTTCGCCAGCAGCAGCTCATGCTGACCCGGTGCGAGCTGCGTGGCGGCGTTTACCAGTGCGCGGGACTCTGCCAGCGCGCTGTGATCGCCGCCCTCCTGGAAGCGGCGTCGCAGGTCGGCATACAGCGGGCGCGCGACCGGATCGAGCCGGCCAATGGCGCTCTTTACCTTGGCAGCGAATTTCTCGTCGCGCCCGTAGAGATGGTTGAAGCGCCGCGCCACCTCGCGCGTCATTTCCACATGCGCCACCTGGTCCTCACCCACCGGTACCCAGGCCGGCCGGTAGATCAGGATGTCCGCGCTCTGCAGCAGCGGGTAGCCCAGGAAACCGTAGGTGGCGAGATCCTTTTCCTTGAGCTGCGCCTGCTGGTCCTTGTAGGTGGGCACCCGTTCCAGCCACCCCAGCGGCGTGATCATGGAGAGCAGCAGGTGCAGCTCGGCATGCGCCGGCACCTGCGACTGCAGGAAGATCGCCGCACGCTCCGGATCCAGGCCGGCGGCCAGCCAGTCCACCACCATCTGCTGGATATGCTGCTGCAGCAGGCCGGTGTTCTCGTAATCCGTGGTCAGGGCATGCCAGTCAGCCACGAAGAAATAGCTGTCGTAGCGGTCCTGCAGCGCGACCCAGTTGCGCAGCGCGCCGTGGTAGTTGCCGAGGTGAAGCTGGCCGGTCGGACGCATGCCGGACAGCACGCGATCCGCCTTGCCGGGGGCGGAGGGCGAATTCATCGCCGGCATTATACGGACCCGATCCGGCCCTTGCCCTGCCGCAGCACCACCGGCGGGGATAGCGACAGGTCGATCACCGTGGTCGGCTCGGTGTCGCAGTGGCCGCCGTCGATGATGGCGTCCAGCACATGGTCCAGCCGGTCGCGGATCTGCGCGCCATCGGTCAGCGGTTCGTCGTCGCCAGGCAGCAACAGGGTCGAGGTCATGATCGGCTCGTCCAGCTCGGCCATGATCAGGTGCGGCACCTGGTGATCGGGCACGCGGATGCCGATGGTGCGCCGTTTGGGGTGTTGCAGCCGCTTTGGCGTTTCCCGCGTAGCCGGCAGCAGGAAGGTGAATGGACCGGGGGTATGCGCCTTCAGCAGCCGGAACTGGGCATTGTCCACCGTCGCATAGCGGCCGATTTCGGCCAGGTTGCGGCACACCAGCGTGAAGCTGTGGTTCTTGTCCGCGTCGCGGATGCGGCGGTCGCGCCAGGGCGTCCTTGTCGCCGATGTGGCAGCCCAGCGCGTAGCATGAATCCGTTGGATAGGCGATCACCCCGCCCTGCCGGACGATGTCCACGGCCTTTTTGAGCAGGCGGACCTGCGGGTTCTGCGGGTGAATTTCGAGGTACTCGGCCATTTCGCTATGATACGCGGATGCAACTGCTGCTCGAGTTCTTCCCGGTCATCGCATTCTTCATCGCCTACAAGGTGGGCGGTGCTTACGCGGCCACTGCAACGCTGATGATTGCAATGGTGCTGAGTTGCGCCATCAGCTGGTTGCGGACCCGCCGCGTTCCCCCTATTCTCGCGGGCAGCACGGTGCTGGCACTGGTGCTGGGCACCGCCACGCTGATGCTCCGCGACATCCGCTTCATCCAGTGGAAGCCCAGCGTGCTGCTGTGGATGGTGGCCGTTGCCTTCCTGGTCAGCGCCTTCGTCGGCAAACAGCCGCTGGCGCAGAAGCTACTCCAACCAACCTTGGGGGAGACGCAACTGGAACGCCGCGATTGGCTGAAGATCAACGCTGCCTTCGTGGTCTTTGGCGTGGTCATTGGTCTGGCCAATATCATCGTGGCCTACCAGGCCAGCGAATCCACCTGGGTGAACGTCAAGGTCTACGGCCTGCCGGCCTCGACGTTCCTGTTCCTGATGGGCCTGATGTTCTGGCTGCACCTGCGCGGCAAGCTCAAACCATGAGCGAGACCGGCACGCTGCTGCAGGAACAGCTCACCCGAGCGCTGCAGCCTGTGAAACTCACGCTGCGCGACGACAGCGCTCACCACGCCGGCCACGCCGGTGCGCGTGAAGGCGCGCATTTCTTTGTGCACATCGTCTCACCGCAGTTTGCCGGCGTGCGCACGCTGGAACGACATCGCATGGTTTACGCCGCGGCCGCCGACCTCATGGCCGGCCGCATCCACGCCCTTCAGATCAACGCATTGACTCCGGAAGAAACAGGAAACCGCTCATGAATCGCATACTCGCAACCGCCTGCACGCTGACACTGGCCACAATGCTCGCTGCCTGCGCGCAGAAGACCGACACCAAGGCCGCTTCGACCAAGGTCGACAACGTGGCAGTGGTCGATGGCCACAACATCAGCCGCAACACCTACAACCACTATGTGAAGGGTGTGGCCGGCAAGCCGCCCGAAGACCTGACTTCGGAACAGCGCGCGGAGCTGCTGGAAAACCTGGTGCGTGCCGAAGTGATCGCATCAGAAGCCGAGCGCAACGGCGCCGCCGCCCAGGACGAAACCAGAGCGGTGCTGGATCTGGCGCGACTGCAGACGCTGCAGCAGGCCGCCATGACCACCTATATGAAGGATCGCAAGGCCAGCGACGAAGAGTTGCGCGCCGAGTATGACCTGCAGGTCGCCAACATGGCCAAGACGCAGTACCGCGCCAGCCACATCCTGGTGCCCACCGAAGATGCCGCGAAGGCCCTCATCAAGCAGCTGCAGGGCGGCGCTTCATTCGAGAAGCTCGCCAAGGCTTCATCCACCGATGCCGGCAGCAAGGATCGAGGCGGCGATCTGGACTGGTTCAGCCCCGATGCCATGACCCCGGAGTTCGCCACCGCCGTGAAGGCGATGAAGAAGGGTGACACCACCCCAGCACCGGTCAAGACGCAGTTCGGTTACCACGTGATTCGCGTGACCGACACGCGCGAAACCGCACCGCCGCCATTTGAATCGGTGAAGGATCGGCTGGTGCAGATCGTGGAGCAGAAGAAGTTCAAGGCTTATACGGACGGGCTGGTGACCAAGGCGAAGGTCACGAAGTCGCTTTAGCGCATTCCGCACGAATGCCCCTGCCATTGACGGCGACCCATTCCAGTCACGAGGTCACCCGGAAGTCGGACTGCATCGGTGCTATGCCGACCGAGCGCAAGGGTATTCGCCCGGCCGCGTAGCACCTTTGATTCCAAGAATCATGATCGAGCCGGCGCAGAGTGCCCAGCAGAGTCGCCCCGATGAACGGCACCACGAGAGGCCGGCAATAGCTGACCTCGATGCGCAGCACATTGGCCTCCTGCAGCGAGATTCCGCTGCGTCTTCCCGGTGCCTCACTGCGATACTCCAGTGAATCGTTGGGGATGACACGCCGCCCGCTCCGCAGCAATGAGAAATCGGCCTGGGCTGCCACATCCGGTGCAAGCACCTGGAACCGGGCATATGCCGCGATGTCCGCAGTAGCTGCTGCGTAGGCTGTGGCAACGCGCTGCACCAGGTTGCCGCGATCGATTGGCGTTGCGGATTCCACAAAGAGGGTTGTAGCGGCCTGTGCAAATGCCTTCCTGATCTCCGCCAGCTCGCCGTGCTTCACCGCGCCCTGGCGCGCAGCGAGAAACGCGGCGTGATCGATATGGTGATTTTCCACCAGCAACAAGCCGATCTGCAGTATGCCCAGGCAAAGCGGAATGAGCGCAAACAGCGCCACGATGTGAAACTCGATCATCGCGGCCCCCCGGCTTCTGTGCAGGTTGCGAATCAACATGGCTGAATCTCGTCGCCAACGCGCCAGCCCCAGTGGGTCACTGCGCCAGCGCAAAGCTCCCAGACCTGCCGCGCACGTCCGTCGCGCGCCATCCTGCAGGGGCGCATCCCGGCGACGATGCGCACGATCCTCCCGGAGGCGTCGCAGAACAGGACGTCAAGCGGATACACTAGGCCGACGGTATGGATTGCACGGCAATCACGCAGGAGAAAGGCCGTTGCCAGATCAGGACGGCGGCGCAGCAGCAAGCCGCGGCCACGCTCGAATCCTGACTCGCACACGTGCACCTGCATGCGCAGTCGGCGCCGGTTGTGTTCCACGCGGCACACCATCATGAGTGAAATACCTCCAGCATCCGGACGGCGATCGGAACTGCCAGCACGATGAAGGTGCAAGGGAAAATGCAGAAGATCAACGGCGCCAGCATCTTTACTGGTGCCTGCATCGCGAGGCGCTCCGCACGCGCGAATCGCTCCGCCGTACGCTGTTCAGACTGGGCGCGCAGGATCTGCCCGAGACTCATGCCCGCTGATTCCGCATGGGCCAGCGCCTGTGCCAGCGTGATCAGGCTGTCCACGCCGTGCAGTTCTGCCACCTGGACAAACGCCTGGGAGCGCGCTCTGCCGCCACGGACCTCACGCAGAACCCGGTCAAAGTAGCTACGCAGGGCGCTGTCCGGAGCCTGGGCGACGATCAGCCGCACCCCGGCGGTCAGTGTTGCGCCCGCCTCCACGCACACCGTCAGCAGATCCAGGTACGCGGGCAACTCTCTGGCAACCTGTCGTTCTCGAGTTGTGCAGATCCTGCGTAACCACACTCCTGCTGCCAGGAAACCACCTGTGGCCGCCAGACTGACCAGTACCCACGAGTCCGGCCCCGCAATCATTAGCATCATGCTCGCTGCAGCAATGCCGTGCGCCGCGCGCAAGGCGATCCACGTCGTGGGCGTGATCTGCGGGTAGAGGCCCAGTGAGTCAAGCGTACGAGCCATGCGCTGCTCCAATCCTTGCCACAGGAGCATGGATACCAGCGGTGCGAGCAGCAGTGCCGGAAAACGAAACATGCGGATCGCTGCGGGCAGCTTTGCGGGGGTGTTGCTTCCGCTCCGTTGCAGCCGGAAGGTCCGGCCACACAGAAGCGTGAACGCGCCTGCAGCAATGGCGGAACAGACGGCCGCGGGCGCGAGCAGCTGCATTTCATTCATACATCGATCCGCACGATGCGCTGGATCAGCAAGTATCCGATGAACTCCAGCACGATGACGACCCCGAGCGTCATCCAGCCTTGCACCGTCGTGTGCAGTACCCGCATTGTGTCGCGCTCCATGGCGTACAGGACCACGAGCAGCAGCAACGGCAATGCGCCGACTACCACTCCCTGCATGCGCCCCTGCGCCGTGAGGGACTGGATCCGGGCTTCCATCACCAGGCGTCCGCGCAACAGCTCTGCAAGTCGCTGCAGCGATTCGGCGAGATTGCCGCCGAGTTCGCGATTGGCGTGCAGCAGCGTCGCAAGCAGGCGCAGATCCGCCAGATCCGCACGATCGCGCAAGCCTTGAAATGCGGTGTCCAGACCTGCGCCAAGACGCAGCTGCGACAGAACAACGCGCAGTTCGTCTCCCATGGGAGCCGGCTGGCGCAACGCGACCTGCGTCAGGGCCTGAATGGTGCCCTGGCCGGAGCGAAGCAACCCTGCCCACAAGGCAAGCGCGTCCGGCAGTTGTTGCGCCAATCTCTTTCGACGGTTTTGCCGGAGGCACTGCACGGCAATTCGTGGTGCTGCCATGGCCGCCAACCCGAGCATTGGCACCAGTGGCAGGGGCGCGTCCGCCAACAGCGCCACACTCACGACGAACAGGGTCAGAACAGCGGTCAATCCCAGCAGCCGGACGGCCGGAATGAAGACAAACAGCTGTGCCAGTTCTGATTCAGTTCTCAGCCCGAGCATGCTGGCGCACCAGCGTCCAGCCCCGATTGCAAATCGGGAGAGCAAAGCAGTGGCGGCCGCGACAGCCACCGCCAGCAGGAGTGCCGCAATCAGCACACACCCTCCGACACCAGAGGTGCGGGTCGAAGCTCTGGAGGCAGACTCTCGAAAAATACTGGTTCATTGCCGCATGCCCGGAACGTCCCTGAAGGTGCGCCATGCGAGGCGTTTGGCAAGCGCTCGTACCTGAACAGGTCCTGCATCTGAATGCGCCCACTTTCGGTGCCAGTGACTTCGGCTATCACAACGATGCGCCGTGACCCGCATGGAAACCTCGCTTGTTGCACAATCAGGTTGACTGCACTTGCGATCTGTTCTCGCACGGCCACCAGGGGCAGATCCATGCCAGCCATAAGCGTCATGACTTCAAGACGCGACAAGAGGTCGCGCGGCGAGTTTGCGTGTGCAGTGGTCAGTGAGCCATCGTGTCCGGTATTCATGGCCTGCAGCATGTCGAGCGTCTCACCGCCCCGGCATTCCCCTACGACTATCCGATCTGGACGCATACGCAGCGCATTGCGGACCAGATCACGTATGGATACCTGACCGCGCCCCTCCACGTTGCTCGGCCGACACTCCAGTGAAACGAGGTTTTCGTGCTGGAGCAGCAGCTCTGCCGAGTCCTCGATGGTTACAATGCGCTCGTGTTCGGGAATAAGCGCAGACAGGCAGTTGAGAAGCGTCGTCTTGCCCGTGCCTGTTCCACCCGATACCACAATATTGCGTCGCGCATGTACGGCAGTTCGCAGGAATGCCGCCATCTCGGGCGATAGCGTTCCGTTGGCAACGAGACTGTTCATGTCCGGCCGTCGCCTGCTGAATTTCCGGATGGTGATCGCCTGTCCGCCTAGCACCAGCGGCGGGACCACCACATTCACGCGCGATCCATCGGCAAGGCGCGCATCGACCATTGGTGATGATTCGTCCACGCGGCGCCCGGTCCGCTGCAGCAACCGCTCGACTATGCCTTGCAGGGCGCCTGGGCTGGAGAATCGCAACGACGTGCGGGTGAGCCTTCCCGCCCTCTCAATGAAGATCGCCTGTGGCCCGTTGATCATGATCTCTGATATGGAGTCGTCGCGGAGCAGGTCTTCCAGTACGCCCAGTCCCACTACCTCCTGCAGCAATGCCTTTTCCAACGCCGCGCGTGCCGCGGGAGTTTCAGCGTGCCTGCGATCAAGGATTTCATGGAGATGCCGCTGCGCCAGATGCCACAACTCGTCATCGCTCATGCGGTTGACATCGGTGCGACGCAGATCAAGACGCTGCAGGAGCTCGTCATGCACGGCCCGCATGTCTTCGGAAGCCGGTGCGTTCACTGCTCGCCCTCCATCCTGTCCAGCGCGTGCGCGCGCTCCAGCAGCGCGGCCTGGTCAAGTGCCTCATCAGGAGTGTGTCGCACCCCGGCTTCGAAACTTCGCGGCGTGATCAGCACCAGCAACTCAGTTTCCCGCTCCAGGTGACGGGACGTCCTGAACAAGCTACCAACGGCCGGAATGGCGGAGAGACCTGGAATCCCCTTACGATCTCTGCTGTGCTCGCGAGACACAAGTCCTGCAATGACGATCGTCTCACCGGCCTGCGCATTGAATGCGGTGCTCGTGCGGCGTTTGACGAAGCCGGGGTAGTCTCCCACCCGCACCGAGGCGTCCATCTGGCTCATCTCAATATCTATGTCGGCGTAAATTGCGCCGCTGCGGTCAGCGCGCGGGCGTACTTCGAGGATGACGCCGTATTCCTTGTATTGAACGTCGGTGGCTCCCAGCCCATCGGTAACGGGAATGGGAATTTCGCCGCCTGATACAAACCGGGCGGCTCCGCCACTGCGACAGCTCAAAGTGGGCTCTGCCACGGTGTACGCCAGGCCACGCTGCTGCAATGCATCGAGCCGGGACTGCAATACCGACGCGAGAGTGAAGTGCGCGGCAGGTTCCCCTGTTCCACCACCTGCAGTAACCGACACCACCGGACCTGAAGCGTCGGCGTCCCATCGCAGTCCGAGTTGCCGCAGCTGGTCACGCCGCACTTCCACCAGACGCACCTGCATCTGCACCATGGATTCCCAGCCAGATCGGCCTACGAAGTCCAGTACCTGTCCCGGGAACAGCGCAGCGACTTCGGATGCGCGCAACTGATCGTCGGAGCTTGCCCGCTGCCCTTCCAGCAGGATGTACGCGCCGGCAACACGGGCGCTGACGTTCGGAATGCCGGCAAGCAGACCATGCACCTGCAACAGACGCCCTGCCAGGTCCTGCTCGGTTACCTGCACGGACATGGAATGGTGCGAGCCATCCCGTAACCACAGCTGCGCGGTCGTCTTGCCAGCGGCTTCGCCGAACAGCAGCAGTTGTCCCCGCTCCGGTGTCGCAATGGATACCACCTTGCCGCTACCCAGCGCGGCACGCCGTACATCGGCAACCAGCAGCAGCGACTCACCGACCGACAGTGAGAGTTCCCGCGGCAGTTCGGTGGCAGCAGCACCCGCGCAGATTGACCAGGCAAACAGGACGGGCAACCAGGCCTGCAATTTCATGATGATTCTCCATGGAGCGCCGGTCGGCTTCTGCCTACTGGTAACCACGAGCGCTCTGGGACTATTCCGCCATTGCCTCCAACAAGAACCTCCAGCCTGTCCTTTGCTGCGGATGCCTTTGAATTCCGTGGCAGCAGGTCGGCGCTGCTTTGCCGCACGACTGGCATCTCGGACTGATCTTCGCTGGATCTCAGCACCACCGAGACGGTGCCCGATTGCTGTGCCAGCAGGACATGCGCGGCTTCGGTGGCTGAGAGTCCTAGGGTAATGGTTCCAAACTGCCGTTCCACTCCCGCAGGCTCCTGGGTTACGTTTGCAGAAGCCAGCGATGCGCCGGTGGCCATTACTTCCACTCGCTGCAGGAGCGGGATCAGATAGGCGCCGCCTCCTTCATTGCGGGAGTAGTAGAGGTCCACCAAGTCTCCAGCCATCAGGTTGCCAGACTGCGAGTTGACCTGATCAACCGCAATGGTCAACGCCCTGCGCGCTCCGTTCAACAAAGAGGAGAGCCGAGGGGCGTCTGCCGCACGTCGTAAGGCAGCGGCAACGACTGGCGTACCGCGCCGGATCGGCATGGCCGTCCGGGCACCAATCAGTTCGGCGGCACGCTCGGCGGGCACTGCATCTACGGACAGGAATTGCCGTGGAATCTGTCGTGCCGCCAGTCGCGTTGTATCCAATGCTTCGCCCTGCGCCAGATCTGCGGCAGCCACTACCACGGCACGCATTTCGTAGCGACTGCGCAAGCTTGCCTCTGTTGCGGCTGCTTGTGCACCCAGGTAACGCGCCGCAAATGCTGCCCCCGCGATACCTGCGACCATTGCCACCATCAACAACACCGCATCCAACCGCAGCAACTGCCGCCATTTTTCAGGTTTCAACATCGAAATTCCTCACAGGATGGAAATCAGGTATGAACGGGCGCGAAAACATTCCATCAGCGCGTGCAGCAGCAGCCCGGCAACAGAGCGTCCGTTTGCGTATGGAAGGAACAAGGCCAATACGAGGGCTACACAGACCAGCAGAAACTCCAGCATGGCCTGCCCCCCTTGCCGTATGTTCATGGGGATTTCTCCAGCCGCTCCACACGGAGCCAGATCAGCCATGCACCGGCGTTGCCTTTCATTGCAGAGAGGGAAATAAACCCTTCCACGCCGGGTCGTTCCAGCAACAACACGCCGCGATTCATTGACCGGACGCGCCAGCCCTGATCTGGCAGTGATAACTGCAGACTTGCCTGTAATGCATCCGCAGAACCCGTGCAGCCCGCGCTGCGTTGCAGATAGTCGTGGCCAGCACTGTGGCCGTAGACGCTGCGTCCCCACACGCATTGCACGGGAAGCGCGAGGCCAGGATCAGGCGACACCCTGGACACGACATCTGAACCGAGTGATGACCAGAGCAACTCCGGCGTCTGCCTGTGCGTACGCCACTGCAGCACCTCGGAGAGTGCGCCGCGCATGCGCGTCTTCATGGCCCAGCCGCCCTGTTGCAAGGACCTGACTTCACTGCCCTGCGCGCGCCACCAGGACTCGATGCGCTGCGCCAGCTTCGGCACATCTGTACCGGTGGCGCGTTGAATAGTGAACGGTGCCCCGTCCACAGTGACAGTTTCAGGGATCTGCTCAGTCGCAACGTCCAGGCCTGCAATCAACCACGCGTCGAATGCATGGGCTGCCTGGCAGCGGCAATGGTGTTGACCATGATCCCCTG
>JANPGU010000249.1:0-6447 GCA_031424095.1 Gammaproteobacteria bacterium
CTTGCTGGCTCAGCAAACGACCACATGGAAGTATGGCTCGATCGATGGCGACTGCAGCAGCGCGGCGCCAGCATGACGGCAAACGTGACTGGCGAGGACTTCGCATTTGCGCTGCAAATGGACCCCTCGCAGCCACCGTTGCCCAATGGCGTGAATGGCTACAGCCAGAAGGGTCCGGCACCGCAGTCCGCCAGCCATTACTACAGCCTGCCGCAGTTGCGGGTCACCGGCACCGTCACGCGCGAGGGTCGCAAGCAGAACGTTACCGGCGTAGCGTGGCTGGACCACGAATGGTCGAGCGAATATCTCGACGCGCAGGCGACCGGCTGGGACTGGACCGGCATCAACCTCGCCGACGGCGGCGCGCTGATGCTGTTCCGCATGCGTGATGCAGCAGGCAGCAGTCGCTGGGCAGGGGGCACCCGTCGCGACGCTACCGGCAACGTTCACGTGTTCGGGCCTCGCGAAGTGACTTTCACGCCCGGCCGGCGCTGGCGCTCACCGCGGACCGGGACCACGTATCCAGTCGAGTGGACGGTCACAGCCGGCAGTGCCACCTTCGTACTCAAGCCATTGCTCGATGACCAGGAGAACGATGCGCGCCTTTCGACCGGCGCGATCTACTGGGAAGGCGCCGTGACCGCCTGGCGGGACGGCGTCATCCACGGGCGCGGCTATCTCGAACTCACCGGCTACGGCGAACCCCTGAAGCTGCCATAGCGGGTTTGCGCCGGCCCGATCACCTGATCGCCCAACGCACCCGCAAGCATTGCATTACCTGACATGACGACAGTCCAACCCCCAATGCGGCTCACTCGTAGGACCTGCAGCAAACCGTGTCGTCTACGTCAGCTGCTTCGGCCGCGAATTCTACCTCGACAGCAAGGCCGACGATTCCGAGCCACCGATCCCGGCCTGCATCCGCTTTGCAGGGAAGAACCGCAATGATCAATGGCAGCTCCTGGCCGCGAGCATCTCTGTCAACGCCAACCCGACTTCGAGCTACGCCCTGCACCCGAGCACTGAAGACGGCTTCTGGATGGGCACACACGCTGCTGGCGTCGTCTTCATACCGCCTGTCGACGATCCGCTGATACCGGGACGGGACCCCAAAATGAAGGCCGCCCCGGCATGTGTCAGCCGGGCCTACTGCAACCCGCTAGTTTTTTGAACGATACGTGTCGCGTATATCCCGAACGTCGTCATGGTTGATAATCACGCCCCGATATTGCCGCTCGATCATTTCTCGCACGTCGACCGGCAAATCAAGCTCCAGAGCTTCGGTGTAGACTTTCTTGGCATAGTCCTCGCCGCGTTCAGTCTCCTCAAGAATCGCAAGCGTATCGTGACCGGTGATTGCCGCTTTGACGTCCACCCAACCACGATGCAGCGCGCCCGAAACGCTGCCGCTCTTATCCACCATACTGCCGAGCGCGCCGATCTGCGTTTCCAGCTCGCGCGCCGCACTGCCGCATTGCTTTGCCTGCTTGAGGAACATGCTCTTCACCTCCGGTTCCTTCACTTTTTCCGCAGCTTTTGTAAAGCCCATCTCGCCATCTCTGGATGTCTCAAGCAACTCGTTGAGCACCGCAATTGTCTTGCTGTCCATTCTGGATCTCCACTTCAGGTTAAAGCAGGAAGGCTAGGGTCCCCACAGCCAGGTCGATACGGCTTAACGGTTTGTAAGTGTGTAAGACAAGCAGCGGTTAGCGCGTCAGCGAGTATCCATACTCATCGCGCCATGGCCATCGTGCAGTCCGCTGCGTTGCGACTCGTTGCAATATCCCCTCTATTGCGAACGAGGGCGATGCAATGGCGTCAAGACTGCAGGCGCCCGCTCCACTGCGTGCGCATCAAGACGGCCAAGAGCCGTAGACTGCTCACCATGCGCAATTCCACGATGCCCCGCTTTTCGTCCACGACGACGAAGCGCCTGTCCCGCAGCCGGTCGTAGCGGTACCAGCCGAGCTCGAACTGCGCGACGCAACCCAGTCCCGAATTCGCTGCGTTTAGTCCTGCCTGCGCATTGTTGGTGGATTGCATGCCGTCCTCGCGCCCGTCGCAGTCCGGCCTGAACTGGGTATGCAGAGTGCCATTGGTCAGCTGCAGCGTTTCGAAATAGCCGTTCGCGACATCGATAATTTTTTGCCGCGGCGTGCGCTCGGCAGACGGTGGCATCGCGGATGGGAACTTCAACCCACTGCCCCGCCCGAGTCAAAGTCGGAGAACGGGCCTTGTGTCCAGCCGCAGCCTGGCACTGGGGGGCCGGAACGTGCAATCCGGGGCGTAATTCGCTCTGCCAGCACTGCAAATGCCTTGGTGTTCATTGCCCCGCGCCCGCAGTCTGCATGAAATCCCTCTGCCGCAGATCGCCGACGCAGCCCTGCCCTTCCCGCCGCATCAGTTCTCGGCAGGCAGGCCCATCAGCAACGGGTTCACAGCAATCGCAGCGTGCACAGGCGTCGATCTCGACCCCGAACACCCGCTTGCGTCGGCGCGCCCAGTTCATTCCATGCCTTCGCGCCAGCGTAGTTCGCGTGCGATGCTTAGGCGTCGGCCAGTACCTGCACCTGCAGCCAGTTGCGAATCTCGGCCAGCTGGATGGCGGGATCGCGCAGTGCAATGCCCAGGCCATGGCGCCAGGTGAGTCGCGGATCCTGCGGATTCGCATGCAGGGCATGCAAGTCGTCTACATAACCGGCCAGTTCCTCGTTGTCCCGGAACAGCCCCTCACCGATCAGCGTCTGTCGGTAACGCAGCGCAGTAGCCGCGATTTCATTGAAGCTGTACTCAGGGTGATATTGAACGCCCCAGAACACACCGCGGCCGCAGCGGATCTCGGCCGCCTGCAGGCCCATCTCGTTGTGGGCCAGCTCCTGTGAATCGGGCGGCAGTCGCCCGATTGCATCGCGATGCACCGTGATGGCTTCGAAGACAGCGGGCTTGCCGACGAACATCGGGTGCGCACGACCCGTGGCATTGAGTGCGATGCGCCGACCGAATCCGAACTCGCGTCCCAGAGGGTTCGCGCTCACCACCCCGCCCGCCGCGGTGACCGCGAGCTGTAACCCCCAGCAACTGCCGAAGAAGGGAACGCCTGCGGCGAACACGGCGCGCGCAAGTTCTATCTGGCGTTCGATATGTACGCCGGCGTCATAGATGTTGAGCGCAGACCCGGTGACCGCGACGCCTGCATACGAATCGAGGCTCATGCCAGGGGGTAAACGTACGGGCTCGTCGGCGGGTCGAACTATGTCGCAACGCAGCCCATCGTGCAGCGACTGCAGCACCTCTGCATAGCCTTCGCCAGACGAGGTGCCGCCTGCTGCCTGCTGCTGCTGCCGTGTCTCGGCGCGATTGCCGTCCACAACAAGGATGCGCATCATGCTCATGATCGGGCAATCGGCTGCGCTAGCCCGCCAGCGTCAGGTCGCCCTTCACCACAGATCGAAACAGGCGTTCGTAGCCCGCAGCGTCGGTCGGCAGCGGATTGCCGCCCGCGGACGGATCGATGGCTGCTTCGCGACCGATGACTCCCGGCTGCGTGACCTGCACCCCTGCGTCGGCGAGCGAGGCGGGAATGCCGAGCTGGCGACGGAAGTCGAGCACCCAGCTCAATACCCCGTCGAAATCCTGGCGCGGCAGGTCGAGCACGCGCGCGATCACGCGCACGCGCTCGCCGATCGCGCTGCGGTTGTGGACCATGACATACGGCAGGATGATTGCATTGGCGAGACCGTGATGGGTGCCGTAGTACGAGCCGACCGGATGGGCGATGGCATGTACGCCACCGAGGCCTTTCTGGAATGCGGTGGCCCCCATGCTCGCGGCTACCAGCATGCGCGAGCGCGCTTCGATGTCGGTGCCGTTGGCATAGGCGCGCGGCAGATATTCCTTGATGAGGCGCATGCCTTCGAGCGCTACGCCATCGGCCAGCGGATGAAAGCCCGGTGCGCAGAAGGCCTCGAAGCAATGCACTAAGGCGTCGATGCCGGTTGCCGCCGTGATACTGGGCGGCAGGCCAACCGTCAATTCGGGATCGGCGATGACAATGCCTGGCATCATCTTCGGATGAAAGATGATCTTCTTCTGATGCGTCTCTTCATTGAGAATGACGCCCGCGCGACCGACCTCCGAGCCCGTGCCTGCCGTCGTCGGTACGGCAACCACGGCGGCAATGCCCGCAGGATCAGCCCGCGTCCACCAGTCGCCGATATCCTCGAAATCCCACAATGGACGCTGCTGCCCGGACATGAAGGCGATCACCTTGCCGACGTCCAGGGCAGAGCCACCCCCAAAGGCAATGACGCCATCGTGATTGCCGGCTCGATACGCGGATAGTCCCGCCTCGACATTCCTCGCGACCGGATTGCCCTGCACGTCTGCAAACAGACGCGCTGCGGGCAGGCCTGCCAGGGCAGCATGAATCATGGCGTGGCCCGCGAGACCCTTGTCCGTCACCAGCAACGGCCGCTGGATGCCCAGATCAGCGCATGCCGCGCCCAGCTCAGAGATACGGCCCGGACCTGCCCAGATGCGGGTCGGGAAATTCCAGTTGGCCTTGAGTACGGCGGTCACGTGGTAAGCCTCAGATGGAAGGACTTGGGTCGGGTAAGGTGTTCATAGCCGACCACCGAAAGTGTGCAACCCCGGCCCGAATCCTTCACCCCCACCCAGGCCAGTGCCGGGTCGAGGTAATCGCAGCGATTCATGAACCAGGTGCCGGTGTCGACCTGCGAGCCGATGTGCAGGGCAGCCGCCGCGTCGGCGGTCCAGACGGCAGCCGTCAGGCCAAACTGGCTGTCATTCATAAATGCGATGGCCTGCTCGTCCGATCGTACGCGCATGATGCCGGCAACCGGCCCGAAGATCTCCTCGCGCATCACCGGCATGCCGTGATCGACGTTGAGCAATACCTGCGGCGCCACATAGGCGGAACCCGCCCGGTCTTCCGGGAACAGCTTCGGATCGATCGCGGCCTGCGCGCCAAGTGCTACGGATGTCTGCACCTGTGCGCGAATGACCTCGGCAGCCGCTACGCGCACCACCGGCCCGAGCGTGGTCGCGGCGTCCATGGGGTTGCCCAGCAGATACTTGCTGGCAAGCCCTATGAAGCCAGCGACGAAGGCATCGTAGAGCCGCTCGTGCACATAGATACGCTGCAGGCCGCAGCAGGACTGGCCCGAGTTGAAATAGGCGCCATCCACGATGTTCTCGACAGCATGCGGCAGATCGGCGTCGTGGCGCACGTATACGGGGTCGCACCCGCCGAGCTCCAGGCCCAGCCCGATGAATCGCTCCGCCGCCGCCCTTTGCACGGCATGGCCACCGGCTACCGAGCCGGTAAAGGCGACGAAATCGATGCGCGGATCACGGATCACCTTCTCGGTATCCGCATGCGACAGGTGCAGCACCTGAAACAACCCTGCAGGCAGGCCCGCGGCTGCGAGGCTCGTGGCAAAACGCTCGGCGCAGAGTGGCGTCTGGGCGGAATGCTTGAGCACCACGGCGTTGCCTGCCATCAGCGCCGGCACCACGCTGTTCACGGCGATCAGGCAGGGGTAGTTCCAGGCGGCCACCGTGAGCACGACGCCCAGCGGCTCACGCTGGATGTAACGCCTGAACCCTGCTGTGGATTCCGGCTCCACAGCCGCCAGCGCGCCGGGCGCAATGGCGATCATGTGGCGCGCCCGTTCCAGCGTGCCGCGCACCTCACTGGGCGCGTAGCGGATCGGGCGGCCGATCTGCAGCGTGATTTCAGCAGCAATTCGCGCCGCCTGCGCTTCGAAGTGATCGCAGAACCGGCTGAGAATCGCTGCCCGTTCAGGGATGGAAACCTGGCGCCAGGCTCGCTGTGCGTGGCGCGCACGCACCAGCGTCGCCTCTATTTCCGCTGGCGAAGCCAGCGCCCGCTCAACACACACCTTGCCATCAATGGGGCTGATGGTCTGCTGCATTGCCGTCATGGAAAAACCCGCGAATCAGATGATTTCGAAATAGCGAGCAAGTTCCCAGTCGGTGATGGCGCGGCGGAACTCGCGTTCTTCCCACTCGCGACTGGCTGCGAAGTGCTCGACAAAGGCCTCGCCGAAGAGCTCCCGTGCAGGTCTGGATTTCACCAGCCACCCGGCAGCTTCGGTCAGCGTACGCGGCAGTTGCCGCCGGGCAGGATGCTTGCGCTCATAGGCGTTGCCTTCGATGGCCGCGTCGGGCTCGATCCTGTTCTCGATGCCCCACAGGCCGGAGCCGATGGCCGCAGCCAGCGCCAGGTATGGATTGATGTCCGCCGCCGCGATGCGATATTCCACCCGCTGGCTCTTCGCCCCGCCGCCGATCACGCGCAGCGCGGTGGTGCGATTCTCGATACCCCAGGTTGCAGATGTAGGTGCCCAGAATCCCGGCACCAGTCGCGAATAGCTGTTCACCGTGGAAGCCACCATGGCCAGC
>JANPGU010000250.1:0-6166 GCA_031424095.1 Gammaproteobacteria bacterium
GATGGTGGCGCGCGCCAGCTGCGCCGTGCCCTCATCGGCTCCCGGCGGGGCCTTGAGCACTGTGGTGCTCACGCTGTAGTCCAGCGCCTGCGTAACCAGGTTGGTGCTGCCGCTGCCGGTGATGCGCAGCAGCTGCGAGGCTATGGCGAGGTCCTTCGTGGTGGCGACGCCATTTACCACGTCGGCCGATGCCTTGAACGTCTCGAAGGCCGTGCGCTTGGTGTTGCTGACGCTGGCCAGCTGGCGCTTCTGAATCAGTGATTGCGCCTGCGCAATGGCGTACCAGATATCGATGCCCTCGACCGCGCCATTGGCGAGATTGGTGCTGATAGTGCCGGTGAGTGTCTTCACCAGCGCATCGCCATTGCGCCCACTGGCCGCGAGCTTTACATCGAGATTGCCCTTGCCGGACAGGTGCTCGCTGTCGGCGTAATCCTGCATCAGCTTCGCGATGTCGATCCCGCTCATGTGCTCGTCCATCGTGAGTCGCGGCACCGACGTCCGCATGTCGATCCCGATGTCACCGCTGTACTGCCCGCCGTAGAGCTGTGCCTTCAGCGGTGCAAAGCGGGCCACGGCGTCAGCCACATTGATGCCGGCTGAAAGCTGCGTCAGCCGCGCGCCCCCGATCCGGATCTCGCCCACAGTGATCGAGCCCTTCGCACGCAGTGGTTTCAGGAAATCCACCGGCAGCTCGATGGGTTCGGAAGCGGCCTTTGGATCGGTCGGTGGTGGCTGGTAGCGATCGAGGTTGATCTGGTCCAGGTTCAGCGCGAAATCCATGCCGCTGTTGCGGATGTCAGAGGCGAAGCGACCGGTGAGCTTTGATTCATCCAGCGCAAGCTTCAGGTCGCTGGCACGGGCCTGCTTGTTCTGCCAGGAATAATTGCCCTGTGCGGCAAAGCGTGCCAGCACCGCAGCGTCGCGAGTCACCGGCGCGACGATGCCGAACTCCTTCATCAGCAGGCGCGGCGCCAGCTCCTTGAGCTCGAAGTGCCCAGCCAGCGACGGCGCATCGATGAGCTTCGTGCCGGCAATGCTGCCGGTCAGCGCGGCGGAACCGACCTGCGCGGTAAAGGTGGTCTGCGCAAGGGTCTGCGCGGCAAGGTTCAGATCTGCAGCGGGCGCCGAGAATTTCAAGTCCAGTGGTTGCGGCGCACCTGCCGGCTGCACCGAACCGTTCAGCGCGAGCTCCTGCAATTGATAGCGCTGCTGTTCGAGATCGAGCACCAGCCTGAATGTCGCCGCCAGCGGCAATGGCTTCGCGTTTTGCGCCGTGACCACCTTCATCTTGAGGTCCACGGGAATGGCCTTCCCGGGAGCGACGCGGCCGATGGCGATATTCACATCCTCGGCCACCATTTCCTCGAAGACGATGCGGCTGCTGGAGATGGCAACGCCAGCGAGGTCGAGAGCCTGCACGCCGTTGCTTGCAGAGGGAGCAGCCGTTGGCGCTCCCCACTCTTCCCAGTTACCCCTGCCCGCCGCGTTCTGCGCCAGCCGCAGATCTAGTCCTTCGATTTCGATTCGGCCGACTTCCAGCTGCCTCTTCAGCAACGGCAGCAGCTTCACGCTCAGTGAGGCACGCTGCAGCGTCAGGAACGGCTGCTCACCGAACCCTGCAGGGTTGCCGAGACTGGCCTCGCCGGTCTGCACGGCCAGCCAGGGGAACACGGAGAGCTTCAGTTGACCACGCAGCGACAACGTGCGTCCGGTGGACTCCTTGACTGCGGCGGCGATGCGCTCCTTGTAGTCATTCGGATCGACCAACAGCCAGACTGCTACCAGCGCGACGAGCAGCAATGCAAACAGGCCCGCAATAGCCACGCCAAAAATCCTGAGTACGCGCATCGAAGACTCCTGCAAGCGGTCTGCCGCCCATCATAACCGCAGCGCAGCAGGGTCAATGTTGCTGCGGACCCAGCAGGTTCTCCAGTGCTGCGCGCAGCCGGGGATGTTCGAACTGGAATCCGTACTGCCGGCACTTGTCTGGCAGCACGTGCTGTCCATCCAGCAGCAACTGCGACATCTCGCCCAGCATCAGGCGCAATGGCCAACCAGGCAGGCGCAGCCAGAGAGGGCGACGCAGCACAGACGTCAGCTGCTGCTGAAATTCCTGTTGCGTAACGTGTTCGGGCGCCACGGCATTCACCGCCCCCTGCAAGCCCCGCTCGCCGATCGCATGTTCGATCAGGCGCACCGCATCGTCGATGTGAATCCATGGCATTCCCTGCTTGCCCTTGCCCAGCACGGCCGACAATCCGAGGCGTGCGGGGCGCAACAAGGCGGGCAGCGCGCCGCCGTCCAGGCCCAGTACCACGCCAAAGCG
The DNA here is from genome assembly GCA_031424095.1 of Gammaproteobacteria bacterium. Lineage (GTDB taxonomy): Bacteria > Pseudomonadota > Gammaproteobacteria > Steroidobacterales > Steroidobacteraceae > ZC4RG30. The sequence goes on from JANPGU010000250.1 coordinate 2,330, forward strand.
GAGCATGGCGACGCGTACGCCATGTTCCGTCGCAACCTGCGCCGCAAGCTCCCAGCGTTGACAGAGTTCGGACTGGAAGATGGCCTGCCCCGCGGCGTCTTCAGCGAGGGGCTCGCTGCCCCGGATGCCGTAGTAACCGACCGCACTGGCGCTCACCAGCACCCGCGGTTTGGCCGCGAGCCGTGCAATCAGGTGCACCAGCGAGGCGGTGGTATCGAGACGGCTCGACAGCAGCTTGTCGCGCCGGGTCCGGGTCCACGGCACGCCGAGAATGCGGGCACCGGCGAGGTTCACGATGGCGTCGAGTTGCACATCATCCGGCAGCTCGTCCAGGCTGTGCACCACCCGCATGCCGGCACCGCCGCTGGTCACGCGGGTGCGGTGCTGCAAGGCAATCACCTGCACGCCCTGCGCTGCCAGTCCTGCGCACAGATGCTTGCCGACGAAGCCGGTGGCACCGGTGACCAGTACGCGCGGAGTTGGATCTCTCATCACTGGATTATCCACTGCAAAGGGGGTGGGAACCAGTAATCTATTGTTCCTCGTAGCCGCCGACGCAATGCCGCTTGCCTTCCTCCGCCGCCGCCTCTTCGGACCTGTTCCGCCATCGCTCCTTCCTGCTGTACTTCAGTGGTCGGCTGTTCTCGCATTTCTCGCGACAGATCATCGCCGTCGCCGTGGGCTGGCAGATTTACGAAATCACCGGCAGTGCATTCCATCTGGGTATGGTCGGGCTGGTGCAGTTCCTGCCCGCGCTGCTGCTCACCCTCAACGCCGGGCACGCCGCCGATCGCTACAATCGCAAGCGCATCGTGCAGATCTGCCAGTGCTTCGCAGGCCTGGCTGCGGCCTATCTCGCCTGGGGCAGTGTGGCAGGCTGGGTCTCGGTGCTCGATATCTACCTGGCTTCGGCAGTGCTGGGCGCTGCGGGGGCATTCGAACGACCCGCAGGCGCGGCGATGCTGCCGAACATCGTGCCCAACTCGCTGCTGCAACAGGCCACGGCCATGTCCAGCGGCGCGATGCATATCGCGTCCATCGGCGGCCCTGCGCTGGGCGGATTCATCTTCGCGCTCTCGCCGGGCGCAGCCTACGGCGTGACCGCGGGATTCTGGTTATGCGCCTGCCTGTTCAACGGCGCCCTGCCGCTGGCGCATCGCGAATCCAGCGGTGGTGCGCCGACTCTGCGCTCGCTGTTCGCAGGCGTGCATTTCGTGCGCAGCAACCCGACCTTGCTCGGCACCATTTCACTCGACCTGTTCGCGGTGCTGCTGGGGGGCGCAACGGCCCTGCTGCCCATCTTTGCGAAAGACATCCTGCACACCAATGCGCTGGGCCTCGGCATGTTGCGCGCGGCACCTGCCATTGGCGCGCTGATCACCACCGCGATCCTGGCACGCCGGCCCTTCGAGCGGCGCGTGGGAATGCGCATGTTCCAGGCAGTGATCGTTTTCGGCATCGCCACCGTGGTGTTCGGCCTGTCGACCAACCTGTGGCTGACGCTGGGTACGCTGGGCGTGATGGGCGCGGCGGACCAGATCAGCGTGGTCATCCGGGTGTCCCTGGTGCAACTGGCCACACCGGACGACATGCGCGGCCGGGTCAGTGCGGTGAATTTCCTGTTCGTGAACGCTTCGAATCAGCTGGGCGAATTCGAGAGCGGGGTGACCGCCGCCGCCTGGGGTGCGGTGCCCGCGGTCATCGTCGGCGGCGTGGGCAGCGTGCTGATCGCCCTGTTGTGGATGCGACTGTTCCCCACCCTGCGCGATGTGGAAAAGCTGGCGTAGAATCGGCCTTCGCTAATCAAACCAACTGGGGGTTCGGGCCATGTGCGATCACGATTCCATGGATGACATGCAGAAAGCCGGTGAACTTTCACGCCGCCAGTTCGGCGCGATGGGTCTCGGCGCCAGCGCCATGGCGCTGCTGCCCGCCGTGGCCAATGCCGTCGAAGTTTCGGAATCCGAAGTGACCATCAAGACGCCGGATGGCAACTGCGATGCGCACTTCGTGCATCCGGTGAGCGGCGCGCATGCCGCCGTGCTGGTGTGGCCTGACATCTTCGGCCTGCGTCCCGCGTTCCGCACCATGGGCAAGCGCCTGGCAGAATCCGGCTATTCGGTACTGACGGTCAATCCGTTTTACCGCGTGCAGAAGGCACCGACCGCGCCACCCAATCCCAACTTCCAGGATCCGACGACGCGCGATTCGCTGCTGAAGCTCATGAACGCACTCACGCCCACCACGCAGGTCACCGATGCCAAGACCTTTGTCGCCTGGCTCGACGCGCAGCCTTCGGTCGACAAGAAGCGCAAGATCGGCACCACTGGCTACTGCATGGGCGGCCCGATCGTCATGCGCACTGCGGCTGCAGTGCCGGAGCGCATTGGCGCGGGCGGCTCCTTCCACGGCGGTGGACTCAACACCGCAGCGCCGGACAGTCCGCATCTGCTGATCCCGAAGATGAAGGCCAGCTTCCTGATTGCCATCGCCGACAACGACGACAAGACCAATCCGACCTCCAAGGACATCCTGCGCAAGTCCTTCGACGACGCGAAAGTGCCCGCCGAGATCGAGGTCTACACCGGCGCGCAACATGGCTGGTGCGCCATCGATTCGCAGGTCTACAACAAGGAACTGGCCGAGAAGGCCTGGGCCCGCGAGCTCGCGCTGTTCAAGAAAGCGCTCGCCTGACGATTATGGAAAGCTGGCGGGCGCCGGTGTGTGACCGCGCCCACGGTGCCCGTCTGCGCCATTCGTCTAACGTATCCCTTGGCTACAAAGCGGGGGATACGCATGTTCGGTCAGGAACGCTCTTATTTCCGTTATCTCGTGGTGGCCCTGGTTGGCCTCATGTCGCTGGCCTTCTTCGTGATGGGTGGCAAAGGCTGAACCCAACTAGTTGCGCAGCGTCAGCGCGAGCCCTGCAAACGCCACTGTTCCCGCGAAGCCGCCGGCCGAGACGCCGAGCGTGGTATCGATCTGCAGTCTGTCGCTGAATTCATAGCCATGCGTCAGCGAGTAGCTGTTGATCTCGTCACCGCTCAGTGCATCGCGCTGCAGGTTCCAGTCGCCCTGCAGTGAGGCGCGCGCGAACTGCCGCCCCAGCGTCGCGGAGAATTGCCGATCCGGCGCCCCCACGGCGCGCGTGGCGACCGATTCGATCAGCAGCTGCAGGCGCGGAAAGCGTCCGGTGTCCGGTGCATTCAATGCTGCCCGCACTCGGTCCATGCTGCGACCGTAGGAATAGTCGATATAGCGCAGGCCGAGATTCCACCGGTCACCGAACCAGGTAAGTTCGCCACCTAGGCCCGCGCCATCGAAATCGACCTGACGCACGCGTTGCTGACCGGCAATGGTGGCGCTGTATTCCAGCGTGAGGCTGCGGTCATCCAGCAGCACACTCGCAGTCAGCCCATTCTCTGCAGACCAGCCTAGCTGACCCAGCACCGCCGTCGACCTGACCTGCCCGGCATCATTCCAGCGCTGCAGCGAAGCGCTGGCGGAAAACCCGCCCACTGCAAGATCCGTGGACAACCGCAGGCTGGTGCCGGCGAAATCGGCGCCGTTCACAATGGACTCGTTCCTGCCGATACCGGCACCCACGGACCAGCTGTCAGTGAGTGCGGCACGGCCATCCAGGTCATAAGAGCGACCATCCTGCTGATCGATCAATCCGGCCAATGTCACTGAAACCGCTTCAGCGGGCGTCGCAAAGACGGCCAGGGCGGCCATGGCGATCAGGCTGTTGCGCATTCCGGTAGCTCTCCCCTGTTCAGGGATGCAACGCGGCAGGTGCCGGTCCGGGTTTCAGGCCGGCCAGTGAAACCGAACCCC
>JANPGU010000251.1:0-4843 GCA_031424095.1 Gammaproteobacteria bacterium
GCAACGCCGGATGCCGCTGCAAAGCCGGATGACAGCTCCCATCAGGCCCTGTTCGACCGCATTGCAAAGGCTGTGGGCGATGCGATCGTCAGGATATGGTCGGGGCGATTGTCGTTGCAGTGGTCGACCATGCCGGCCAGCGTGGTCGACTTGCCCGAGCCGGTGGGCCCGGTGACCAGCACCTGGCCGCGCGGCAGCATGCACAGGTCCTTGAAGATCTTGGGGGTGCCCAGATCGTCGAGGCTCATGATCACCGACGGAATGCTGCGGAACACGGCGCCGGCGCCGCGGTTCTGGTTGAAGGCATTGACGCGGAAGCGCGCCAGCTTCGGAATCTCGAATGAAAAGTCGGTCTCGAAGAACTCTTCGAACGCCTTGCGCTGCTTGTCGTTCATGATGTCGTACACCATGCTGTGCACTTCCTTGTGGGAAAGCGCAGGCATGTTGACGCGTTTCATGTCGCCGTCGACGCGTATCATCGGCGGCACGCCGGCTGAAAGGTGCAGATCCGAGGCGTGGTTCTTGACCGCAAACGCCAACAGCTGGGCAATATCGAGGGCCATGAGAGCTCCGACAGACTTACTGCGGCAGTATAGTCCACGGCATCGACCCTCCCTATGTTAAGCAATCCGCAGAATTCATCCCCTGAACTGAACCTCCGCGCACAGCTCGCCAGCCTCCGCCAGCGCATCGCACAAGCAGCTGTGGAGGCCGGTCGCGATGAGCACTCGGTCACGCTTCTGGCGGTGACAAAAGGGCAGGACGCAGCGCGCATCCGCAGCGCCATGGCACTCGGCCTCACTGAATTCGGTGAAAACTACGTGGGCGAGGCACTGCCCAAGATCCAGGCGCTGCAGGACACGCCTGCCATCTGGCATTTCATCGGCCGGCTGCAGGCCAACAAGACCCGCGCAGTGGCCGAGAATTTTGCGTGGGCGCACAGCGTGGACCGGTTGCGCATCGCCGAGCGGCTGGACGCGCAGCGCCCGCCGCAGGCGCCGGCACTGAATGTGTGCGTGCAGGTCCATATCGCCGACGATCCGGACAAGGGTGGCGTTGCCCCCGATGAAGCGCTGCCGCTGCTGCAGGCGATCAGCCGCCTGCCGCGCCTGCGACTGCGTGGCCTGATGTGCATGCTGCCCTATGAGCTGGATGCCAGTGGCCAGCGCGCCGCGTTCGCGCGCCTGCGCCGCCTGCTCGAATCAGGTCAACAGGCCGGCCTGTCACTCGACACGCTGTCGATGGGCATGAGCGGCGACATGGATGCCGCCATTGCCGAAGGCGCGACCATCGTGCGCGTGGGCACCGCGCTATTCGGCCCGCGCGCCCAGTAGAATGCCAGTCATGACAGCTCTCTCTGCATTGCGCATCGCCTTCATCGGCGGCGGCAACATGGCACGCGGCCTGATTGGCGGACTGGCAGCCAAGGGTGCAAACCCGGCACTCATCACGGTGGCATCGCCAGGCGCCACGGGGCGCCATGCGCTGCATCGCGACTTCGGCGTTGCCGTAACCGCTGACAACGCCGCCGCCGTGACTGGCGCCAGCGTGGTGGTGCTGGCGGTCAAGCCGCAGATCATGGGCCAGGTCGTACGCGCAATCGCGCCCGTCCTGCAACAGTCACGGCCGCTGGTGATCTCGGTGGCGGCGGGCATCCGTGCGGCCAACCTGCAGGGCTGGATCGGCGCTGGCGTGCCACTGGTGCGCAGCATGCCCAATCGACCGGCGCTGATTGGCGCTGGCGCCACCGGCCTTTACGCCGCTCCTGGTGTGGGAGCAGCGGAGCGCGCACTGGCCACCGCAGTGCTGTCCACCTGTGGGCTCGCCGTATGGGTGGAACGCGAAAGCGATATCGACCTGGTTACCGCGCTGTCGGGCAGCGGACCGGCCTATTTCTTCCGTCTGGCCGAACTGATGGCCGAAGCGGCGATTGCGGCAGGACTCGACGCCACGGTGGCCTATCAGCTGGCGGCACAGACACTCGCCGGTGCAGGACAGCTCGTGGCCGCTGAAACGGCGCCGGATCTGGCACAGATGCGTGCTGCCGTTACTTCCAGGGGCGGCACCACGGCTGCAGCGCTGGCGCGCCTCGATGCGCTGGGTCTGGGCAGCATGGTAGCAGCGGCCATGCAGGCGGCCGCGACGCGCAGCCACGAGCTGGCGCAACAGTTTGGTGAACAGGGCTAGAGGCTTCAACGCATGCAGGCGCTTCACTTCATCATCGATACGCTGGTCACCCTGTACCAGGTTGTGCTGCTGCTACGGCTGCTTATGCAGTTGACTCGAGCGGACTTCCGCAACCCCATCGGCCGCGCCATCGTGCAGCTCACCGACCCGCTGATCCTGCCGCTGCGCCGCGTGCTGCCACCGCTGCGCAAGATCGACACCGCCTCGGTGGTGGCGATCCTGCTGGTCACGGCAATCAAGGTCTGGATCCTCTACCTGCTGCTGGGATTTGGCTTCCCGGGCCTGGCAATCAGCTTGCGCGGGGTGCTGTTCGACAGCATCGACTTGGTACTCAAAACCTATCTCTACTCCATGATTCTGAACGCGATCCTGTCGTTCGTTGCGCCAGGAAACTACTCGCCGGCACAGTCCATGCTTGCGTCGATCTGCGATCCGATACTGAATCCCATCCGCAAGTACATCCCTTCCATTGCCGGTCTGGATCTCTCGCCGCTTTGGGCCTGCATTGCTATTCAGGCATTGCTCATCATCGTGCCGTGACGCGAAAGTGCTTTGAAAAAAGCGCTTGCGCGTCAATGCGCATATGTTATGTTTCGCGCGGAAATACACACGCGGGGATATTCTCCGCTGCAGAAACACCAAATTGCGGGAGAATCCAGACATGGCGAAAAAGGGCGGCGCACCGACCAAGTCCGAAATCATGGCGACCATTTCCAAGGACACTGAGCTGTCACGGAAGCAGGTCAGCGGCGTGTTCGAATCGCTGAATGGCATCATTCGCAAGAGCCTGCGCGGCCATGGCATCGTCACCCTGCCAGGCCTGCTGAAGCTGAAGGTTGTGAAGAAGCCTGCCACCAAGGCACGCAAGGGCACCAACCCGTTCACCGGTGAAGAGATGACTTTCAAGGCCAAGCCGGCCAGCAAGAAGGTTCGCGCGCTCCCGCTGAAGAACCTGAAGGCGATGGTCAACTAAGACCAGCCAAAGTCTTCAAGAAGACGTCAAAGCCCGGAAAAACCAGTGTTTTCCGGGCTTTTGCTTGTCAGCCGCGCAGGAAGGGAATGACCTGCTGCGAGAGCGTGAGCAGCTGGCCGTGGAAGTAGTGGCCAACACCGGCCAGCACCGCAAGCGTCGGTGCCGGCGCGAGCTGTCCGGCCCAGTCGATCACGACATCGCCATCGATCACTTCGTCGGCATCACCCTGCACGATCAGCCACGGGCAGGTCGGCACCGAGATCTCGCGCACCGAGCCGTAGTTGCGACCCAGAGCCGGAGCGATAGTGACGAGTCGCGCCACCGTGCCCACGCCACGTGTCGTGCAGGCGCGCAGCGCAACGTAGCCGCCGAATGAAAAACCGGCGAGCCAGAGCCCGGCATCCGGCCAGCGCTGTCGTCCGAATGCGACAGCGGCAAGTGCGTCATCGGTTTCACCGCGACCCTCATCGAAGCTGCCCGCACTGCCACCCACGCCACGAAAGTTGAAGCGGATGGTTGGCACAGCAAGCTCATGCGCGCAGCGTGCCAGCGTCGTGACCACTTTGTTATCCATGGTGCCCGCATGCAGGGGATGCGGATGACAGACCACCATGAACGCTGCCGGCGTCGTGGCGGCAGCCGGTGTTTCCAGTACCGCTTCGATGGCACCGGCTTTGCCAGCCAGTTGCAGGCGCTCTGCAAGGGCAGGCGCGGCCATCAAGCGCCCTGCCCGCGAAATCCCAGCGACGCGGAATTGATGCAGTAGCGCAGCCCGGTGGGCTCGGGGCCATCATCGAACACATGCCCCAGGTGCGCAGCGCAGGCCGCACAGGTCACCTCGGTGCGCAGCACGCCGTGCGAATGGTCACGATGCTGTTGGATACGATCTCCCGCCAGCGGCAACCAGAAGCTGGGCCAGCCGCAGCCGGCATCGAACTTCTTCTCCGACTCGAACAGATCGCTGCCGCAGCACACACAATAGTAGGTGCCGGCCGCCGAGTGCGCGTCGTACTGCCCCGAGAACGCGCGCTCGGTGCCCTTTTCCTGCGTCACGTGGAACTGCAGCGAAGACAGGCGTCGGCGCAGTTCTTCCGGAGTCGGCTTCGGAGCGCTCATGTCAACGTTGACTCACTTGGAGAGCAGTCTGAGCAACAGGCTGTTCAGGCGGCGGGCGTAGTCACCGGGGTTGGTGACCTGCCCCTGCTCGGTCAGCTGCGCCTGATCGTACAACAGCTGCGCCAGCTCACTGAATTCCTCGCCCTCCAGACCGGCCAGCCGCTGCACCAGCGGATGGTTCATGTTCAGCTCCAGCTGCGGCTTGTTGGGCGGCGCATCGTCGCGACCGGCGGCCGCCAGCATGCGGCGCATCGCTTCACTCATGTCGTCGTCGCTGCGGGTCAGGCAGGCGGGCGACTCGGCGAGGCGCTGGCTGACCTTCACCCCGGCGATCGCATCGCCCACAGCCTTTGCAATGCGGTCGAACAGGGCCTGATGGGAGCTGTCATCCGGCTTTGCAGCGGCATCCGGCGTTGCTGCGCCAGCCGCGAGTTTTGACAAGTCCTGTTCACCGCGCGCGGCGTCCTGGAAGCTTTTGCCGTCAAACTCGTGCAGCTGACCCATGATCCATGGATCGACGCGGTCGCCCAGCAGCAGCACTTCCACCTTGCGGGCGCGCAGCTGTTC
>JANPGU010000252.1:0-30878 GCA_031424095.1 Gammaproteobacteria bacterium
TCGACCCGCCAATGGTCCATGTATGCCCAACGTAGATTGGGCGCGACGTCTGCCATGCGCTCGTACTCCCCGGCAAGGATCTCTAAATATTAGAATACTCGTTCCGATTATGCGCCGACCTTGCCGCTGGGGGAAGGCCTCGGCTTCAGCGCGTCCGTGTGCCGCGCAGCACCGCGATCGAACCAGTTACTGCCAGCGCAGCGGCCAGCAGGAAAGGCGCGCCGGGGAAATACCAGGGCTTCTCCGGCCGCGCGAACAGGCTGAACAGGTTCGACATCACCAGCGGGGTGACCATGGCGGCAAGGCTGCCGGCACTGGCTACCACGCCCTGCAGCGCGCCCTGCGCCTGGCGGCCGATCTTCGAGGACATGTGGCTCACCAGCGATGGCTGCGTGATGAACCCCATGACCGTGAGCGGAATACAGACGAATGCCATTGCGGTGGATGTGGCAAACGCATAGCCGACGTAGCCGGCCGCCACCAGCAGGAAGCCCAGCTCGGCGGCGCGAAGGTTGCCGAGGCGGTTCGCCAGGCGCCCGGTGAGCAGGCTCTGCACGAGGATCGTGGAAATGCCGTAGACGCCGAGCGAATAGCCGACGGTCTGTGGTGTCCACTGCAGCTTGTGCATGGTGTAGTAGGGCCACACCGCAGACAGCGTCTGCAGCACGATCTGGATGGTCAGCACCCCCAGGATCAGGCGCACGGAACCCAGGTGCTGCCGCAAGTCGGTGAACGCGCCAAAGGGCTGCGCGCGCGCCCACTGGAAGGGCCGGCGATGTTCCTTCCCCAGCGATTCTGACAGCACGAACAGTCCGAACAGTACGTTGGCGAGACTCAGTCCGGCTGCAACAAAGAACGGCACGCGGGTGCCGTAGGTAATGAGCAGGCCGCCGAGCATAGGACCGATGACAAAGCCCAGCCCGAACGATGCGCCCACCATGCCGAAGCGGCGTGGCCGATCCGTCGCTGGCGTCACGTCCGTCACGTACGCATAGGCGGTGCCATGCGTGGCGCTGAACAGACCCGTAAGGCATTGCGCCGCAAACAGCCACGCCAGAGTGGGCGCGAAGCCCAGCAGCACGTACGACAATCCGTACGCTGACAGCGATGCCAGTAGCACGGGGCGGCGGCCGAACTGGTCGGAAAGGTTGCCGAGCACCGGGCTGGCTCCAAACTGCATGACGGCAAACAGGGCCGAGAGCCAGCCGCCGATGATGACGGCGTGTTCCAGCCCTCCCTGGCCCAGCTCGCGGATCAGCTCGGGCATGACGGGGATCAGGATGCCAAGGCCCGTGGCGTCCAGTGCGACGGTGACCATGATGAAGCCGAGCGCGCCGCGGCGTGGCGCGCGCAACTCACTCAATGCGGATGACCTTCGCGTCGCGCCCTTTCAGTGGGAATGGCATGTAGGCAATGCGCAGTTCCTCGGTGAATTCGATGCTGTGCTCGCCAGGCGCCAGGCCACCGGGACGCAGCACGGTCACGGTGGCCACGTCGCCGAACTCCCAGCGGGCTTCGTATTCGGTTTCCATCTGCGCCAGCGTAAAGGTGCGGTTGCCGACGGCGAACCGGATGTGCTCCGACGGGACGGACTCACCATCCACCGACACGGAGAGACCTTCAACCATCGACAGTCCCAGTCCGCGGTAATACGCAATGCGCGCGCCGAACTGGAAACCGGTGGTCTTGCCGCCCTCGGTGACGTTGCGGACCGTCTCTTCGCAAATCATGTAGCGATCGAACATGGTGTGCTCCCTGACTTCAGGCGGCCAGCAGGCGTTCGAACATGGCGTGCTGGCGACGCACCTGCTCGACGCTGTCGACGGGGAGGACGTCCTGGATGTGTCGATTGCCTTCGTATTCGCTCGACAGGAAGCCCTGGTAATTGCCGGCCTTGAGCGCCGGAATGATCTTTTCATAGGGAATGCTGTATTCGGTGCCGTCATCCAGCATCTCGTAGAACTTGGCATGGATGTGGAAGATGTACGGCATGAACTCGGTAAGTCGCTTCGGGTTGGTGTTCACCGAATGCCGGCATTGTTCGGCCCAGCTCACGTCCAGCGCGTTGCCACCCATCTTGCGGGCTTCGAAGATCACGTATTCGGATAGCTGCCCCGACTCGTAGGCGTCACTCACATAGTCGAGGATCCTCGGCGTGGCGCCAAGGCGCTCCATGCGGTCGCGCGCGATCCGCGGCAGGCGGCGCGTGAAGATGCCCATGTCGGGCACCAGACCGTAGTGCTGCGTGCCGAGCTTTGCCGCCGCCTCGAGATGACGCATGATCCATGGGTGATCGAAGTAGTAGGGCGCATGCACTTCGACGCCCATCTTCACGTTGTATTTCTCCGCGATGGGCACGGCCTTCACCATGATCTCGGGCGAGACCATGCACAGCACGCGGATCACCTTCGCGCCCAGCTTTGCCGCATGGCGCAGGTCACGTTCGAACTCCACCATGCATTCGTCGTCGGTCAGCAGCCGGTGCTTGAACTTCTTGGTGTCGAGCATGGCGTCGTGGCAGCTGGCCACGGTGCCGTACTGCTGCATCCAGCCGCGCCACTGGTCGTAGAAGGCGTCCGACAGGTTCGGGAAGCCCGGCATCATCTGCTCGCCGATGGATTCGATGCCGCAGGCGCCGATCTTCGCGGCCTGGGCGATGCACTGCTCCAGCGTCAGCTTCCGCAGGAAGTACTCCTCCTGGTAGCTGTAGAGGCTTACTCCGCGCTGGATTCCCGGACTGGTGCTGGCATTCATCGCGACTCCCCCTGACTTTGCTTCGGGCTGGCCCCCGGGACTGAATTAGAATATATATTCTTAAATCGGGCAATGGCCTTTGCACAGCTTCGGGGGCGAAATGCGTATTTCCGCAGTAAATATTTTTCCCTGGGCCGCCGCACTGGCGGTGGCCTTGTTTCCAGTTTTCGTGCCAGCAGGGGAGGCGCAGCCCGACAAGCCACTGCAGTTCAGCGCGGGCGATTCCCTGGACGATCTCGGCCCCCGTCCAGCCGCAAAGCCGGCGGCGGCGTCCTCCTTGCCACGGGGGGCGGACGGCAAACCCGACCTCACCGGCATCTGGTTCGCCGGCATCCGCGACTTCGTCACGCTGGATGACCGTCGCATTGAAATCCCGCTGACTCCGGACTATGCCGCCGCGCGTGCGCGCCGTGTGCAGGCCATGGATGAGGGCAAGCCCTTGCCAGACTATGTCTCCACCTGTCAGGCCTTCGGCATGCCGCGCATCATGAGCTACGGGGTCATGGAGTTCGTGCACCGGCCGCAGCAGCTGTGGGTGATCTCCGAGGTGATGCACGAAGTGCGGCGCATCTATCTGGATGGTAAGCCGCATGGCGACTGGCAGGAATCCACCTTCGGCGGCATCTCCACGGGGCGCTGGGAGGGTGACACACTGGTGGTGGATACCCGAAAGCTGCGTCCCGGCTTCATGAGCATGACCGGCATTCCCTACAGTGATCACATGGTGGTCAACGAGCGCATCCGGATGGTCAACCGCGATGCGATCGAAAACGAAATGACGCTCACCGATCCGGTGGCGCTGACTAAGCCGTGGAAGGTGGTGCAGCGCTATGGCCGCAAGGAAGCGGGCTACGAGATTGGCGAGTACATCTGCAATGAATACAACGTCAGCGGTGGCTCGCCCGCTGATGTCGATCCGCACAAGGACCTGCCTGCTTCTGCACTCTCCAGTGGGGCCCCATGAAAAACGACAATCACATCTGGCTGTTGCTTGCATCCCTGCTGTGCAGCGTTCCAGTCGCACAGGCGCATCACTCGTTCGCGATGTTCGACTTCGAGAAGGTTGCGCAGATCGAAGGTGTGGTGCGGGAGATGCGCTTCGCCGCGCCACATGTCTGGCTGTATGTCACTGTCAACGATCCCGCCAATGGCAGGGCGGTGGAATACGGCATCGAAGGCGCGGCCCCCAATACGCTGCTGCGCGCAGGCTGGAAGCGCGATTCGATCAGGGCCGGTGACCGCGTGAAGGTCACAATTCATCCGCTGCGCACCGGTGAGCCCGGTGGCTCGCTGATGGCCATTTCGGTCAACGGCAGGGAACTCGGCAATGCGCCTTGAGCCCGTGCGGCGACGCACCTATAGGGCGCTGAACGCATTCGTGGCAGCGCAGATGGTGGCGGTAGTTGCGGGATTCCTCCTTGCCGCTCCGGCCCGGGCGGCGGCCACGCCCCGCGAAATCACCGTGGATGCCAGTGCCGTCGCCGGCACCCTGCGCAACCTGCAGGGCGTGGCCGGTGTGCCGCATGCAGTGCCCGTGGATGGCGCGCGCGAGATTCCGGATCTTGGGTCTGCCTGGCGTGAGGCTGGTGTCAGCTTCGTGCGCACCTTTGACTGGCATGCCCGGCTCGACACCGAGGACAACCCGAATAGCCTGTTTCCGCACTGGTCTGCCGATCCGGATGCACCGGCCAGCTACAACTTCGCAGCGGCGGATGCCCTGGTGAGGTCCGTGCGTTCAATGGGTGCAGAGGTGATGTTCACCATCGCTGCGGAGATACCGCACAGTTCTAAGCCGCCGGCGGACCTGGACAAGTACGAACGCGTCCTGCGCCGCATCGTTCTGCACTACACGCGTGGCTGGGCGGGCGGCATGCAGAACGCCGTGCGCTGGTGGGAGTTCGGCGACCAACCGGATTTTCTGAAGACGCATTACGACGGCACGCCCGGTCAGTTCCTCGATCAATACGCGGCCGCAGCGCGCGCCGTGAAGTCCGTGGATGAAAAACTGCGCTTCGGTGGTCCGAACCTGGCGTTTCCCCTCAATCGCGACGCGCCCTATCGCGAAGTTTTCCTGCAGGCACTGCGCGACCGCAAATTGCCGCTCGACTTCATCTCGTGGATCTGGTTCGCCGACAATACGCGAGATCCGCTTGAGTTCGCGCGTGTGGCGGCTGCTGTGCAGCGCGTGCTCGATGCGCATGGCTTCCGTGACACGAAGCAGGTGCTGGCTTCGTTCAACATGACGGGCATCGCCAACGCGAATCCGGATCCGCTGCAGGGCGCGAGTTTCATCGCGGCGGCGATGATGCTGTTGCAGGATGCACGAGTTGAGCGCGCGGCCTTCTTCCGTCTGGATACCGGCTGGGATCTGCACTATGGGTTTCCTGACCCCGCGCATGCATTCGAAAGGGACGGCAGGCCTGATCCGCGCTATCACGCGTTCCGGGTGGTGGGTCGGCTGCAGTTCACTCCGCAGCGCCTGACAGTGCGGGGTGCCGACGACCACAGTCTGATCGTGCTGGCGGGACGTGATGCGGCTCGGCAACGCGTGTCCATCCTGCTGTCCCGCTATGCCATTCCACCCCAGTACCTCGAGCCCACGCGAGAAACCTTCGAGTTCACCGTGCCCATCGGGCAGGTGCGCGTGCCCGTGTCATTCCGGCTGTTGCCGCGTCGCGGGGCTGAAGCGGCCGACCGGGGTGAGTCAGGCTACCAACTCACGGTGAGCAACTTGCCCTGGGGCAAGGGCCCTTTCACGCTGCGTCGCTATCGAGTGGATGCCGCACATGCCGGCACGATGGTGGCCGAAGAGCGGCAGGCGGGAGGAATGGCGAAGATCTCGACCGAACTCGCGCCGCCGGCGGTTGAATTGATCGAGCTGGAAGTCATCAGGTAATCAGGAGTCAGATCGATGCGTTACATCAAGCGATCCATGGCGGGCCTCTGCATGCTGCTGTTCACCGCTCAGTTGATGGCCCAGGCGCCACTGCCGATGCCGCCCGCATTCAAGGGTAGCTGGCAGGGTCCTGCCCGGCAGGTATTGCCCGGTCCGGGTCTTCGCCCCGGACAGACTCTGGAAGAATATTTCGGCAGCCTGCCGATGGGACCGCGCACACCCACGCCGCTGCGGGTGCTGGTGTTGGGGGGCAGCCGCAGCTTCCATCACGATTCCGTGCCCGCGGCCATGAACATGGTCTACGCGGCCGGCAAACGCAGCGGCCTGTGGATCACGCATTTCGCAACCGACTACGCGCTGGTGAATCCGCGCGGCGGCAAGCCGATGCGCGCCGGCTTCCAGCCCGAAGGCCTGCAGGATTTTGACGCAGTGGTTGCCGCGGGCAACACGGGTGAATGGGGGCTGACCGCAGAACAAAAGGTGGCGCTGCTGACGTTTGTTCGCGACTCCGGCAAAGGCTTTGTCGCCATCCATGGTGCGGTGGATGCGAACCACGGCTGGCAAGATTACATCGATCTGATCGGCGGTGAATTCGTCGGCCACCCCTTCAACACGCCCGAGCAGGTCCTGCAGCGCTTCGCGCTTGTCAATGAATCCCCGGAGTTCCCGGCGGTGAAGCATCTGCCGCGCTCGTTCCGCAAGCAGGACGAATGGTACGTGCTGCGCAACCGTTCGCGTGCCGACTCCAATGTGCTGCTGCGCCTGGACGAGAAGCAATTGCCCTATACGCTGTATCCGGACCTCGAAACACAGGTGCCGCCGGACCGGGATTTTCCGGTCGCGTGGACGAAGCGATACGGCAAGGGGCGCGTATTCGTCTCGACGATGGGGCACCACGCCGAAGCCTTCGATGATCCGGAAGTAGTGCAGCTGTTCAGCGAGGGCATCAAGTGGGCGCTCGGGTTGACCGAGGGTGAAGAACGACCCCATCCGCCACGCTGATGACCTCCCGCGCTGAACGGGCGGTCATCCGCTTTTGCAGGACGCTTCAGATCTAAAGTCCCAGGACTTTTCGAGTCTGGGCCACCGTTGCCGCGCTGTCGCCGCTCGGCCGGTACTCCATGCCGATGTCGCCGTTGTAGCCACTCTGGCGAAGTGCGGCCATGAAGTCCGCCCAGTCGATCGTGCCGCTGCCGGGCTCATGCCGGCCGTTGGTGTCGGCCACCTGGATATGACCGATGAGATGCGCGCGGCGCAGCACTTCGCGCGGCGCTTCGCCCATCACGCAGGCGTGATACACGTCGTACAGCAGCTTGACCGCAGGCGAGTTAACCTCCTCGATGATGTCCAGGCACTCAAGGGCTGAATCCAGCAGGAAGCCCTTGTGGTCTACCTTCGAGTTCAGGTTCTCGAGCCAGATCGTGACGCCTTCGCGTTCGGCGACGGGTGCGATCGCGCGCAGCAGCTTCACCGCCGAAGCATGTCCCTGAGCGGGAGTCTCACCGCCGAACGCCGGGCCTCCCGCGACCACGACGCCGCGTGCGCCGAGACGCTTCGTGGCGGCGATGGTCCTGGTCATCGCCTCGATGAAGAAATCGAGCTTGGATTCGTCGATCAGGCCGCAGCGCGGATTCACCACCAGGCCGGCGAGCTTCACGCCCTCGGACTTCAGCGCGCTGCCGATGGCATCCAGGTCACGATCCGCCCACATGTGGAATTCCACCGTGTCGAGTCCGGCCTTCTTCACGGCAGCAATGCGTTCGGTGATTTCCGGATACTCGTTGAACATGTAGGTGTTCTCAATGCAGGCTGAAAGCTTCATGTGCGTTCCTCTCGGTGAATCCAGAGCGTGGTGAAAGCGGCAATCAGGGCGGCGATGCCCACGAAGCCGAATGCGGTGGGCAGTCCATCGGCAAGGTGCTCGAGCAGGGTGAGCAGCGGGGCGCTCACGAACTGGCCGGCAAAGAAGACGGCGCCCCAGAGGCCAGCACCGCGACCGCGATGGCCGGGCGGGAAACTCGTCAGCGTCCAGGCGATCAGGGCCGGCAGCACGATGCTGGAGGCGAACTGGCCCAGCGCGCTGGCAACGGCGCCCGCCGGGACCGAGTGGGCCATCCAGATGCCCACATAGCTAACGCCATAGCAACCGAGTCCCAGCGACAGAAGTTGCGCGACCGGGCGGCGTCGCAGCGCGTTGAAGCAGGCAGCGCCTGCTATCGCCGCCAGGCTCACCGTCATGATCAGCTGGCCGCTGAGGGCGGGCGAATTCACGCCGAGCGCGGCGAACACGCGACCCTGCTGGATGGTGAGCATGAAGAAAACGATGGAGACGCCGAGCGTCACTGGTGCGATGCGGCGGGCGATATGCCAGGGAAACGTCGACTGCTCGTGGGTCGCGGCAAATGTGGTCGCGCTATTCGCTGAGGAAGCGCGCACGGGCTCATGCAGGAACAGGAATGCAAGCAGAAGCGTTGGCAATCCCAGTAGATAAAGCCAGAAGGGGCTTGCCCAGTGGTGCGTCGCGAGCGCGCCTCCCGCCAGCGCCAGCAGCGCGTTGGAGACAGGGCCGGACATCTGCTGGTAGCCGAGCCAGCGCCGTCGCGCGTCTTCGGGGAAGTAGTCTCCCCATAGCGTGTTGGTGCAGGTGAGGATGCTGGCCTCCGCCAGCCCCACCAAGAAACGACTGGCCAGCACCGCCGTCAGCGACGAGAACAGCAGCGGCGCCAGTCCCAACAGCGAGAATCCGGCCAGCGCGAGCAGCAGCAGCGGACGGCGGCCCCAGCGGTCCGCGACGACGCCCGCAATGGACGAGAACAGCGCGATGCACAGGGACGGCAGCGTGAGCACCATGGGGACCAGCAGCTCGTGCTGCGGAGTGTCACGGAATACTTCGAGCAAAACGGGAAGGTCGGCGACCAGTCCCGCGATCGCGAGGATGGGCAGCATGGACAACAGGATGAGCGTGATGCCCTGACTTGTGCCCGCCGCTCGTGGCATGCCACCCGCCCCTGAAATAGAATTAATGTTCTAATAAAGTATGGACGCTATCCGTACCGGGCGTCAACCGTAGGGGGTTCTGATGAGCGCGCTCGCCGTGACCGGGCAGGTCACGCTGCTGGTGCTGTGTGCTTCTCGGCATTTCGCAGCTTCTGAAGGCGCCGGCGCACCTTGACTGCTGCCTTGTCTCCGGCGATCACCATGGGGCGCAGATCCCAGAAGTCCTGGCCCGCCATGCGCTGCTGTATGGCTTCGATCATCGGCTTGTCCTCGCCATCGAAGACCGCGCGTGCGAAGCGTTCGCTGTCTTCGCTGGGTTCACAGCTCCAGAAGTAGTGGGATTGGCCCGGTCCTTCCGGCGTGATGAGGTGGGGCGTGGGCATCGTCAGGCGTGCAGCACCCTGTTCCGCTCCGGCGGGCAGCCACGAGATCCGCAGCATCATCGACGAGGGAGGATTCCAGCGCAGTTCCAGCAGCTGGTCGATAATCTCGTCGTCGGCAAAAAGTTTCTCCAGGACCGGAAAACGGCGCGCCCGCGGAATGCGCCAGGTGGTCCAGACGGTGTCCCCTTCGCCGTCGAACACCTTCTGTTCGGACTCGGCATGCGTGCCGTTGGTCGCGAAGGTATCCCGATGCAGGTAGTCCACATGGCTCAGGTCGAGCAGGTTGTCGGTCAGCAGTTCGGAGTCGCCTGCGAACCTGCTGTGGCGCCGCCATACATCGAGGCCATCCAGGAAGCTGAAATCCGGGATCAGCGCCGGGTCCGCCCCTGAAGGTTCGCCGGGCCAGAACCAGACCAGTCCATGACGCGCCTGGGCGGGCACGTTACCCACGCAGTCTCCCCGGGGTCGATGGTCGGAAAAGGGATTGCGCGTGCACTGTCCGTCAGGTCCGAACTCCAGGCCGTGGTACCGGCAGGCGATGGTATCGCCCTGGCGCCGGCCGAGGCTCAGGGGCGCGAATCGGTGCGGGCAGCGGTCGAGAAGCATGGCATAGCCGGCGCCATCCTCGCGCCGGTAGAGGACGCGAGGTACCCCCAGCAATTGTCGCGCGAATAGCGCGCCATCCGCGATTTCCTCCTCCCAAGCTGCGGCGTACCAGGCGTTGCGCAGGTATTCTTCTGCCATGACCGTCTCCTTAAAGAAACCAGTTGGTTCTTTTAACACGAAGCGCAGGCGCGGTGAAGGTCCCGTGAGCCGTGATCCGGAAGTGGTACGCGGCCGCATCCTCGACGCCGCGCAGTCGGAATTCATGGCTGCCGGGTACGAAGCTGCCAGCACCAATCGCATCGTTGTCGCTTTCGGCGGATCCAAGGCGACACTGTTTCGCTACTACCCGACCAAGGAACGTCTGCTCGAGGGTGTGTTGCTGCGCATCGCGGATCGCTGGCTCAGCGCCGTGGACCTGCGGAGCCTTCCCGCCGGGCAGCCGGAGCAGTGGCTGACCCGATGCGCCATCCGGATGCTCGGCTGGATCCTCGGGCCCGAACCGCTGTTCGTCGGTCGCCTGGCGATTGCCGAAGGCCACAAGTTTCCGGCACTCGGCAAGGTGTTCGAGGAGCGGGCCATCCGGCCGCTGCGAGTGTCACTCACTGCTCGTCTGGGCGAATGGCATCGCGAAGGACTGCTGGTCAGTGTTTCTCCGGACCACGATGCCGAGCACTTTCTGGACCTGGCTTTCGCAGGCGAGGTCAGCCGTGCGCTTTACGGCGGGCCGAACCGCAGCGCCCGCGCATTGACCCGGCATGTGCACGAATGCGTGCGGATCTTCCTGCGGGGAATGCGCGGCTAGCGCTCACGGCTGGTGCTCCAGCCACGACAGATAGTGGTCGATCCAGCGATCGCTGGTCGTTCCCTGCGGGCGCATGCCGAAGCCGTGCTTGCCGCCCGAGTAGAGATGGAAATCCACATCGGCGCTCTGCTTGAGCCACTCGGAAACCAGGTTCAGTCCGCCCTGCCTGAACAGCGGATCGCCTGCGGCGATGCCCAGGAACAGCGGCGGACGCGGGCCGCCGCCAGGTCATCCACGGCCGCAGGAAATTCCGCCACATCCGCCTTGCCCAGGTTGCCGAACAGCGAAGCAAGCTGGCGCATGTTGGCGTCGGTGTCGCGCGGCGTGGACACCGTGCGGTACTTCAGCACGAATGCGGCGTAGCCAGCCTGTGCGAGCCGTTCCGCCACACGGAAGCCCTCGCTGTCCATCGACACGAAGCGATAGCCGCCACCGGGCGCGATGATCACCGCCTTGCCATTGCCGCGGCTTCTGCGCGGCAGCACGGGATACAGCGCAGGGCTTCACGTTGCGCACCGTTACCTGGTCCAGTTGGTGCTCCCATTGCTCTTGGTCTGATGCTGTTGCCAGCAATGGAATGCTGTTGCGCTGCGGCCGCGCTATGGATTCGGCCTTCAGGTAGGGGGGGGGCGCCTGGGCCACGATGGCGGAGCCGAAGCTCAGCAAGGCGAGAATGAGTGTCGTTCGACAGCCGCGGAATGGATACAGCATGGCGTCCTCTCTTGTGGCTGAGTGCCTGATGCGTAGTGGCTGGTTTGACGTCTTCCGTCGCACTGCCTATACTAAAAACAGAATACGCATTCTATAAAAATCGAGGGGCCCATGGATACCTGTTTCAATGCCCTGTTGCTGGATTCGGAAAACGGCCTGCGGGCCACGCCCCAGGGCGCGGAAATCGACGTGCGACTGCCTTGGTATCGCTCCCTGCCGGTCTCTGTTGTGGAAGTCGGTGGCCTGAAGCTGGATGAGCGCGACGTGCCCTTGAGCGACATCCGCTTCGACGTCAACGGCAAGTCCTTCGCTCTGCCCGAGCTGCCATCGCACCCCGGTGAATTCTGGTTCGTGCTCGACTCAGCAGTCCTGCGCCTGCCGGAGACGCATCTCCAACCGGGCACCGACCATGACGTGGAACTGCAGCTGAATCTGTACCCGCCTTACGTGCCGCACCTCAAGTGGGTCACCAAGGTGCGCAAGATCCTGCGCGCGCGCTGAAGGCAACGGAGACAATCATGAGCACCAATCTCAAGCAGCAGTTCAAGCTCGGCACCACGCTGTTCAGCTTCACCAACGAATACTGGTCGCGCGAACTCACCTTCGAGCAGCTGGTCAGCAAGGTGGGCGAGCTGGGCCTCGGCCCCGGACTCGAGATCATCGGCTTCCAGAGCATCCGCGGCTTCCCGAATGTGAGCGATGACTTCGCAGCGCGCTTCCGAGACCTGGTGGCGAAGTACAACCTCGAGCTCACCAGTCTCGCAATCAACGCCGATGTGTGGGCGCGCCGCGGCGGCGCACCGCTCAGCGTGGAAGAGAGCGTCGCCTATCTGGATCCGCAGATCCGCGCCGCCGCCAAGCTCGGCTTCCCGATCGTGCGTTCACAACTGGCCGCCACGCCGGAAGTGGTGGAGCGTCTGCTGCCGCTGGTGGAAAAGCTGGGAGTCCGCATGGGCCCTGAGCTGCATGCGCCGTGGACGATCGATTCTCCGGTCATCGTGGCTTACCGCGAGCTGTACGCGCGCCTGCGCTCGCCGCTGCTAGGCTTTATCCCGGATTTTGGTTCGTGCGCGAAGGCCTGGCCGGCGCCCTACCTGCGACAACTGCGCGAGGCGGGAACACCCGGTGGCCTGCTGGACCTCGCGATGCAGATCTGGAACGGCGAAGGCGACACGCAGTGGAAGCGCGATGAATTCGCGCGGCGTGCGGCGGCCGAGAAATTCGAGCCCGCGTCGATCAGCCGTCTGGGCGTGCTGTTCAGCATGCTGATCAAACAGGATCCGCGTGTGTGGATGGAAATCATGCCGCAGATCATCCACGTGCACTGCAAGTTCTACGACTTCGACGAGGCCGGCAACGAGACCACCGTGCCCTATGAAAAGCTGCTGCCGATGTTCGTGGAAGGCGGATACAAGGGCTACATGTCGAGCGAGTGGGAAGGGCACATGTATTCGCGCGGCAGTGGCATCGAGGCGGTACAGAAGCACCACGCGCTATCAAAGCGCTTGCTCGCGCCTTACAACTAGGGGGCAGGTCCGCATGAAGCTCAGCCGTCGTGCGTTCAATCAGCTGTTCGCCGCCACGGCGGTCACTTCATCCGTGGGGATGGCGCAGCAGGCTGTCGCTCCCAGCCTGCCGGCCTACAGCGGGCCGTGGGTGCCGCTGTTCAACGGTCGCAACCTCGATGGCTGGTCGTTCTACCAGGATGGCGTGGGGCAGAAGGACACGAACAACGCCATCGTTGTTGAGAAAGGCGAGATCCACATGCTGGGGCCCCGCTATCGTGCCGCGGGCTCGCCCTACGGGCATATCGCTACCGTTGCCGAGTACGGTGATTACCACCTGCGTGTCGAATACCGCTTCGGCGAAACGCGCTACGAGCCGCGCCTGCTCGCCAAGCGCAACTCCGGCGTGCTTTACCACATGTATCCGCAGCGGGATCGCGTCTGGCCGAATTCCATCGAGTTCCAGCTGGAAGAAGGCGACGTGGGAGATGCGATCCTCATCAACACGCGCTGCTATCCGGGCGTCGACCTCGGCGGCACACCGGCCTGGCCGGCGCAGATACCCATTGAGCCACGGCCAGTATTCACCACGCCGCCGGAGCCGCGCCAGCCCATCGAGCGTCAGCGCATCTTCAAGAACGGCAACTTCGAAAGCCTCCAGCAGTGGAACACCGTTGAGTTGATGGCCGTCGGCAACCGGGCCGCACACCTGGTTAACGGTCGCATCGTCGCCTCGCTTTACGACATCGAAGGGCAGGGCGTCGAAGACCGCTATCGCTACACGCCGCTGGCGCGCGGTCGCATCGGGCTGGAACTGGAATGCGCCGAAGTGTATTTCCGGCGCGTCGAGATCCGGCGCTTCGGGCCAGGTTCCTGACGCAGTGGGGTAGTATGCAGCGACGCGATTTCATGACTCTGGCCTCCGGCGCGGTATTGAGCGCGGTAGCCGCAGAGGTCCGCGCCGCCGACGCGCAGCCGGTGAAGCGACCCTATCGGAGAATCGCGACTGAAGAGGGCTGGTTGCCCGAAGCGGTGCTGAGAGCGAATGCCCGCTATGCGGCGTCCGGCGGCAGGGTTCAGGTGATGACGCGCAACGGACCCGCCCCCAAGGCGATGGTCGATGCTGTGGGCAATATCGGCCCGGCGCGCATCGCTGCAATGGATCGCGATGGCATCGACATGCAGCTGCTGCTGTTGTCCTCGCCGGGTGTGCAGATTTTCAGTGCCCAAGAGGCTGGTGCGCTGGCTCGGGATGCCAATGATGAGCTCGCCGCAGCGATCCGTCGCTACCCCACGCGTTACGCGGGGCTCGCCGCACTCGCGCCCCAGGATCCGGCCGGTGCAGCAAGGGAGCTGCAGCGGGCGATCAACACGCTGAAACTGAACGGCGCGATCATCAATTCACACACGCAGGACGAATACCTCTCAGAGCAGAAGTATTGGCCCATTCTGGAGGCATTGGAGGCGCTGGACGTACCGCTCTACCTCCATCCCCGTGATCCTGCGACCCGCCTTTCGGCCTCGAACGTGGATGCTGTGACTGCGGCGGGCTGGGCGTATGGTGTCGAGGTGGGGACCCACCTCATGCAGATGATCGGGGCGGGAGTGTTCGACCGCTTCCCGCGGCTCAAGATTGTGGTGGGTCACATGGGCGAGGCGATCCCTTTCTGGCTGCCGCGCATCGACAACCGCTACATGACCGGATCCCGGCCGCTGCAGCGCAAGCCGAGCGAGTACGTGCTGAACAATGTGTGGGTGACCACCAGCGGCATGAACTATGAGGAGCCGCTGAAGTTGACCCTGAAAGTCATGGGCGCCGCACGCGTGCTTTACGCTGTCGACTATCCCTTCGAGGATCAGGCCGGCGCGGTGAGGCTGCTTGAATCCATGTCGCTTACCAGCGCGCAGAAACGGCAGTTGTGCGAGGACAATGCCGTGCAACTGTTCCGCATCGGGCGTTGAGGATCCGCTTCGGAGAAGAATTGCGCTGTCAGAGCAACCCGAGCTTGCCACCTGCCGCAACGTATTCGCGCAGCGCATTCAGCCGCTGCGGCGATGAAACCGCCGTCGTGTAAACGGGATCCGGCCCGATGAGCATCACACCAGCACCACCGGAGGGAGTGCGGCTCCACAGCGGCAGGCCGGCCGCGTTCGGATCACTGTTGCGCATGAAGTTGAGCCAATAGTCCTGGATCAGTGTCGAGACGCGCCGATCGACTTCACCATATGGGCGCAGGCTCGTATCCATCGCGCCGAACAGGTAAGGCACCTCCGCCGTGTGGAACGCGCCAAAGGAGGGTGGCTTTGCAACAGGCACTGCCTGGTCGAACCGGTACGCGAACACGGCAGGCATTCCCGCGCCGGCGCGACCTTCGATCCACAGCACCAGCGCGGCCATGTAGGTGTCCCGCGCCAGCACGCGCGCCGAGTCCATGGCTTCGGCATTCGTGGCGTGCGGATACAGCTCAAGCAGTCGTGCAGCACTGGCGCCAAAACGGTTGCGCACGTGGCGCTCGAAGTCGGCAACGTTGGCGGGCGGCGGCGCCAGCGCCTCATCCGACGTGTATCCGACGATCAGCGGTACCTGCGATGCCATCGCGGCGCGCGGATCATCCGGATCTGCAGGAAGCACCACGCCATCGGTGACTGGCAGGAACGGCAGATTCGGTCGACCACCATCGGGGCCCGCCGTCCCAAGCACGTTCTCCATTTCAGCCTGGACGCGCGCCGCGGGGAGTGCGCGCAGTCTGGCGATATCCAGGTCACCAAACCGCTTCGTGAATGCCAGGCCGCCCTTCTCTGCGGTGGCCAGCGGCGGCGATCCAATCGCGATGCCAGGGCCACTCTGCACGATGGCACGCTGGAAAAGTCCGCGTGCGGCGGGCATCACCAGCAGCGATTCTACCGATGCCGCGCCTGCCGACTGACCGGAGACGGTCACCCGGCGCGGATCGCCACCAAAGGCGGCGATGTTGTCACGCACCCATTGCAGCGCCGCGACCTGATCCAGCAGACCGTAGTTGCCTGATGTCTTGCGCGGGTTCTCCGCGCTGAGCGCGGGATGCGCGAGGAAGCCGAACACCCCCACGCGGTAATTGATCGTGACGACCACCGCGCCTCGCGCGGCCAGACCCTTGCCATTGTAGATCGGCACGGCACCGGAACCTCCCAGGAACGCGCCGCCATGCACCCACACGAACACGGGCAGATTGCGCGCCCGCGTCGGTCGCCAGATGTTGAGGTACAGGCAGTCCTCAGACACGGCCGGCGTATCCACGAACTCCGTTGTGTAGGGGCCGAAGGACTGCACGGGCCAGCTCTGCATGCAGCTTGCGCCGAATTCAACGGCCTTTCGCGTTCCCTGCTTGCGGGCTGTCGGCTGCGGGGCGCGCCAGCGCAGTTCATTCACCGGGGGCGCGGCAAAGGGAATCCCGAGAAACGCCTGGGTTGGTCCCTGGTCGATGCCTTCGACCGTGCCGCCGGGCGCGGTCACAACCGGCGCGGCGGCTTGCGCGGCCGAGACCCAGAGCAGGACGATGGTTGCGGCGATGCGCATGCGCATGGTGATTCCCCTGGACTGATGCAGCCATAAAATTAGAATATATCTTCTCAAATTCTGAAGCGCAGCAGTACGGGTGCAGTGACCTATCGTCCCGTAATCCGGACCATCAATCTGACAAGTTCCTCGGTGATGGCCATCGGTGCAGATCTCCTGAAGAAGCTGCGTCTGATCATCGGCAGCGAACGCGATGAGATCTACATTTCGAGTGCGGAGCCAGTGGCCGAAAATTCCAGGTGAACTTGATACTGTCCGGCCGGGGTTCCCGCGCGCTCGATCAGATTGCCAGTGGTTCCGTGGCGTCCCCGATCTTCCCGGCTGGAACATCCAGTTTGTGCAACATGCCGAGCAGCAGGTTCGCCATCGGCGTGTGCGGCGCAAACGAAAGGTGGCGATTGCCCTGCAAACGCCCCCCGGCATTGCCGGCCAGGATGATGGGCAGCGGGTCGAAGTTGTGTTCGTTGGCGTCGCTCATGCTGCTTCCATAGAGCACCATGGAGTTGTGCAGCATGTCGTGTTCGCCGTCAGGCGTCTTCTGCAGCTTGGCAAGGAACCTGGCAATCAGATTGGCGTGAAACGTGTTGAGCAGCGCGAACTGCTCCATGTTCTTGCGCTCGTTGCTGTGGTGCGAGGCATTGTGGAACCCTTCCGATACACCGCTGCTGGCATAACGGGTGTTGGAGTTATCGCGGGCCATCATGAAGGTGGCAATCCGGGTGATCTCGGTCTTGAAAGCCAGCACCTGCAGATCGAACATCAACTCCACATGCGCCTCGAAGCCCGGCGGCGCGCCGGCGGGCGCATCGGGCAGTGCCACGTTGCTGGTCAGCTTCTCGCCTACGCGCTGCACGCGGCGCTCGATTTCGCGCACTTCCTGGAGGTAATCGTCCATGCGGGCGCGGTCAGCGGCGGAAATCCCACGCTGCAGCTGTGAAACCTGTGAGCGGATCGAGTCCAGGATCGAGGCCGACTGTGTGCGGCGTTCGCGGCGCTGTGCATCGGTGGTGCCATCGCCGAACAGGCGTTCGAACACCAGCTGCGGATCGCTTTCCATCGGCAGCGGCAGCGACTCGTTCTTGTAACTGAGCGTATTGCGATAGGCGCAGGTGAAGTTGAGATCGCACGCACCAAATGCTGGCTCGATCGACATCTCGATCGAGGGCATCGGCGTATCCTGCCCGATCACAGCGGCAGCCATCTGGTCCACCGAGGCGCCCACCTTTGCCATGTCGCCCTTGAACGGGTGCGCGCCGGTCAGAAAAACAGCCGCAGCCCGTGAATGATTTTCGGCGCCGCCGGTATCTTCACCGCTCGCCGGCGCCACATTCCGGTGGGCCAGGTTGCTGATGACGTTGATGCTCTGACGGAACGGTTCGAAGGGCTTGAGAATCGGCGAGAACGCAAAATCCTTGCCGACGGTTTTCGGCGTCCACAGATCCATGGTGGCGCCGTGCGGGAT
Organism: Gammaproteobacteria bacterium; assembly: GCA_031424095.1. Lineage (GTDB taxonomy): Bacteria > Pseudomonadota > Gammaproteobacteria > Steroidobacterales > Steroidobacteraceae > ZC4RG30. The sequence goes on from JANPGU010000252.1 coordinate 17,673, forward strand.
ATAGATGCAGGAGAGTCGCGGCTTCGGGCTGGCCGCCGTCTGCGCCAGCGCAGTGGCTGCCGGAATCATGGCATCCAGCACAGGCAGCGCCACAGCGATGCCCAGACCACGCAACACGGTACGGCGGGGCAGGTGCTTGCGGGTCAGAAATGTCATTCAGTGCTCCTGGACCACGAGCTGGTCGCCGGTCGTTGGCTGCTTGACGCGTCGCTGGAATGCAGAGCTTGACGCTACACCTTTGATCAGTTCCCTGAACCTGTAATTGCGGCCCCTGGCACCGCTGACGATGCTGCGAATCGCCGGCATGTCATAGTACTCAACCTTGCGGCCAAGCCCGTAGGTCAGCAGCTTTTCGGCCACCGTTTCCGCAAATTGCGGACTCCTGGCCACCAGCGCCTTGCGCAAATCGGCCGCGCCATGGAGCGGCGTGCCATCCCACATTGCGGTGACTGCATCCACCGGCTGACCGGCCGAGGTATCCCGCCACTTGCCTATGGCATCGAAGTTTTCCAGTGCGATGCCGATGGGATCGATCACCCCGTGGCACGCACCACACGAGGGATTGGCGCGGTGTTGCTCCATGCGCTGCCGCAAGGTGGTCGGGGCATCACCCGGGACCGGTGGTTGATCCAGTTTCACTTCCACACCCGGCGGGGGTGGCGACGGCGGTGTGCCGAGCAGATTTTCAAGTACCCACTGGCCACGCTTGACGAGGGATGTGCGGTTGGGCGCTGAGGTCAGTGTCAGCACACTGGCGTGCCCGAGGATGCCTCGGCGATTGACGTCGCGGACCGGCACACGGCGAAACTGGCTGCCCTGGATGTGCGCAATGCCATAGTGCCTGGCGAGACGCTCGTCCACAAAGGTGTAATCGGCGTTGAGCAGGTCGAGCACGCTGCGGTTTTCGCGCAGGATCGAGGCGAACAACAGTTCTGTCTCGCGCAGCATCGATTCACGCAAGGTGCCATCGTAATCAGTGGAAGTGGGGTTGATGGTGGCCAGTTGCCGCAAGCCCAGCCACTGCTCGGCAAAGTTCTGCACCAGGGCATCGGCCCGCGGGTCGGTCAGCATGCGATCGATCTGCTGTTCCAGCTTCTTTGCCTGCCCCAGCTCGCCGGCGCTGGCCGCCCGCAGCAACTCATCGTCGGGAATGCTGCTCCACAGGAAGAATGACAGGCGCGACGCCAATTCCTGACCGCTGATGGCATAGCTGTCGCCAGCCTTGATCGTTTCGGGCTCATGCTCGAAACGGTAGACGAAGCGCGGGTCGCTCAGGATGCGGGCCAGCGCATACTGCACACCGGTATCGAAATCCCGCAGCCCGGCGCCCTGGCGATAGAAGCCAAGCAGATCATCCACCGCCGCTTCAGAAACGGGTCCGCGCCAGGCCCGGGTTGCCAGCCCGGCTATGATCCACTTTGCGCACGCGGCCTGCTCTGACGCTTCCCGCGGATAACACACAAAAATCCTGCGCCGACTCGCGGTATCGCCAACGCCCTGTGGTTTGAGCGGTCCCTGCAGATCGAACCCGCTTACGCTCACGCTCTGCGCGTGCACGGCGTAGAGATCGTTCACTTCCTGTTCGGCTGCAGCGTGCAGGAAGGTGACCTGCACCGTGTGCGTACCGGCCTTCACGGCCAGGCGGATGCGGGTGGGCTTGTCGGCTTCGAGCAGGGCCCTGCGTTCACCGTCTATGGCCACCTCGATCGGATCCCGCGTGCCCACCAGCGGCAACACGAAATTGTTGGGGCCACTGCGACGGATGATGAATTCGTACTCGGCATCCAGGGGAAACACATGCTGCACCCGGATGCCGCCCCGGGTTCCGAGCGGCAGGCCATCGATGTGCACCGATTGCGACATCCCGGCCGGCGCCTGGAATCTGGTGAGCACGGAGCTGCTGCCCATGTCACCTACCGCAAGCCGGCTGACGCGCGAAGCAGCCATAATGTAGGACTGCATCAGCGCCGGCGACAGCATGAGCGCGCTGGCAATGTTGTCGAAGCCGGATGCGGAATCGTCCGCCGGCAACAGCTGTTCGCCGTTCACAGGCAACGACAGCAGATCGCGCACTGCATTGGCGTATTCATTGCGATTCATCCGGTGCAGCACGACTGCGCCGGGATTCGGATGGCGTACCGCGGTCCTGTCGAGCGCTGTTTCGAGACCACGTACCACCCTGGAAACCTCGATGGGAGCCGGACGATCCTCGCCCGGCGGCGGCATCATGCCGCTACGCAGCTTGCGCACGACCTTTTCCCACAATGTGGCGTCGGGATGCAGATCGTCCCGATTCAACTGATCGATCGCAAAGCCGCCGGAGAAATCGTCTGCGTTGTGACACTTGCTGCAGTACTGCTGCAATGTGTTCCAGTGCTTGTTGACGAGCTCCTGCGCATTTGCGTCTGTGGAAAGTAACGCAGCGGTCAACAGCAGGGAATAACGCAGCTTGTTCATCTGGGCACAGGCGCTTCGGCGCTGGGGCCACGCGATGGCGGACGATGGTTCAGCTCATCCAGCAGCGCAATGGTGTGAGGCTTCAGTTCGGCTCCAACCGCAGCAAGGAACACGCCCCCCGCCCAGCGATAGGCGTCGCGACCCTGTTTGTCGACTGCATCGAGTCGCGCACCATGGGCCACCAGCAGCCTGATGATGTCGTTGGCGCCTTTGTTGGCGGCGCCCAGCAGTGCGGTGAGCCCCATCGAGTTCACGGCATTCACATCGGCCTCGTGTTCAAGACAGATCCTGATCGCTGCCAGCAGGCTTGGCATCGATTCGGTGTAGGTCTGCTGTACCACCCAGCCCACACCGGATGCGGCCATCAGCGCCGTGGTGCCACCGTGGGTGGCGAGGTTCGGATCGGCGCCGTGGTCGAGCAGCAGACGCATCACGGTGGTGTCACCCGAAAGCGCTGCTCGCAGAAAAGGGGTCTGTCCGGTGTAGTCGACCCACGACACGTCGTTGAGCGCGTAGAGCCATTTGCGCGACGGCGGTACTTCCCGCGTGCGGGCATTGGCGTTGGCGCCTTTCTCCAGCAGCAGCGTGATCAGCGGCATGCTTGCGGCGCGATCGATGTTGTTGGTGGCTGGACTGTCTTCGATACGGTTGTTCATGTCGAGGTTGCGGTATTCCACGGCTGCCCACAACGGCGTACGCCCATAGTAGTCATCGACATTCACTTTGGCGCCGGCCTCGATCAGCTGCCGGGCAGACTTGAGCTGGTTGTTCAACAGCGCCATCAGCAGCGGCCTCATGCCATTGGCTTCTGCCAGTTCGAGATCGGCACCACGCTTGATCAGCACGGCCATTGCCGCATCCGCCCCTTCCCGTGCGGCATAGAGCAGTGGTGTCATGCCACCCTTGACCGGATCGCGCCGGCCACGATCTGGCAGGCCACCGCGATTGATGCCCGCACCCTCGGAGCCGCAACCGGTGCCTTTGCACGGCGGCACGAAGGCCGGCGTCTCACCCACAGCTGTCCGTGCGTTGATATCGGCGCCGTCATCGAGCAGAAGTGCGATCGCGTCGGCACTGTTGCCGCGCGCTGCCAGCATCAATGCAGTCTGGTTGAAGCTGGGTTCTCTGGCATCGACCCTCGCACCGGCATCGATCAGGAGCTGCATCGCCTTCACAACGCCGGCGCGGGCAGATGTCATCAGCAGCGTTTCACCGGAAGGAGCGGCGCCATTCGGATTGGCCCTGGCAGCCAGCAGGGCAGCCATCATGTCGGTATTGCCATGCAGCGTGGCCACATAGAGTGGCGTTACGACATACCGGTTGGCGGCATCGGCTTTGGCGCCGCGAGCAAGCAGGTGTTTGGCAGCATCAAGGTGATCCTGCATCACGGCCCTCAGCAAAGCCGTGCTGCCCTCGTTGTCGGGGGCGTCGAAGTCGCCAGCAGGCGCAGCAGCTGCCGAACCAGCCAGCAATAACGCCAGGGCGGACACCGCCTGGAAACGCCGCTGTAAGCGGGACATGAGCCACCCCGATCCGCTATTCTCGATTTGTTCGCGCCAACTCTAACAGAGGGGTCTTCCATGCGCTCATTGGTTGCTCGCACCACTATTGCAGTGGTGCTGGGTGTTGCCGCCAGCCTTGCCTCTGCGCACCACTCTTTCGCCATGTTCGACCAGGCAAGACAAGTGACCGTTATAGGCAAGGTCGCTGAGGTCCAATGGACCAATCCGCACGTATGGGTCTTTCTGGATGGCGCACTAGCCGGTGGCAAGAAGGAGCGCTGGGGAGTGGAGTTCACCAGCAAGGTACATCTGGTACGCCGCAACTTCTCCCCTGACATGGTCAAGGTAGGCGACAGCGTGGAATTCACGATCAACCCGTATCGTGACGGCAAGTCCGGTGGTCGGTTCGTGGCTGTGAAGATGGCCAGCGGCGAGTACTACTGTGACGTGGGCCAGGCCGCCCAGGTGTTGTGTCAGGTCGGCAAGAAGTAACCACTGTTCGGATCTGAAGGGGGACTCCATGAGAACCAGGATTCTGGCGCTGGTCGCACTGGCCGCGACCGTGGGCACCGGCGCATTGATGGCCCAGCAAGCCAGGAACACCCGCCCGGTCCATCCTGCCAACGCCGAAAAAGTGAGCTATGCCGAACTCGACAGGCTCCCCGACTGGCGCGGCATCTGGCAGCCCAACATCGGCCGGGTGGGCGGCGACCAACCGCTGCTGATCGGCAAATACAGGAAACGCTACGACGAAGAGCGCGCCAAGGTGGCAGCCAATCCGCAATACGAGATTCCGGAAAAGTCCAGCAACTGCGAACCGCCCGGAATGCCCACGATGATGACGATGCCTTACAGCCTCGAATTCCTGTTCACGCCCGGCAAGATCGTGGTGAACCAGGAAGCCGAGATGATGGTGCGCCACATATTCACCGACGGCCGCGCGCTGCCGACGCAAGATGAGATCGATCCGAATTATTTCGGTTATTCAGTGGGGCAGTGGGAAGGCGAAACGCTGGTAGTGGATACCGTTGGCACGCGCGCAGGTCAGCGACTGGGTGAACAGGGCATCACCAACAGCGACAAACTCAGAATCAACGAGCGCATCTATCTCGACAAGGACAACAGGGACCTGTTGCACCTTGACTTTACCTTCACCGATCCGGACGTACTGTCGCAACCCTGGCACCGCACGCACACCTTCCGCCGCGACCGCACTTGGGAAATCCTCGAATACGTGTGCGACGAAAACGACCGTCATCCCGTCGATGCCAACGGCCAGACTCATGCGGCCTTCTGAGCGAGGGATATCGCTTCAGCGCGCCTTCGGGCGGGATGCGGACTCCAGGATTGTCTTCAGCGTGGGCACATCCGCCACTGCCGGCGCATCAGGCTTGAACGTGCGCACGAATGCATAGATGTCACGCACCTGCGCATCGCTGAGCGCCGTTGCCGGATAGTTCGGCATTCGCGACGACGGCAGCAACGGCGCCTGATCGCCGCGCAACCGCAGGAACATCGTGAACGTCGCGAGGTCGGCGATCAGCGGGCTGTTTGTCCCCACCAGATCGCGAGCGCCCGTGTTGCCGTTGAAGCCATGACAGCCGTAGCACCCGTGAACGTGGAAGAGCTGCTTGCCATGCGCGGCGTCACCCGCGCTGGCAGCCGTGTCGGCCGCCAATACCGGCACTGTCAGTGCCACTGCACCGCAGGTCGCGACCATTGCCCGGGTGATCTGGATGAGTGCAGTATTCATCGCGGTTGCGTCAGCACATCGATCAGATAGGGTTCGCCGCGCTTCACCGCAGCGACGCCGCGAGCGAGTGCGGCGGCAAGCCTGACCGGATCATCGATCGGCCCTTCGCTGGCCATGCCGTAGCCCTGCGCCAGTTTGGCGTAGTCGATGAACGGGTCGCGCAAAGTGGTTCCGATATGCGCGCGGTCAGTGCCGCGGCCGCGCACACCGGCCATGTATTGCAGGAACATGAGCTCCTGATGCCAGGCACGGTTGTTGTGCATCACTGTCAGCATCGGCAGCCTGTGATGCACGGCCGACCAGATCATGCCGGGCGCGTAGTTGAAGTCGCCGTCGGTCTGGATATTGATGACGATGCGGTTGCGGCCGCGCGCGGCAAGCGCCGCGCCACCACAGGCACCGAGACCATAGCCCATGCCGCCGGCGCCCTGACCACCCAGATAGCTGTAGGGCTTGTCGTGCACCCACAGTTCACGGTGATGTCCGCTCGAGAAATTGCTCGGGCTGGCGAGGCACCAGTCCTCATTCATGATCAGTGGCCAGAGTTCCGCGTACAGGCGTGCCGTACTGACGGGGCTTTCGTCCCAGCCCTTGCGCTTGCTGTCGAGCGCCTTCGCAAGCGAAGCGACATAGGCGGTCTGGTTCGCCGCGGCATGTTTTGTCCGACGTTCGGCGATCACACGCTGCTGCGCCGGCGTTGCCAGACTGCGCACAGCGGCGAGCAGGGCGGGCAGGCTCGCTTCGGCGTCAATCGGGATTGAGCGCTTGATGGGTGCTGGCTGTTCGCCGGGTGCACCTTGGGTCGCTCCCCGGGCGCGCAGACCCCCAAAGCCGATGCGTGCGCTATCGCGCCCGGTCTCCAGAGACGCTACGCGCGGACCCATCAAGGCAATGTCGGCGGGACCGGCTTCGAGGCCCAGCCGGAAGTCGTAGGCGGTCGATACGCCGGGCCCCGACAGCGGATGTCGCTGCGGAAAGCTCATGGGACCTGCCGTGGCCCGCGAGCCCACGCAGGCGCCCAATAGTTCCGCCAACTCCACGCTCTGGGCAACCCCCGTCGGCGTGCGCAACTGCCCGACCTCAATGCGCGGATTGCTGGCGGACAGCAGTCTGCCTGCGACCTCGCGCGCGTTCGTCGGATCGATGCCGTCGATGCGGGGTGGCAGGTATTTCGGCACCTGCAACGTGCCTGCCTCAGCCTTCTGCGTCTCCATGTCCAGTACGACCAGTGTCGGGGCCGTTGGTGGAGTAATGGCCTGCCGGTAGGCCTCCTGAAGAGCTGTGAGCGACTCGGCCAGGGTCGTCGGCTGCGCATCCCACTTGGTGAAACTTCTGACCAGCGCCGCCATGTCGTTCGCGGTATGTGCCTGGATGAAGCCATCGTCGCGGCCCGCGATGATGAGCATCGGCGTGCCAGAGTAATACGCCTGGTAGATGGCCATCGACGCGTGCTGCAGGCCGATGGTCCCGTGCAGCATGGCACACATCGGCCGACCTTCAGCCTTGCCATATCCGTTGGCCATGTCCACGGCGGTCTCTTCGTGGAGCGCCGTGATGAACTCCGGCATCACATTGGGTGGCGAGCCGTAGTTGACGATCGATTCCTGGATCCCTTCGAAGCTGGAACCGGGATTGCCGGCAACGAATTCGATGCCCAGATCCTTCAGGACCTGCGTCTGCAGGTCGGACCCGCAGCGCTGCACAGCGCGCGCTGGCATGCTGATGCGCAACAGGCCCGTGTCGCGTTCAACCTGCGCAATGGAAGGAGCGGACGCAGCACCCACTGGTGCTGCGTCCGCCGCCACCGCGGCATTGGAGCCCAATGCCAGGCCAGCACCCGCCGCACCGGTCAGGAATGCCCGCCGGTCGACGGTATCGGCTCCCTCCTGCTTCGGCATGGCCTTCCTCAATAGCGGAAGTTGAAGCCCAGTTCATAGCGACGCCCATAGGCGTCGTAATTGTTGCTCACGCTCTGAGAGCCCGTGCGCGAGTTGTAGCTTGGAATGACCATTGGATGCTTGTCGAGCAGGTTGGTCACGAACAGCGCCACGTCCCACGAATGGCCCGAAGCCGTTTCGCCTCGATAGCCGAAGCGGGCGTTGGTGTTGAAGTAGTTCGGCAGCCAGTTGTCGTCGACATCCGGTGCCGTCTTGGTGACGCCATTGACCAGCCTGTCGCCCGCAGCGAAAGCCGCCGTATCTACCCACGTCGTGTCGATCTTCGACTTGCTGATCCATTCCTCGGACAGCGTTGCGTCCCACTTCCCGAATGTGTAGGTCATGCTCATCGTGCCTTTCCACTTCGGATAGAGCACGCCCCCCGTGAAGCCGCCATCAAACCGGTTCACCGCCGCGGTGTCGGAAGACTTGTTCGAGCGCTTCAGGATATTGCTCACGAAGGCCCGCATGGTAAGGGTCTCCGGCAGGTCCGCGATGAACTCGGGATGCAGGGTGTACTGCGCCTCGTAGTCAACGCCTTTCACCGTCGTCTGGGCCACGTTCAGGTACGGGTTCTTGACGCGACCGATGACCTGACTTGCCGAGTCACGTTCCACATACGCGCACAACGCCGGATCTATGTTCCTGAAGCAATCGTCGACGATGCGCTGGAATCCCAGCTGTCCGATCGCGTCGGCGACATCGACCTTGTAATAGTCGACCGACATCTGCAGACCTTCGATGAAGCTGGGGCGGAAGACCGCGCCCAGGGTTATCGTATCGGCCTTCTCCGGTGCCAGGCCGGGATTACCCACGGCGACTGACGTGATCTGCACGCTGCAGCCGGCCGCGGCGGCTGGATTGCCGCTCAGGTTTCGGCAGGCAGTGACGTTCGGATCATTCACCGCACCGCCCGAACCCTGCTCGTCGAAGCGCTCGGCGAACGTGGCCTCGCGCACGTCGCGCGAGAATGTGCCGCGCAGGCGAAGGTCGCTGTAGACGGTGAAGTCCAGGCCAGCCTTGTATGCGCTCACCGTACCCACGTTGGAGTACCGCGAGCTGCGGTAAGCCAGATCGGCGTCCAGCTTCTGGCCGCTTTCAAGCTTGAACACCGGCACATTGACCTCGGCGAATACTTCCTTCACGTCGTACTCGCCCTGAATGGGCGGAACGGTCGAGAACTGGAAGACGTTCGGGCTGCCGCCGGTGAAGCCGGAGGGAATGCCTCGAATCCCGATTGCCGGCGCATTCAACGGTGGACCCACCCGCTCGAGTTCATCCGGGTAGGCGCGCTGCTTGAAGTCCTCTGCGCGATAAGTGACGCCGAGCGCTGCAGATACAGGACCTGCCCAACCCTCGAACAACTTGCCGGTCAACAGCGCTTCGGCGAAGTCCTGGTGTACGTTGCTGATGCCCCATTTGTCACCGACGAGATAGTCGCGCGCCGCCTGGGACACATTGCCCTGGCCGAACGCGTCGAGTGGCACGCAACCGCTGATGGCGTCGAGGCCCACCGGTGAGAGCAGTGGCTGGCCAAACTTGTTAAGCCGGCCGGCAACGGACGCTGCCAGTTGTGCCGGTGTCGGGTTCGTGAGCCGCACGTTGCATGCGGTGGAGCCAATGGGCAGGCCGCTGGTCCCCACATTCGCTGCGGTGACCGTCACGGCATCCAATGCCAGGAACATGCGATCCACACGCAATTCGTCGTAGACGGCCGTGAACTTGTGCGAGCGCCCCGACTGCCAGGTGGCACGCAGATGCCAGTCGCTGAACAGGTCGGCTTCGACGCCCGCGCTCCAGGTGAACATGCTGTGTTCGTTGCGCGGCTCCTCACTGTCGTTCCAGTTGTTGGCACCGAGGAACTGACCCAGCTTGAGCATCTTGAACGAACCGACGTTCTGCGCGGTCATCGCCTGCTGCACGCTGGCTGGCAGGAACGGATTGCCGGAATAGATCGTCGCATACCAGATGTCCTGCAGATGCGGCAGGCCTCGCTGATCGAGCTGATCCGAGGCCGAGCTGCCGTACAGGGCATGGCCGAATACTGAAACCCTGTCATTGATGTCGTACTTCAGGCCCAGGAACGCCGACTTCTCGTTGACCCTGGCGCCATAGGGACCGCCCGGGAAGGCCGCGTCGGCGGGGCCGAACTCCGCGCCGCCCGACATGGACTGTGTGCCACCGGAACCGGAAGTAACCGGACCGCTGAGGAATGGCCGGACACCGCTGCCGTCGTCGAGGAACACCGTGTTCCTGAGCGTAAACGGCACACCAGCCGCAGTCTGCACATTGGACAGCGGGTATGCGGTGTCGATGCGACCCGTGGGTGAGTGCACCGAAGAGATGACATTCGGCAAGGTCAGGCGCACCGGCACACCCGGCGTGGCCGCGGCCGACACAAATGCCGGATTGGTGACAAAGCCATAGCGCTGGAACCAGTTCCCAAGCGTGCTCGGGTCACGCTTGATCTGGTCGATGTGGTTGTACTCGGCCGAAGCCACCACGTGCAGGTTCTCACCCACCTTGAAGCCACCGGCGATCGATGCCTTGTGGTTGAAGCCATCGCCCACCTCGGTGACGCCCGTGCTGGCGCTGGCTTTGAGGCCTGTGAAATCGCGGTCGAGCACGAAATTCACCACGCCACCGACCGCGTCCGCGCCGTACTGGGCTGATGCGCCGCCGGTGACGATGTCGACCTTCTTGATCAGTGCAGTCGGGAATACACCGATATTGACAGTGCCGCCGCGGTCATCCTGCACGACGCGCGAACCGTCGAGGAGCACCAGCGTGCGCTGACTTCCCAGGCCGCGCAGGTTGACGTAACTGCCGCCAGCGTTGCCGAACAGCGCGCCGCTGCTGCGCTGGGCAGACTCGGTCTGAAAGAGCTGCGGGAGCTTGTCGAGCTGGTCGACCAGTGACGCGCCCGGATTGCTCAATTTGAGATCTTCCGTGGTAACCGAAGTGACCGGCACCGGCGTGGTCATGCCGGTTTCCTGTCGGATGCGTGAGCCGGTGACGGTGACTTCCTGCAACTCCGTCTCTTCAGCCGCAAAGGCTGGGCTTGCCGCCAACGTCGCCATCGTCAGCGCGGACAGCGCGCGCACAAGATAGCCGTAGCGCGGATCAACCGTATCAGCAGAACCATTTCGCAGCGCTTGCCTTACGGCCGCCGCAAGAGAGCAATTATTCATCCGTGTTCCCCCAGATTTTCATTTATTAGACGCCGCGTTCCGAAATTACGGCCGTGGCTGCTCTCACAATATACTCAAACTGATTCATGCATGCCTGCGCCGGTATGCGAAATCTGATCATGCATGGCCACAAACCTGCCGAATCGATCCAAGCGACTTTGTGTGAGAGGTCCATCCGGTTTATCCTCGCTCGCGGTTGTGATTGATCAGAACAAGAACGGGGCGGGCACCGATGCGCTATCGATATCGAATATTTTTCGCTTCCTTGCTGTTGGCGAGCACGGCCATGGCGCAGGTGGGGCATCCCGCCAAGGGCAGCTGGCTGGGGTACTGGGGTCCGGATCAAAAGACGCAGCATCGCATGGTGCTGGATCTGGACTGGCGCAACCGTCAGGTGGTGGGTAAGGTGAATCCGGGTCCCGGCGCCGCGCCCGTGACGCGCGCGGACATTGATTACGGCACCTGGACCATGACCGTGGAAGCTTCCCTGCCAGACGCAGGCGGACGCAGCCAGAAGTGGGTCGGCACCGGAAAACTGGAAAACCTGGGCTCGTGGACCAACCGCGTGTATTCCGGCACTTATGTTTACGGCGCCGAAAAGGGCGCCTTCAAGCTCACGTTGCATTGAGGGGGAATACATGAAGAACTGGACGCGAACCTTGCTGGTCCTGCTGTTTGCCACGGCGGCAACCGGTGCAGCGGTAGCACATCATTCCTTCGCGGCGGAATTCGACGCGGCGAAGAAACTCAAGGTCACCGGCACCGTCACCAAGGTGCAGTGGCGCAACCCGCACACCTACTTGTATGTCGATGTGAAGGGTGAGGATGGCCAGATCCACAACTGGGCCATGGAACTGGGTAGCCCGAACGTGCTGATGCGCCGGGGTTGGACCCGGGACTCGCTGAAGATCGGCGATCAGGTGACCGTCGAAGGTGCGCGCGCACGCGACAACAGCTACAAGGGCAATGCCAATTCGGTGTCGATGGCCGATGGCAAACGCCTCTTCAACGGTTCGGCCGAAGAAAACGAAGGGAAGTAGACCTATGAGCCGGGACGCGAACACCTTCGTGCGCAGCAGCTGCGCATGCCTGGCGATGCTCAGCGCGCTGCTTGTCATGCCCGCCTTTGCGGCAGCGCCCGCCGCGCCGGCAGCAGCGGCCGCGCCCAAGCCATCGAAGCCCACGCCGCGCCTGCCGGATGGCACCGTGGACCTGGGTGGCAATGGTTCCTGGAGCCTGAGCTGGATCACCAACTACGAGCGACAACTGCTCGATACGCCGCAGGGCTTGGAAAACGTGCCCTTCCTGCCGTGGTCCAAGGCCATGTACGACTATGTGCAGAAGAACCAGAATGTCTACGACCCCGAAGGATTCTGCCTGCCGCCCGGAGGGCCGCGCGCTTTTGGCACGCCTTACCCGGCGGAATTCCTGCAGCAGAAAGATCGCATCATCGTCATCTTCGAGGGCGGTGCGCATGTCTGGCGCGAGATCCACATGGATGGGCGCGCGCATCCCACCGGTTCGAAGCTCAACCCGACGTATTTCGGAGATTCGGTCGGGCATTGGGAAGGCGATACGCTGGTCATCGATACCGTGGGCTACAACGAGCGGACCTGGCTGGGTTTCAATGGCTACCTGCATACCGATGAGCTGCACACCATCGAGCGCATCAGCCGGCCGAACTACGACACGCTGCGTTACGAGGTGACCGTCGACGATCCAGGCGCGTACTCCAAACCCTGGCGCATGGGTTGGAACATCCGCTGGAGCGAAGGTCAGGAGCTGCAGGAATACATCTGTCAGGAAGAGAACCAGTTCCTGATCGACCTGAAGGATGATTTTGGCGAGCCTTTTTTCCAGGCTACTGAAACGGAGTAGCTGACCAGCGCAGCGCAACGAAGGATGTCTGCAGTCGCAGGCATCCTCTTCACCATTTCGCGGTTCGTGCAGGAATAACCCGGGAGCCGCAAAACTCCGAAGATCGTGATTGGCGTTGGCCTTGCTGCAGTCTATGCAGCGGATTTTTCTGCTTCACGCTGCGAGGCGCGCATGACAATGGCATCGCGCCGTAGTCGACCGCACCCACCGCGCGAATTGCTGGTGCCGCCGCCCCGACAGCAACCGATCTTCCAGCACCGATGCCCGCGGGCGGGAGCAAGTTGACGTTTTAGGCGCTCAATCCCGCGTCAGTCTTGTAGCCGCATCAGCCTTTTTCCGCAGCCATCATTGCGTTGATCTTTTGAAGCCCTGCGCGCGCGCATATCTCATCCTGGGTGCCAATCGGACCGGCCCCGCCGTGGGGGCCGCGCGAGGCCAATGCGCCCCCCCACAGCGGGCCACCAAAAAAAGGCAGTTCCCCACCCCAC
>JANPGU010000253.1:0-4023 GCA_031424095.1 Gammaproteobacteria bacterium
GAGAATGCGGTTGTCGCCGCAACGCTGATTCAAACGCACTAATGGAGAGTCTTCCTCCACCGGTCTAGCGCGACACCTTGGCGAGGCTTGGTGTGCCGCCGGTCTGTCGATAGAGAAGTCCGTCCGCGGGCCTGTCGAGCCGCCACAGGTACAGGATGAATGTCTGACTGCGCCCGGGACTGCCGCTGACAATGACCTGATCGCCCGGACGAAACGTTTCGCTCGTCATGCCGATCTCTTCGAGTTCGAAGCGATTATCCATTTCCGCGCGCCAGGTCTGCCGTTTTCCCGCCTCATTCCGCACCTCCACGAGCAGGAACGGATGCGGATGGACAAACAGGAATTCACGCACGGTGGCGGTCATCGCCAGAGTCTGCCCGGTGTCGTAGATGTTGGCGAACGAGTGGTGCGACACGGCTGCGCCGGACCAGAGGGTGGTCAGCACCAGCAAGGTGGACCAGGAGTTGCGCATGGCGATCAGTTTACGGCGTCTGGCTGTCCAGATGTGCACCACAGGGCAGGCTACCGCATAGGCGCCAAGCTGCTGCAGGTGGGTGTCGTCAGACTGCTGCTGTTCTACAATCACCGACTTCATGCGGGCCTGGGACTGCATGCCGGGGGATTGGTGATGCACCGCTATGGCTTGCAGCGTGCGTACGACAAGCCGGTCGGCGTGCGCAAATCAATGCACCTGCGCCTCCCCAATCGGCGCAACATTCTGACCATCGAGACCAAGGCCGACGCGGGCGACAGCTGGCGCAGGTTCGACGTGCAGATGGAGGTGTCGGGCTACCATCACAACGTTGCCTATGATTTTCTGTCATTGCGGCCGGCGCTATATGCTGCGGGGCAGGGCAGTCGCTTGTACATATTCGGGCGCACTGCGTCGCTGGCGCCGCCACCAGCACGTCCTGCGAGAGACTGGTACAGACCGGGTTAGACTGACCGCCATGTCGGGGAAGACCATGTTTGCGGATGAGTTGAACAATCTGGCGATCGGGCCCGACGTGGTGCCGTGGGACGCGCACGATGCACCCGCGCGTCAGGCCACACTAACGCGCATCCTGATCAGGATCTCGCGCGACGCATTGCAGGGTGCAAGTCTGGAATCGCTGATGCAGGGCATCTGCGATTGCCTGGTGGCGGAGTTGCCGGTCGCCGTCGTCAGCGTGCTGCTGCTGGATGATGACAACAGGAACTTCGTCCACGAGGTCTACTCTGGTGAGTTCACGCAATCGCCGCTCGCGGTGGCGGGCCGGTGGCCGATCACGGTGGGCGCTGCTGGCCGTTGCGTGCAACTGGGGCGGCCTCACCTGATTCCCGATATCGCAGTCGATCCCGATTACGTGCCGGGCAATGCAACGGCGCGTTCCGAATACCTGGTTCCGATCCGGCACGGCCGCCGCCTGCACGGCGTTCTCAACCTGGAGAGCGCGCGCACCGATTTCTTCGGGCCCGAGGCCTGCGCAGTGTTCGATGCAGTGGCCGATCTGGTCGCAGGTGCAATCCACTTCGCCCGCATGGCCGACGAGCTCACAGAGGCCAACCGCAAGCTCGAGTGGCTGTCGATGCGCGATGCTTTGACCGGGATCGCCAACCGTCGCCAGTTCGATGCCCGCCTGACGGAAGCGTGGGCGCGCCAGGGTCGTGACGGCGCGCCGCTGGCGCTGCTGCTGGCCGATGTCGATTGCTTCAAGGCGCTCAACGATTCCGCCGGTCATCTGCGTGGCGACGAATGCCTGCGCCTGGTGGCGCGGATCTGCGAACGCTTTGCTGTGACCGAGCACGATCTGGTCGCACGCTATGGTGGCGAGGAGTTCGTGCTGCTGCTTCCCGGGCGCACACTGGATGCCGCGATCGCGCAGGGTGAAGCGCTGCGGCGCGCCGTGGCAGAGGAGGTGTTGGCACATCCCGCCTCGCCATTGGCACCGCATGTGACGATCAGTGTTGGCGTCGCAGTGCTGGTGCCGTCTGCTGAAGGCTTCGCCGAGCAACTGGTGGCCGCGGCCGATCGGGCGATGTATGACGCCAAAGTGGGCGGCCGCGACCGGGTGGCATGGCGCGCGCCAGCCTGAAGGGCGCCAGGAGCTTGCAAGTGTCGAGCAGTTTCTGATGCGCGTTTCCTACACACGGCGCCGGCTGCTGCAGGTCGCAGCGAGCATCGCGCCGGCGGCCGTAGTTGCAGCCGCGGCGTCGCTGCCAGTGGCAAACCTGGCGCGGCATGGACTGGTCGCCAACGAACTCGGTCGCTGGAAGGTGCCGCAAGCGAACCAGGCCGCCGCTGTCGACGCGACGCATTTCTTTGGAATCGGCAATCGCATCCTCGTGAAGCATCGCAAGGATACCGGTGAGCGCGTCGCGGCATGGCAGAGCCCTGCGCCCGGCCCGATCATCCATTTCAATTCCGGCTATGTGGATGACCGCCGCCTGGTGCTGGCGCATTCGAATTTCCCGCAACTGCCACCCACCAGTTCAATAGAGATTCACGACACGCGCACGCTGCAGCGGATAGCAAGCCACAGCCTCGGTCTGCGCCCGGGTTCGCTGACCTGGGCTACGCGCCATCGCGGCACATGGTGGGCCTGCTTCGCTTACTACAACGACAGCGGCACCATGCCGGGCCACGATCAGCACTCGACCTATGTGGGTGAATTCGACGACCAATGGAAGATGCGGCGCTCCTGGTTGTTCCCGCCACAGGTAGTGGCGACCTGGGGGGCCAGCTCCTGTTCTGGCGGCGACTGGGGGGACGACGGCCTGCTTTACACGACCGGTCACGACGCCGCTGAGTTGCACGTACTGCGGCTGCCGCGCCAGGGCAGGGCGCTGGAGCACGTGACAACGATCGATGTGCCTTTCGAGGGACAGGGATGGGCGTGGGACCGAAGCCGGCGCGGGGAGCGGGTGATTTACGGCATCAGTCGCGCGCGGGGCGAGGTTGTTGCTGCCAGTATTCCGACCTTGCCCGCCGGGCTGGTCGCCGGCTAGGCGCCGATGAACATCGCACCTTGGCCTTTCACTGCGCGGGGCGTTGATACTATATCGGCCGACAGCGGTCATCGACGAGTGGCTATTTGTGATGGCATCCGGACAGGGGGCAAAGATGAACCGAAGAGACCTACTCGCCGCAGCCGCTGCGGCAGCGGCCGGTTTTGGCATTCGCAGCGCCGGTGCGGCCGGCAAAGGCCCGGTACTGGGCCTGATATTGCCTCCCGCCAAGCGTGACGTGCCGGAAGAGGGCATCGCCATGTATGGCAAGCGGCTGCGCTTTGTGGTCACCGGCCTTGGCATCGAACGCATGACGCCGGACAGTTTCGATGCCGCGCAGGAACGCATTCCCGCCGCCGCGAAGCTGCTGGCCGATGCCGGCGCGCAGGCGATCGAGCTCACCGGAACTTCGCTCACCTTCTACAAGGGCGAAGCCTACAACCGTGAACTGCGCGCCAAAGTGACGCAGGCGTCGGGGTTGCCCGCCACGACCATGAGCAATGGTGTCATTGACGGACTGAAGGCCGTTGGCGCGCAGCGTGTGGCCGTGGCGACGGCTTACAACGATGAAGTGAACGCTCGGCTCAGGGCCTTCCTGCTCGAGCACGGCCTCGAGCCGCTGGTGGTCACTGGCATGGGTATCGAGGCCATGACCGATATCGAGAAGGTCACGCAGAAACAGCTCGAGGATTTCGCGGCGCGTGTACACGGCTCGGCGCCGAAGGCGGATTCGCTGCTGGTTTCCTGCGGCGGTTTTCGTACGCTGGAATTGATCGCGCCGCTGGAGAAACGTACCGGTGTGCCGGTGATCTCGAGCATGCCGCATGGACTGTGGGCCGGCGCGCGACTGGTGGGTCTGTCGGGCGCCGCGCCAGGTTACGGGCGACTGCTGTCGAACCCGAAGGCCAGCACATAGGTCAGCGCGTCGATCGAGGGATCAACGACGCGTGCGGATCACTTGATGCGATCCGGATATACGTCGTAGTTCCTGTCGGCCGAAGTGACCCGCACGGTCTTGATTTCGAAGCGCTACCG
>JANPGU010000254.1:0-5835 GCA_031424095.1 Gammaproteobacteria bacterium
GGTTCAGCTGAACCTGTCGGCGACCCGAGCGTTCGAGTACTGTACGTCAACCGATGTCTCGGCGCTTTTCCCCAACGGGATCAATCGCGCAGGGCAAACGGGCGCTGGATTCGGTCGGCCTGCCGGCCTGGCTGTTCAATCTGTACGCGAACTACCGGTTGGACCGGGCTGTCGGCCAATGCGCAGATTCGCCATATCACCAGCGGCTTCCAGAACAAGGGGCTCGTCGGACCCGATGGCGCTGCCTACAGTCCGAAGCTGGTGAACAGGATCAACGACAACATACATCGACGACCCTCAGTTAGGCGAGAAGTTGAACTCGATCATGGCGTTCTAATCCGACTGGGCTGTACGTCAAGCGACTGCGGGACTTTTGTCGGCTAAGCTTGTTACAAGCTAACGACCACAAGCCGAAGCGAAGGAACTGCTCATGGCAGATAAGCACCCGTACCTACGGGCATATCCGGAAGGCGGTCCCAACTAAATCCAGCGGCTAGAGCGCGGTGAGGTTCCCTCACTCTCCGCCAGTTTCATTTTTCGCATTGCCCCCGCTTCCAGCCGGTGTACCTTGCTTACATGACGCCCATTCAGCAGGCAGAGCAAGCCGGATTCGACATGAGTCTTGTCGAGGCAAGCCTGCGTCTGACACCCGAGAAGCGTCTGCTACAGCATCAGGCTGCGCTGGATTGGGTAATGGCCGCAGAGCAGGCTGGCAAGGAATTGCGTGAGCGAACTCAACGGCCTGCTGCAGCGTCTTAGCGACGCCGGCATCGACTTCGTCGTGGTAGGTGGACTAGCAGCAGTGCTGCATGGCTCCAGCCTTGTCACGCGTGACCTTGATGTGTGCGCCTCTCTCTCTGGCACGAACCTCGAAAAGCTGCGCGGCGCCCTCCGCGATCTGCATCCCAGGCATCGGATCGCCACCGAACAAGCGTCGTTTCTCGAGAATCCCGAGCCCGGGGTGTCGCTGCAGAATCTCTATTTTCAGACGGATCTCGGCGCGTTGGATCTGCTGGGCAGCATCACCGGCGTGGGTGACTTCGATCAGGTGCGTGAGTCTGCAGTCGAGGTGGAGATCTTTGGCCGGAATGTGAAGGTGATAGGTCTGGACCAGCTCATCCAAACGAAGGAAGCCGTGGGGCGTCCAAAGGATCTGCTGGCTGCCATGGAGCTTCGTGCCATTGCTTCGAAAAGGGACTGATCTGATGACACGCGGGTTCGGACCGCCAAAATCATCCGATCGGACCGCTGGAAGGGGACGGGTTTATGTTTCCATGCAAGCAGGCACGGGCCGTCCCGCTGCCTTCAGCCGCGCCGCCATCGCGCCAACCACAGCGAAATTCGATTGTTAGCTTTCCAAGACTGCTCGCGATCCATTAGAGGCGGATCACTTTCCTGACATGGGCGTCAACAAGGCGACGGTACTCGCAACTGAGACCCATGTCATCGAGGATGGTGAGACAGCCGTTCAATGGTTGATCAGCCAGTGTCTCCAATGTGGTATCGCAGCTGATCGGTATCGCGAGTCTGGACTTCCGCCATGAAGCAGAAATGACTGGTACGTACTGCACTTCAACCGGCGGGCTGCAGTGCTGACACACAAGAGGTGCCTCGCAGTGTTCAGCTGAAATGCCGAGGACGTCCGTGCACACAGCCACTGGGCAGCCGTCAAAGCACGGATTGCCACAGTGCCCCGCCGGTTCAGGCAGTGCGCCTGCGGCGCGCAGTGGCGCCGAGGGCACCAATCCCTGATAGCAGTAGCCAGACAGCGGCGGGAAGGGGGACGGGCGTTAGATTGCCTTGGAACTTGACGTCGTAAAACTCGGTGTGGCCGTAGGGATCCGTCCCGATTCCGTCGTACGAACCCGTGATCAACTGCCCGTGCATGGCGCCGTAATTGCCTTCCACGCCGGCGTAGGGAGCCAAAATGGTACCCATGGGATCCTTGCTGCCAGCCAGTGTTACGGAAGTCGCGTTGACGAAGTTGTACAGCACATAAGCAGAGCTGGTGCCGTTGATGGATACCTGGCCGTTTTGAAAGATCGCACCGTTACCGGTGACATTGATAAGCACCGTGGATCCAGCTGGGGCAGTGATGTTGACGGTGTTTGTACTTGTAATGTCGGAGGCGCTGAGCGCGAAAACGTTGAGGTTGGTATTAGCGCCGGTCAAGGTCAATGTGCCGAACTGCGTGAGAGTGCTACCGTTGGCTGAGAATCCAGCTAAAGTGGATGACAGGGACGTGTATAGCGTCTGCGCTGCGGCGAAATCCACAAGCGTCTGTCCAAAGGTTCCGCCGCTAGCGGTAAATGACGTCAGCGAGCTGGTGCCTCCGATGTAGATCGCGCCATTTTGTCCGTTTCCAACCCCGCCATTGACCGCGGTGAGATTGTTGCCGACTACTAGTCGCGCAGGGTTCGGTGAGCTAGCCGGGTTACCTGCAATCGCTGACGCTACTGAGTAGTTCATCAGGTTGACGTTACCGCCTGCAGCGATGCTGCCCCCGGAGTCAGTATTCTGGCTCTGGAAGTTGCCATTGACGAAAACAAATACCCCATAGTCCGCTGCAGGGCCAACGATGGCGGCATGCACCGGAAGGATGGACATGACCAGTGCGGCAAATGAAAGCAGATATCGCGCTGTACGTTTCATAAAACTCGTCCACAAGTATCCCAAGTTTTATCCTAGCGGCGCCCTGTGACATATTTCTGTCATGCCGGTGAATGGAGTCGCAGTGTGAAGCGCTGGATGCCCCGCCAAAAGGTTTGTGCGACCCGAAAGAAGGCAAGTGAAGAGCTGATCAGGCGCCACGGGTGTTACAGCGTGTCGAAACTGGGAATCCAATAGTTACCACCGCGGTCGCACGCTCTTCACCTCATCCTGGGTAAACGCTTGAGCGGTTGCTATAGACGCAGGCTCAATAATGGCAATCGAGATACCCGCGTCGCGACGCCAATGGCGATCACACCGATTGTCAGTGCGATCGCCTGACCGCCGCCGCCCATCATGAATCGACTGAACGTGAGCAGAAGCCAGTGTTCACCTGGCGCAAACTGCGCGTGCAGCGGAAACCACAGCTCCGCCATGATGGTGACAAAAGCGGTGATGGCGAATAGCAGCGCTACCAGCGGCATTGAAATGCCGAGGCGAGTGAGCATTTCACGCAATGAAGATACTGGCCAGGCGAGCACAACGATCAGCAGCAGCAAGGGGTATTGCAGCAGGCCGCCGAGCGTGAGGCGGATGTCCATCCATCCTTCGATGGTGTTGCCGGAACTGATTGGAATGAGCACGCGCTTGCCCACCACGGTCGGGCGCGCCAGATCAGCCCGTATGCGCAGGCTGTAGATACCACGGTCCAGGTAGATGTCGGTCCCCAGAATCCGGAAATCCGCGGTGCACAGTGCGAGCCCGCTCTGGATGCCAGGGACGAGGGGCTGAATGATCGCGATCGCATAGTGATTGGCCGACCACATTAGGGCGGTCGCTATAACGCCCGCGCGCAGCACTAGCCTATGCGGAATGGTCAGTGCGGCGTGCATTGTGAGCCAACCATGCGTAGTAGTAGCCTGCAATGAGAATAGTCATTGCAATTGGCATGACCAAGCCGTGCAGATTTGCGAAGAGACGTGGATCCGTGCGCCAGGCATAAAAAAGGATCACCACGCGCAGCTGATTGACCGCAAACAGGAAGGCAATTCCAAAGGCGACGCCAGTCAGTCGAGCGCGCCATGGCATGGGCGTAATGACAAAGGCAGCTAGCAGCAGAAAGACTGCCTCGACCCCTTCGCAGCCATTCAGGATGTTGAGTCCCCCGCCGAAGGCCTTGAGTGAATACCCATCGGCGGTTGCCTCGATGGCGGGGGTAAGTACACGGATCAGGGCAGCGGCGGGCCGAACCGTGGCGTCGTGGACAACCAAATGCTCAACTGCGCCGCCGCGTGACAACTCCCAGGAAATCTGCAGCACAGTGAACACCAGCAAAAAGAGGCCGGCGCGCACCATTAGTCCGCGGCGAACGGACGCCGAACGTGCCAGGACAGGCGAGCCGGTCCGGGTCTCGACATAGGTGCCGTGAGCTGCCGACCATTGATGCAACTCAGGCGAGCGCATCAGCTCTCGCGATCCGCCGAATCGCGGGTTGCTTTTGCGCAAGTGTCACGAGAAGCAGCCCGGTCGCGATCCAGGCCCAAAGCGGCACGGGCGCATCGCCTCCAGCATCCAAGGCCGCGGGCGGCGTTCCAATGAAGGCCACCACCTGACCGGGTGTGCTGTTGACCTGATCTGCAGCCAGCGATGTACTGGCATAAACCGCACCACTGGCGTCCCAGTGCACAGTGATGCTGAAGGTGGCCGTGGCGCTGGCTGCGAGGCTGGTGGATACGCAGGTAACGATCGAACCAGCAGCGGTGCAGCCCGAAGACGCAGATATGAAGCGGCCGCCAGGCGGTATGGTGAAAGTCACGAGCAAATGGGTGGCGATCAATGGGCCGCTGTTCGTGACGGTGAGCTGATACGTCGCGTTGCTGTTAGCGATCGCGTTCGCTGGCCCATTCCCAACAAGCGCCAGTGCAGTACCCAGTGTCAGAGCTGCGTAAGCGTCAAGGCGTGGCGTACTTTGCAGGTTGCGAGCATCTGTGACCGGAGTGGAGCCCAGTCGCAGTCTCAGCACCTGTTGGTCGAGGGGTTCTGCTGGATATTTCGCGCGCAGCAAGGCGAGCACGCCGGCCACATGGGGTGTGGCCTGAGAGGTACCGGACATTTGAAAAGAGGCATTGGGCGCGCTGACAAAAGTGCCAGGGGCCAGCGTAGTCAGATAGGAGGCGCTCTGCGAAAAGCAGGTCACCGCGTCGGGAGCAGTCGTGTCGGTGCACGTGCCACCCGGACTGGCCGAAGCCTGCCAGCCGACAGTGCCGACACTCTGGCTATATACCGCCCCGACGGAAACGACGCCGGGAATGCATGCAGGTTCATCCAGACCCGCTTTTGAGCCGCTGTTGCCGGCCGCCGCCACCGTCTGGACGCCGGCCGCAGCAAGGTCACCGATTGCCGTGGCAAATGCGCTGGCAGGGCACTGCACCGCATTGTTGGCACCCGTGCCCAGACTGAGGTTCAGTGCCACGATGTTGTACTGGTTACGGATCGTGAGGACGGTGTTCATTGCCGACAGCACCGTGCCGCCCGAGGCGCTCGTGCCGCTAAACACGTCGAACATCGCAAGCCGCGCCGCCGGCGCGACTCCCAGCGCAATCGCCGCGACGTTCGTACCGTGCTGGGTGGTGCCAGATTGATTTGGGAAGTACACGCGGTTGTAGGCAAGCCGACACGTGCCTGATGGCGTCGCCACCGCAGTGCAGGTACCGAAATCATCGAATGCCAGATAGTTGGTCCCAAGGCCACCGTCAATCACGGCGATGGTGGTTCCGGCGCCGGATGCCCCGGTCGCAATGGCCTGCGGTTGAAGGATGAACGGCAGATCGCTAACGCTGACTGGGTGCAACACAGGGTTGGCATGAACGCGCACAATTTGAGGATTGCGCTCGAGCCGGTCGAGCGCGGCGACGGATCGGATCCGCCAAACCGCCAAAGGCAGGTTCGGAAAATCCGTCTCCAGCGTGGCATCTGTGGCTGCGGAAGCGGCGACGACTTCCGATTTGATGCGCGTATAGCCACGGACACGTTCCGCGCGGATCAAGGCATCGTCGAAGGGTAGTCGACGACGCTGGCGCTCAGCCAAGGCGGAGCGATGGATGGCTGTGCTGTTGTACTCCACGATGACCTGCAACGTCTGACCGGCAGCGAGCTGGTTGCGCTCGACAGATGTCAGCGGCGCCG
>JANPGU010000255.1:0-3137 GCA_031424095.1 Gammaproteobacteria bacterium
AACGGCATGAAGTTCGTGCGCGAGCAGTCGAAGCCGATCAGCGCCGATTCGGGCCTGCTGGAAATGGCGAAGCTGATCGAGACCAACCAGCTGCCCGCCAAGGCAGCGGTTCCTGGCAAGGTCACCCGCATCGACATCAACGCCAAATACGAAGCCCACCTGCTGAGCTACGTTGACCTCAAGAAGCTCAAGCCGCTGAAGGTGGTCGTGAACGCCGGCAACGGCGGGGCGGGGATGGTGGTGGATAAGCTGGAGCCGCACCTGCCATTTCAGTTCATCAAGATCCACCACGAAGTCGACGGCACCTTCCCGAACGGGGTGCCCAACCCGATGCTGGAGGAAAACCGCCAGCCGACCATCGACGCGATCATCAAGCACAAGGCCGACGTGGGCCTGGCGTGGGACGGGGACTTCGACCGTTGCTTCTTCTTCGACGAAAACGGGCTATTTATCGAAGGTTATTACCTCGTGGGCCTGCTGGCCGAGGTGTTCCTGAAGCGGGAAAAGGGCGCTCGCATCGTGCACGACCCGCGTCTTACCTGGAACACGATGGATATCGTCTCCAGTAACGGCGGTACGGCGGTTTTGTCGAAGTCGGGGCATGCCTTCATCAAGCAGGTGATGCGCGACTGTGACGGGGCCTACGGCGGCGAGATGAGCGCCCACCATTACTTCCGCGACTTCGCCTATGCGGACAGCGGCATGATTCCGTGGCTGATCGTCCTGCAGGTGATCAGCGAGACGGGCAAGTCGCTGTCGCAGCTGGTGGGCGAGCGCATGCGCATGTTTCCGGCCAGCGGCGAGATCAACCGCAAGCTCAATCCCGCGACTGGCGGCGCCAAGGCGGTGCTGGCGCGGGCCGAGGCGACGTACAAATCGCAGGCCAAGCTGGTGGACCACACCGATGGCCTGTCGATGGAATTCGATACCTGGCGCTTCAATATCCGCGCGTCGAACACCGAGCCGCTGGTGCGGCTGAACGTGGAGACGCGGGGCGATGAGGCGCTGATGCAGGCCAAGACGAAGGAATTGCTGGCTTTGATGGATGCCTGAGCATTTCAGGCGCGCAGGTGGGGGCATGAAAGAGCGATACAGCCAGGACCGGATCCGGACACTGGGTTTGCTGCTTGTGGCAGCGATCGTCGTGCATGTGGCGTATACGTTCTACGTGCGTCCACAGGCGGCGGGCTGGCTGACGCAGGAGCAGGCGCTGCAGGCGGCCGACCCCGCCCACAAGCCCAACACCTCGATCTGGGTGATCATCAAGGACCCCGAACAGGAGACCGCCATCATCCTGGCGATCTGGGCGCTGGGTCTGGCGATGATGAAGACCGTGGCGCTGGGCAGGCATCGTCGCCAGCTTGACGCGGGATTACTGAAAGTGCCGGCA
The DNA here is from genome assembly GCA_031424095.1 of Gammaproteobacteria bacterium. GTDB lineage: Bacteria > Pseudomonadota > Gammaproteobacteria > Steroidobacterales > Steroidobacteraceae > ZC4RG30. The sequence goes on from JANPGU010000255.1 coordinate 1,391, forward strand.
GGTTTCCGGATTTTGCCGGGAGATGTACGCGAGTACTCGCACAAACTCGAGGCACTGCCGGGCGGGGAGCGGGATCTGATCCCGTCCCGCACCATCCGCCGCGCGCTCAAGCGCTTTGGCGAAACGGCCAATGTCCAGGACGCGGCCACTACCGTTCACGATTACTGCGAATCGGAGGCGGCGCGGCTGGATTCGGAGCTGGCGATGATCCGTTTCTGCGTCTGGGCGATCCCGGCGATCGGGTTCGTGGGTACGGTGCGCGGCATCGGCCATGCGCTGGCGGGCGCGCAGCTGGCCCTGCGAGGGGATACCAGCGCGGTAACCAGCGGCCTGGGCGTGTCGTTCAATTCCACTTTCGTGGCCCTGGTCCTCAGCATTGTCATCATGTACGTGATCCACGAACTGCAGCTGCGCCAGGAGCGCCTGGTACTGGATACCGAGCTGCATGTGGACGATACCGTGATCAGTAATTTGCAGTCGCGCTGACCTCGCCTGTTGCCGCGGCCGTCTGGAAATGAAGGTCATTGCTGCACACACCGATCAGCCAGTATGATAATTCATCATACCGAAGGTGGTGCCATGCCCAGCATTAAAGTGGCCATTACGCTTGAGCAGGAAACGCTGCGCCAGGTCGATGCCCTGGTCTCCCAGCGCGTGTTCCCGAATCGGAGCAGGGCCATCCAGGCTGCTCTGCAGGAGAAGATCGACCGGCTGGCGGGAAATCGGCTCGCCACCGAATGCGCCAAACTGGATCCGCAGATCGAACGCGGTTTGGCTGAAGAGGGCCTTGGCGCGGATGTCAGTGCATGGCCCGAATTCTAAGAGGCGACGTTCGCTGGGCGGACCTCAACCCTGTGCGTGGCCGGGAGCAGGCTGGGCATCGGCCGGTACTGGTGCTGAGTCACGACGTATTCAATGCGCGCTCGGGAACAGTGATTGCCGTTGCCCTGACCAGTCAGCCGCCCGTCGCTGGATTTCCGCTGACATGGGCATTGCCCGCAGAAGTTCTACCGAAACCAGCATGGGTCAAGATCAGCCAGATTCGTACTTTGTCGACCGAGCGGGTCGGCAAGCGCCTGGCGCGACTGCACGAATCAGACGTCGCCAAAGTCATGGAGGGATTGAAGGAGATTCTCGGCGATTAGTGGCAGAATTCGCCGCATGAAAATAGACGAACTGGTTGCGATTGACGTTCACACCCACGCTGAAATCTCCTGCCGCGAGCCGGAAGATGACTACGCCAGCGACATCGAGGAACAGAAGCGCAAGTACTTCAAGACGGGCACTCCGCCGACGATCCTTGAAACCGTAGCGCTTTACCGGAAGTTGAAGATCGGCCTGGTGATGTTCACGGTCGACACCGAATTCGAGATCGGCCGGCGCCGGGTACCCAACGAAGAAGTGGTGGAAGCCGCCGCGGCGAACAGCGACATCATGCTGGCTTTCGGCAGTGTCGACCCGCACAAGGGCAAGATGGGCCTGCGCGAGGTGAAGCGCCTGATCGACGATCACAACATCGGCGGTTTCAAATTTCATCCCACCTGCCAGGGTTTTTATCCCAACGACCGCATGGCGTATCCGATGTACGAACTGATGGCTGCGGCGAAGCTGCCGGTCATCTTCCACAGCGGGCATTCGGGCATGGGCTCAGGACTGCGCGGCGGCGGCGGGCTGCGCCTGAAGTATTCCAACCCCATGCATCTGGACGATGTGGCGGCGGACTTTCCGGACATGACCATCATCATTG
>JANPGU010000256.1:0-6616 GCA_031424095.1 Gammaproteobacteria bacterium
CCGCCGCGAGCAGCTGCTGCAATCGCTCGAGCACACGCATCTGCTCATCATGACGCTTCAGGTCGTCCCCGTTGAACAGAAGTGGCCCAAAATAGCCTCGCTTCCCGTTAAAGTTCGTCGTTTCCACCACCAGCGTGTCACCTTCCCAGTGACCGATGGAATGACCGAAGACCCCGGCTTCCAGATCGTCCGGATGTCCGCGCCCGTCGGTGAAAATGGTGCGCGCCTGCATCCAGGCCTCATGCAGCATGGTTACCCTACCCGGCGTGAACAGGAATTCAATCGGGTACTGCCCGGTCCCCATCATTCTCGGCATGCCAGGCGGCATGCAGTTGGAAGTATCGCGACGTGCAACACCATTGTTCGCGCGGGTTTCCTTCAGCCAGGATTCATACCCGGCGAGGTATGTTCCCTTCAGTTTCGGTGTTTCGGCAGGCGACGAACCTGGCGCGGTCCGTGGACGTGTGAGAACCCACACGCCACCCCAGTCCGGCAAGCGATCCAGCGCTGCATAGGCACCTTTTGGAAAGGCGGCCGTGGCTTTCGCGGCAGGCTGGGCCTCTGCCGCCAGAATGGAAGGCGCTGCCGCCACACAACAGGCGATACCGGCAACGAATGTCAGAAGCAGATTTTTCATTATTCCCCCGAGGCTCTTAAGCATGCTGTCACAGGTCCATGCGTATAATTTGCATTATAGTTGCGCGAATAAGCGCAGGGGAAACGAATGAAGACGATGCGGATCGCAACCATGACTCTGGGGCTGGCCGGAATGGCGTTTGGCGCGATGGCCCACCATTCCTTCGCGATGTTCGACCAGACGCAGCGCGTCACGCTCAAGGGCAAGGTCACCGAATTCCAGTGGACCAACCCGCATGCCTTCATCCATATCGCGGTGCCCGCAGCGGACGGCAAGCCGGAAGTCTGGGAGATCGAACTCAACAGTCCCAACAACCTGAAGCGGCAGGGCTGGAAATCCACCAGCGTGAAGACGGGCGACGATGTCACGCTGATCACCGCACCGCTGCGTAACCTCAACGATCACAAAGGTGGTCTGTTCATTTCCGTGACGCTGGCCGACGGCACCGTATTGAAGGAAGCCGCCTTCGCCGGCGGTGGCCCGGTGAATGTGCCGGTTCTGCCTCCCGCCAAGTGATCCGACTGGAGAACATGATGAAGCCAAGTTACCGAATCGCCCTTGCCACCTCGCTGCTTGCCGTAGCCGGACTCGTGTCCGCGCACCACTCGGGCGCGATGTTCGACAGCACACGCACGCAGACCCTGGTCGGCACTGTCACCGAGTTCAACTGGGTCAATCCGCACAGCTCCTTCAAGGTTGAAGTGGCGGGTGCCGACGGCAAACCCGTCGTATGGGCCGTGGAAATGAACACACCGCAGAACCTGGTGCGCGAAGGCTGGAAACGCACGTCCATCAAGACTGGCGACAAGATCACGGCGACCGTGCACCCACTGCGTGATGGCAAGCCGGGTGGTTCCTATGTCTCGGTCAAACTTGCCGATGGCACCTTGCTGAGTGGTGGTGCCTCGCAGTTGCAGCAGCCGGCGGGCAGCGAGCGCTACTGATCAAGGCGGCGCGTCTGGATATCCCGCCACGGCAGCAGCGCCGCCCAGCAATGCGATGAAAATCCGGCGATCGATATCCAGCATGGTCCCGGTCCAGGAACGCGCTACTTTGCAGCGCGATCGTTGATCGCCTTCTGTCCCTGGCTGGTGCTCGGCAGGTTCTCGTTCAGGTTTGGCAGGCATTCGGATTCCGGGATGTCACTGAAATCCGAGCGGATGAAGCGCTTGGTGCTCTTCCACTCGCCTTTCCACATCTTCGGATCGGTCATCGTGTAATCAATGCGCAGCATCTTGCCGCCGTCCTCGGCCGTGATGCGTTCAGTGAACTCGAACTGGTCACTGATGGGAATGCCCGAATCGATGTAGTGCTGGTTCGGCTCCAGGTATTTGGTATGCACCACCAGCGCATCTTTTTCCCAGTGGCCGATGGATTCGCCGTTGTAGGTGTAGACCACAGTGTCGGGATCGGTGAATTTGCGGCCGTCCAGATAGATGAAACGCATGCTGTTGGTGAAGCCGAACAGCATGTACACCACCGTGGGTAACTGGATCATGCTGGTCGGGTGCACGCGCGTCATGATCATCGGCATGCCCGCGGGGAAGCATTGGCCGATGGCATCGCGGTAGGGAACGCCCTTCTTGCGTGCCTCCTCCGCCTCTTTCATCGCGGTCTGGCCAGCTTCGAAGAACTCCGGATACGGAGGGCCGAAGCGGAAGTCAGCGAAGGAATTACGCAGGTTCACGAACCAGGTGCCGGTCATGTCGAAGGGCGGCTTGGGACGCGGCTTCCTGAGGTTTTCCGGCGACAGTGCGCCCGGGTACCCGTCGTGTTTCTGGGCCAGGTTGTCTTCACGCTCCTGGGTGATGCCGCCGCTGGCATTGCGAACAGGCGGCGCCTCGCCGGCGTTCGCAATGCCAGCAGCCAGAACCAGCAACAACAGGCATTTGTTCTTCACTTTGATTTCGCCTCGATGAATTTCAGGATTGGACCGGACAGCGATTCGTCCGCTGTGCCGACGGCGTAAGCTTCGGAAAGATGCGAATGATTCGGCAGCCGCATGCTCACCGTCGGCATGCCAGCGGCCCTGCGGCCTGCGATCAGCTTTTCAGTGTCCGGCACGAAATTGGGCGGGTCGAGTTCGGCCCAGTTGACCAGCATCGGCAACGGCACCTTGATCAGGCGTTGCAGCGATGCGCGCTGCGGATACTGCGCGACGTCCTCACCGTAGTAGTCCTTCCAGATGGAAACAGTATCGCCCAGGTCGTAGATGCCCGAGCTCAGGATGGCGCCGGCCACCGGCGTTGCGGGTGTCCGAACCAGGTAGTCAGCGACGTGGGCGCCACCTGCTGAATGGCCCCAGAGGTAGATCCGCGCAGGATCGCCTCCCAGCTCGCGCGCATGTTCACGCAGCCACGCGACGAAGCGATCCACATCTTCCGCGCCGGCGGGATATTTGAACTCGGGTGCCAGCCGGTAATTGATCGTTACCCCGACCAGACCGTGCTCGGCGGCCCAGTAACCGATGTTGTCGTAGTAGAACTGGCCGGCGGTGCTCTTCGCGCCACGCCCGAAGCCGCCACCGTGCACGAACACAAGCAGCGGACGCGCCGCCCCCTGCCGTTCCTTCGGCAGGAACACGTCGGCGCGATGGCGTTCATGCGGCCCATAGGCTAGATCCCTGCGCAGTTCAACGGCGTCATGCTTGAGTGCGGCATGCACAGGTGCATACAGTGCGGCAGCCTTCGGATCGATCTTGGCACCACTCTCGCGCAGCGCTGCTGCCACATCGGCAGGCATGCCTGGCGGCGATGTCGAGGGCGGCGCCACCTTGGTGCTGCCGCTCACCGGATTGGCGTAGTGATAAGGGATCTCGTAGACCACCGGCAGCATCGTGACCTTTGCCGTGGGCGGCGTATCCGGCGCGTAGTCCGGAGCCGGACCTGGCATGCCGCTGCTGGCCGCGCGTGCCCAGCCGCCGTCATAGCCGGCGGTGAAGGTGTTGTAGGCGTGGACCTTGCTGAACTTCCACACGCCGGCTTCCTTCACCAACTCGTTCTCGTAGATGGCGCCGCCCATCGAAGCGCGACCACCCATGCTCATCTGCTGCAGCATGCGCGCGCGTACCTTCGCGACCGATCCGTCCGCGGCGATGGTGATGACGGGCTGCAGATTGAGGTGATTGCCGAGCCTGCCTTCGACCGGGCCTTCCTGGCCGCGACCGAACACCTTGAACAGGAACTCCCGCAGGCGCGGCCCCTTGTAGACACCGCGTTGTGCGAGTTCGATGGAGCCATCGCGCGAGAACAGGTCGGCGAGCGGATTCCACAGGTTCTTGTCCAGGTAATAGCCGTAGGCGCTCTCGAGATTCTCGATTTCGTCGTAGTCCTTCACCCGCGCGATGTCGCGTTCGGCAGTGTCCAGCAAGGCAAAGAGATCGGGCTGTGCGACGCGCTTGAGCACTGCATTGGCAGCACGCTTGACCGCAGGCTCCGGCGCAGGTCGGTTCGCCACCGGGTAGGTTGTCGGTTTGCCGGTGACCGGATTGTTGTAGTGAAACGGCGGCACATGCGCCTTCGGATAGATTTCATAGCGCACTGTCGGTGGACGATCCGGCGGCAGCGATGCGAGCACACCCGGGGCCGGCTTTGCGTCCTTCGCCCAGCCCTGGTCGTAGTCCGTGATGAAGGTCGGGTAGAAATGCATGGCGCTGAACTTCCATGCGCCGTCTTCCTTCACCAGGCGATTTTCGTAGATGCCCTCACTCCATTGGCCACTGCCGCCCACATGGCCCGTCATGTTGAATTCGCGGCTGCGGATTCGCGCGCTGCGCCCATCCGGCGCCACGGTGACGATGGGCTGCAGCTGGATATGATCGTTGAGCCAGCCGGTTTCGAGCCCCGCCGGCCCCAGCGTGCCGAGGAATTCGCGCACGCGCCGCTTGCCGACATAGACGCCCTGCTGCGCGAATTCGATCGTGCCTGCGTCGGCGAACAGGTCTGCGATCTGGTCCCATTGTGCCCGGTCGAGGTAGTAGCCGTAGACGCGCTGCAGGTTCTCGATCTGCTGTTCGTCGCGCAGGCGTGCGGCACGCTGCGCAAGATCAGCGGTATCGGTTGCGGCAAGCCCATCCGTTGCCAGTGGCGCTGGCCCGGGCGAAATCCACGCATTGCCGCCCTCTGGTGTACCAGGGTTGGCGTAATGGAACGGCGCGATGCAGGCCTTCGGAAAGCCCTCGCAATCCATGTTGCGCTCACGATCGGCAGGATGCGCGAGCTGGCGGCGCGCCCGTGCGGCCGGCGCGGCACCAGGCGCTGCATTGGCTGCCGGAACCGCCTGCGGCGCGACCCAGCCTGTGGCATACGGCGCGCCGAATCCCGAGTAGTAATCGAGCTTGGCGATCTTCCAGACACCGCCTTCCTTGCGGTACTGCATCTCGTACACGCCTTCGGCCCAGGTGGCGCCGCCGCCCATGGAACCGAAATAAGCATAGGCGCGCCAGCGACCTTTGCCAGTCTTGCCGCCAGGATCCAGATGCACCACCGGCTGGATGTTCATGTGATTGTAGAGACGGTTGTCGCCGAGACCTACCTGACCCATCGGCACATTGCCGACATTGCGGTACAGGTGCTGGCGGATGCTCTCCTTGCCGACAAAGACGCCGGCCGGATAATTCGCAACGGCATCGTCGGTGAAGTACTCGGCGAGGTCAGTCCACAGGCCCTTGTCGAGGTAGTAGCCATAGCTGCGCTGCAGCCGCTTGATGCGCTGATGTCCTCGCCTGCCTGCACTTCCATTGCGAGTCGCGCGGTGCGCTCGCGGATGTCGGACCTGTCTGCGGCTGCGAACGCGGAAGTCGCCATGCAGAGCAGGGTGGCAAGCGCTGCAACACGGGCTAGGCGCATTTTCGATATTCCTTTCACAGCGGCCGGACTTCAGCCGACCCAGTGTGAATCGATGGCTTCGACCGCCGCACTGATCGCGGCGTTGGCCGGCACGCCCGGCTGCATGGGCAGCGCATACGGCGGGTAAGCCAGACAGACATCGTCGAGCTGCCAGTCACCGCAGGCATCGGGATAGGCCGCCGCATTGACCAGGCAGGTGGCCGGGCGTGCCTGCAGCAGGGAGACGGGCAGCATGGCTCCGAGGGCCGCGCCACTCACCGTAATGGTGACGCGCCCGAGGAACTGCCGGCGATGCATGAAATTCTGATTGCTCATCGTTGCCTCACCGTCTCAGCCAGGAAACGCCGGCAGCTCGCTGGCTGGATACCAGTTGGTATGCGTGCCGCCGCGCAGCCGGAACGGCAGCTTCACCGTCGCAACGGCGCCCTCTTCCATGCGCTGCGCATCGACGATGACGAGGTCGCTGGACATGGTCTCGTAATTACTTGCGATACCCAGCAGGTAACCGTCGCCCTCACCTTTGCTTCCTTTCCGGGGAACGAAGCAGCTTTCCTGCAGGCCCTGCACCGGGCCCACGAAATACTTGCCCGGCTCCGCCTTCGGATTGGTTACGTCCACACGCAGGTACTGGTTCGTGACCCGGCCACCGTTGTTGCCGCCACGCGCCTGGTCGAAAGGCAGCGCCGGATCGCGGTTGCCCACATAGCAGTAGCGGTATGGCAGGCCAAGGTAGCGATCATCCATGCGCGCCAGCACGCCATTGGAGGTGGAGATCAGCTCCTCGTCGAAGGTGTCCCTGGTACGCGACGCCATGTCGAAGGTCCAGCGGCGGATCTGTGACGGATCACGCTCACCGCTGGAAACGGGCAGGTCCATCGTGATCTTGCCATCCGCTGTCTCCACGGCATTCAGGAAATGCAGCGTGTTGCGTGACGGTCCCTTGAACCAGCGGACGTCCTTGCTGCTGCCATCACGCGGCAGGATGCCGACCATGGTCGGCAGGTCGCCATTCCACTCCCACATCGGCTCGCCGGTCTTCAGCCGCGCTTCGCTGGTGGTGCGCGCGATCACTGGAAACACAATGTATTTTTTCGTGATCGCGATGTCATGCATGATGCCGACGTACGGCACC
>JANPGU010000257.1:0-3391 GCA_031424095.1 Gammaproteobacteria bacterium
CGCACCGTTGGTGAGCACGTTGTCACGGTGCACCTGCACACCGACGTGAACATCGACCTGCCGGTGACCATCGTCTCCGAAGAGTAGCGCTGATACACACAGCTTATTCACCGGTTGCGCCGTAGCGTGACTGCCATGAGATGGGCCAGAATGGCCCACTCATGGACACGCTACGCACCCCACCGCACTCCGTCGAAGCCGAACAGGCGGTCCTTGGCGGCCTGCTGCTCGATACGCAGGCGTGGGACCAGGTTGGCGACAACGTCAACGCTGAAGATTTCTACCGCCCCGATCATCGGCTGATTTTCGAAGCCATCGCCGAGCTGGTGGCGGAATCGAAGCCGATCGACGTGCTGACCGTATCCGAGCGGCTCGACCGTCTCGGCAAGTTGCAGGATATCGGCGGTCTCGCCTACCTCAGCACACTGGTCCGCGATACTCCCACTGCTGCCAATGCGCGCGCCTATGCGCAGATCGTGCGCGAGCGTGCGCTGCTGCGCTCGCTGATCTCCGCCGGCAACGAAATCGTTTCCTCTGTGTTCGCGGGAGAGGGCCAGACGGCACGCGACCTGGTGAATATGGCTGAGCAGCGCGTGTTCGCCATCGCGGAGCGCGGTGCAGGCCGCACGGAAGGCGCACAGGCTGTGCGCAGCATGTTGCCGGCCCTGATCGACAAGATCGACGACTGGCACAGCAACCCCGACAAATTGCGTGGCGTGCCCACCGGCTTCACCGACTACGATCGGCTTACCGGCGGTCTGCGTGGCGGCGATCTGATCATCGTTGCCGGACGTCCGTCGATGGGCAAGACCACCTTCGCCATAAACATGGCCGAGAATGTGGCGATGGCTCCCAACGTAAAGGGTTCGGCACTCATCTTCAGCATGGAAATGCCGTCCGAACAGCTGATGACGCGCATGCTGTCTTCGATCGGGGGCGTGCCACTGCATGATATCCGCAGCGGTCGCATCAATGATCAGGACTGGGTGCGCATCACCAGCGCCACCAGTCAGCTGGCGGAAGCGCGCATCTTCATCGATGAGTCCCCTGGCCTTACGCCCACCGAGATCCGTGCACGTGCACGGCGCGTCAAGCGTGAGCATGGTCTGGATATCGTCGTTGTGGACTATCTGCAGCTGATGCAGGTGGCGGGGAACAAGGAAAATCGCGCCACCGAAATATCCGAGATTTCGCGCGGACTCAAGGCACTGGCCAAAGAACTCAACGTGCCGGTCATTGCGCTCTCGCAGCTCAACCGCAGCGTCGAGCAGCGCGAGAGCAAAAAGCCGGTCATGTCGGACCTGCGCGAGTCAGGCGCCATCGAGCAGGACGCGGACATGATCCTGTTCATCTATCGGGACGAGGTCTACAACAAGGACACGACGCGCAAGGGCGAGGCCGACATCGATCTTGCGAAACACCGCAATGGCGAACCTGGCCACTTCACGCTGACGTTCCAGGGCAAGTACACCCGCTTCCAGAATTTCATGCCCGAGGCTTACGCTGCGGGAGTACTTCGGTGACGGGCAGGTCGGGTTGCGCGCGCGCAGCGCTTGCCGGGGTAGCCCGCTGAAGTCGCTGATCCGCGCCGAAGTCAGCGCTGCGGCGTTGCGCGCCAATCTGGCCCGCATCCGCGAGGTGGCGCCTCACAGCCGTGTCATGGCGGTGGTGAAGGCCAATGCCTATGGCCACGGACTGGTCCCCACCGCGCTGTGTCTTGCCGATGCCGATGCATTTGCGGTGGCGCGGCTCGATGAAGCATTGGCCCTGCGCGGCGCGGGTGTACGTAAGCCCATTGTGCTGCTCGAAGGCGTATTCAATGCCGAGCAGCTGGCCGAGGCTGCCCGCCAGAATCTCGAGATCGTGGTGCACGAGCGTGAACAGCTGGAGTTGCTGGAGCGGGCGCCAGATGGTCATCGCTTCGTGGTTTGGTTGAAGATCGACACGGGCATGAACCGGCTGGGATTCCGGGCCTCGCAGGTGAACTCCGCGCTGGCCGCGCTGACGTCTATGGGCGAGCGCCTGCATGAACTGCGGCTGCTGACGCATTTTGCTTCGTCAGACGAGCGCGACAGTGCGCTGACCGCGCAGCAGCTGGGGCGCTTTGGCGAACTGACAAAAGGTCGCTCCTGCGCGCGCAGCCTCGCCAATTCCGCCGCCATATTCGCCTGGCCGCAGTCGCAGGCAGACTGGGTGCGCCCAGGTCTGGCGCTGTATGGCGTTTCACCCTTTGCCGACCAGATCGGCAGTGAGCTGGGTCTGCAACCAGCGATGCGCCTCGTCTCGACAGTGATCGCCGTGCGCGATGTGCCGGCCGGAGAGACGGTGGGTTATGGCGGCCTCTGGCGCGCCTCGCGTGATTCGAGGATTGCCATCGTTGCTGCCGGTTACGGCGACGGTTTGCCACGCGCGCTGGCCAATGGCACGCCGGTGCTGGTGCATGGCCAGCGCGCCACGCTCGCCGGCCGCGTTTCCATGGACATGATCGCCGTCGATGTAACCCGCATCGATCCGGTGGCGGTGGGCGAGGTGGCCCTGCTGTGGGGGCCGGAACTGCCCGTCGAGGAAATCGCCGCGCATGCCGGAACGCTCAGCTATGAATTGCTGTGCGCAGTCAGTCAGCGGGTGCCACTGTCCCTGACCTGAAGGGTTCCCCCCAGCAGCTTCAGCTGCTGTGCATCTGCGACTGCAGATAGTTCTGCTCGCCCACCTTGCCCACCAGTTCGAGCTGGGTTTCCAGGTAGTCAATGTGTTCTTCAGTGTCTTCCAGGATGCGCTCGAACAACTCGCGGCTGACGTAATCGCGCACCGTCTCACAGTAGGCGATGGCTTCCTTCAGGTGCGTGTGGCCGGCCTGTTCGGCTTTCAGGTCACAAGTCATCGTCTCGACAGCCGTTTCACCGATCAGCAGCTTGCCCAGGTCCTGCAGGTTGGGCAGGCCGCCGATGGTTAGCACGCGTTCGACCAGCAGGTCGGCATGCTTCATCTCCTCGATGGACTCATCGTACTCATGCTTGGCCATGCGCAGCAGGCCCCAGTTCTTCAGCATGCGCGCATGCAGGAAGTACTGGTTGATGGCCGTGAGTTCCAGCTTCAGCTGGGCGTTCAGGTAAGCGATGACTTGTCGGTCGCCTTGCATGGGGTTCCTGTCGAAATTGCGGGTTGGGGATGAGCGGCAAGCTACCAGCTCGGTTGAAAGAATAGGGCATTACGTTAAGTATTGCTAACACGAACCATTCGCATTACTATTAGCACCCATGATAATCTGCATCTGCCAGAACGTATCAGAGCGAGATATCGCCCGAGCGGTGTCGGAGGGCTGCCACAGCTTTCCGGCCCTGCAGGAAGAGCTCGAAATCGGCCGCGCCTGCGGCAGCTGCCTGTGCAGCGC
>JANPGU010000258.1:0-2851 GCA_031424095.1 Gammaproteobacteria bacterium
TGCTGGCGCTCGCGCATGCGTACGAGCGCGCGACCCACTGGCACGAACGCGTGCCGGCGGGCGTCGCGAACCTCTGATCGTCAACGAAGTCTTGCGGGACACCCGTACGGAACTAGGCTTGGTGAGCTGCCACCGCTTCCGATGACACCACCTTTAGCCTGATCTCCTCTGCTGTTCGTACTGCAGAGGGCTCAGGTAATCCGTCGAGAAGAAGCTCTCCATGCCTGATTTGTCCCAGCAGTTACCGGACCTGCTATCCGCGGGAAGGCGACGCCCATTTACCGGGCGCCCTTACCGGCAACGCCTAATCTTGTGTGAAACTCCCCGTCAAACATGAAGGAGAAGACATGTCCCTGCCCAGAATGACCCGCCTTGCCGCAATCGCTCTCCTGGTGAGCAGCCCCCAGTTGCCGGCGCAGCAGGCCACCGCCACACCATTCCAGCAGGCCGTTGCCGCCGCAATGAAAGGCGAGATCCGCACACCGGAAGAGCGCGCCCGCGACGTCAACCGGCTGCCGGTCGAGTTGCTTTCCTTCTTCCGCATGCGCGAGGACATGCGTGTCATCGAGATTCTTCCCGCCGGCGGCTGGTTCACGAAGATCCTGGCACCCGTGCTCAAGGACAAGGGAAAACTCTATGTGGCACACCCTGAAGGCTTCTATGCCGAGGCGTTTCAACGCGTGAAGGGTTCGCCCGGGCTCGAGAAGGTCGAGGAGATCGGCTGGGGCGTCACCCGCGACAGCAGTGGCGGAGCGTTTGGTCCTTCCGGCAAGTGGGCCGTGAAACCGGTCGACATGGTGGTCACCTTCCGCAACTACCACAACTTCTCGCCCGCTGATCGCGCAACCGTCAACAAGTCCGCGTTCGATGCCTTGAAGGCCGGCGGATACTACGGGATCGAGGACCACACGCGCCGGCACAACGAGCCCGGCACGCGCGAAAACGGCCGCCGGGTCGATCCAGTACGCGTCATCAAGGAAGTGCAGGATGCGGGCTTCGTGCTCGTCGACTTCAGCAATGTCTATTACCGTCCCGACGACGCGCTCACGCTGGAAGTAGGCAACCCCGCGGTGACTGACAGGACTGATCGAATTGCGTTGCTGTTCCGCAAGCCAGAAAAGTCGAGATAAGGATCCGGCCGCGACGCTGGCTGTTGTCCGTGCGGGCGCAGACACCGCGCCCTCACGCGTGGCGACGCAGAGCTACGATTCAGGTGTTTTCAGATAGAGGGGCACCAACATGCCACAGACACGCTCGCGCTGGGTTGCCGCATGCTGAATAAGCCAGATCGCCGTGCCGTAATCCGCTGCCTCGCCGGTATGGCGGCGATCGCATCGTTACCGAGTGTCGCGGCCACTTCGCCCCCGGCAGCCCGCGGCATGCGGGCATTTCTGCTCGGCACCCAGGGCGGCCCGAACTTCAACCTCGCGCGCGGCGAGTCTGCAAATGTAGTCGTGATCGACGACCGGCTGTACATGGTCGATTGCGGCTATGGAGCGTTGGGCGCGCTGGTGCGGGCGAACCTGAACTACCGCGACATCGGGCATGTGTTTCTGACCCACCTGCACGACGACCATGCAGCTGACGTCGTCTCGCTGATGGGTCATCAATGGACCGGTGGGCGCGTCAAACCGACGATCATTCACGGACCCGCAGGAACCAGGCGACTCGTCGCGGCGGCAATCCGTTTCAACGAAGTGAACGAGGAAATCCGGCGCATCGACGAAGCCCGTTCTGCACGTATCGCAAGCCTGTTCAGGGCGCAGGAGGTTGCCGCAACCACCACGCCGCAGCTGATCTTCAGCGATATAGATCTCGCCGTCCGCGCCGTCGAGAACACGCACTATCCGGCCGATGCAAAACGACACACGGCGCAGCGCTCGCTATCGCTGCGTTTCGAGTCCCGCGGCCGCAGTATCGTGTTCTCCGGCGATACCGCCTATTCGCAGAACCTGGTGCAGCTCGCCCGCGGCGCCGACATCCTTGTTTGTGAAGCGATGCACGTGGCAGCCACCCGTAGTTCTTTCGACGAGCGCGTAAAGGCCGGCGCCTATGCCGACAATCCCGAAGGCATCTGGGCGCACATTGTCGGCGCCCATACGCCGCTCGACGTCGCCGGCCGCATGGCGCGCGAGGCAGGCGTGCGCACGCTGGTGTTGAACCACCTGATCCCCGGCGGCTGGAACCCGGAGCTGGACGACGAGTTCTATCGCCGCGAGGCGGCCCGCGAATTCAGCGGCACGATCATCGTCGGGCGCGATGGGCTGGAAATCTAGGGCGCAAATAATTCCTGTCGCATTCATGCCTGCTCCTGCATGCGACTGACTTTCCCCAACGAAGTGGAAGAGGGGGCGGCGCATCGACGCAGTCCGCTCTGCACGTTCCGCGCCCCTGGCCGCGCTGGTGACACCGCCCCGCATGCATCTGGCGCGGTATCAAGGAGTATTCGCGCCCCACAGCAGGCAGCGCGCGGCCGTGACGCCTGCACGACTGAAGCGGGTGTTCGGGGTGCAGATCGAGGCCTGTGCTCGCTGCGGCTTTCGGCTGAAGCGGCGGCGTGGTGCAGGTCGGAGTTCAGAGAGAGCGCAGGGATCTGCGGCCGCAGAGGGCTTGCTGGTCACGGGGTTTTCCCTGCAGCGTCCAACGACGGCGGGTTCAGGTCTCCGGGGCTACCTACATAAGGCCGGTTACACGAACTGGACTTGCCCTGATAAGCGCGTAGTGCGGCGCAATCGTGTAGGTGCCCTGACTTGCGCGCTTATGTGAAAAGCGGGCTTTCAGATCAATCGGCTGAAATTCTTGCGGGGGAAAGGCCGATGGCCGTGAACCGGTGAGTCCCGACGCTTTGCTG
>JANPGU010000259.1:0-42464 GCA_031424095.1 Gammaproteobacteria bacterium
CGTGGGCGCCGCTCGAGGCAATGGCGCCCACCAACTGCTGGCCACGAAAGATCGGCAGTGCCCCTCCGGACAGGAACATGACGGGTGTGAAGCGCGTCAGCAGTGCAGGATCCCGTGCGAGTATTGCGCTGACCTCGGAACTTGGCGAACGGAACTCGAGGGTCGCAGCCGCCTTGCGCATGGCAACGAACACGCTGCCTGCGGAACCCTCTGCCATCAATGCTGCGACCGGCTTGCCCGCAACATCGACCACGGCGACCGCGATCTGTGCATGCAGTGCTGAACAGGCCTGGATCGCGGCGCGTGCGCCTTCAACCGCGATGGAAATTGTCAAAGCGGACTTCGAGGCCATTGCGTTCCCTGTAGCGGAAGGTTGCCCTGCTCCTGCCGGTCTGGCGCCTGGTTGGATCGCGGGCATGGCAGGCAACGGAATCAACTTGCCGCTGTCGTCGAGCATTCCGAAGGGAGGCAAGTCATCGGTAGGAAGGCTGCGAGGAGAAGCGGGTTTGTCTCCCATGGGACTCGCCGCGAGCGCGCCAGTGGTGATGATGATCATCAACCCACCAACCAGCATTCGCGCTACGCGTGACATGTGAACTCCTGCTGGCGGCCGGTTCGGATAGTTCTTTGCGTCGACATGCAGATACTCTGCCTGGCTCGGCAGCTCGCTGGGCACTTCCGATCGCCGGAAGATTGTGCGACCGACATTACCATTCCAGAATACTCACGTCTCCAGATAGTGCGCGACGAACTCCCAAGGCGTCCCCTAAGTCTCCGCATCCTCGACGCGCATCCGTCTTTCGAGCACGTCGCCCCGGCCTCAATTACGAGGCAGTATCGATCACGTGGCCAGATCTCCCTTCTCTACTTTCTTCTCTGCTTCTTCTTCGATTTCCTCGCTCTTGCGTTCGCGGGTAATCTCCACTGCGATGGCCGAGGCTGCCTCGGCCGGCTGATTTTCCGTGCGCCGGACGTATTCGCGTTCCTCCTGTTCGTCCTTCTGCCGCACCACCATATCCTCAGGCTGCACCGTTTCGCCGGGAAGCTCGACCCGCAGTTCCTCGATGAGCATCAATACGGCGGCAGCGAGCGGCAGCGCGAGCAGCGCTCCGACAATTCCGCCCAGCGTGCCGCCCACAATCAGCGAGAAAAACACCACTGACGACGGCAGTCGCAGCGCGCGACCATATACCACCGGCAGGAGGATGCGGCTCTCGAACTCCTGGTAAGCGCACATGATGACGAAGACAATCAGTGCGGTTGCGGGGCTGACGGCATATGCGGCCACGACCATGGGCGCGGTCGTCAGAAACGCCCCGATATAAGGCAGTACATCCATGAGTCCGCCAAATGCCGCGAATGCCATCGCATTTGGCACGCGGAATACCAGCAGCAGGATCAGTATGAAAACCGTCATCAGGCCGCAGGTGATGATCTGTCCGCGGATATAGCCGCCAACAATGATTGTCAGGTTGAGGAGCACGCGTGAGAATCGAATATGATGCCGCCGTGGCACTACCGCGAACAACGCGCCGCGGAGCCGGTCGCGGTCCACCATGATGTAGACGGCCAGGAAAATCGCGGCGACTGTATAAGCGAGAATCTCGAAGGCCCGCGCCGTTGCGCTCAGCACCAAGGATTTCGAGGAGTTGAGGAGTTCATCGTAGCGCACCTCCCGCAGCCCATTGGCCAGTGCAGTCGTGAGGCGTGATTGCTCCAAGAATCCGATGAGACGGGCGCGAATTTCTGGCTCATGTTCGACCAGGGAATTCACCTGCACAAACAGCGGCGGGAGGGTGAGGAAAAGCACCAGGCCCAAAGTGCCGACCACGCCGATGAACACCACGCCGATGCCATAATTCCGACGCACTTTTCGCGTCTCGAGCGCATGCACCAGCGGGTCCAGCGCAACCACGAGCATTAGTGCGGCAATCAATACCAGCAACACTGGCAGCAGTTTCCACAGGCACCACATCGCGGCGACCACGAGCACAACGGCGACCAAGCTGCGGATCGTGACTTCGAACTTGACGACGCGGGATGGTCGAACCACCGGGTTCTCGCTGTTGGGCTGTGGCGGCAACCGGGGGCTCAGGACTTTCTGGGAGGCGGCGTACTGAAGCGGGAAGAGTCATTGGTGCCGTTGATGGTCCCGCCACCATAAGGCGTCGCAGCGTCACGAGGGCCAGGCCCTTTCTGCTTGGTGGCATCCGGGTGTGCAAACTCAGGCATCGCCCGAGCGGTTTCCTGTTGCGTTTCCGGCAATTCCTGCGAATAAACCGCCGGCGGAGTGCCTGGCGGTTTCGCCCCGTTCTTCGCTCGTTTATCGCCCATGAGTCGCTCCGTGTTTCCTACCTGCAAAGCGTACGTCTGTGGCCACGCTCTGTCAGTAGGCGAGCGCCTACAGTTGCGACTCCCCGTCAGCCGCTGCTTTTCTGCTCTTCGGATAGCCCGCGGCGCGCACCTGTTTCGTCCGGCAGCAAACTAAGCCTCGCGACATGCCCTGCATAGGACAAGCGCGCCATTGCGTCCGGTGGGCAGCCATTGTCTTCGCACCAGGCGATGAATTGATCCGGATCAATGTGGGCCCGGATGGGTCTCTCTCCGTCGCGCCGTGCCTTCTCCAGAACGCGCTGGGCCTGCTTCAACCATCGGTCGTAAGACTGCGGCAGTAGATCGCTGTCCAACATTATTTCGAGAGCGTGCGGGTAGCTTTCTCGATCGAACCAGGGAAAGGGAGTTCCGGCCAACTGCAGGCCTTCCCTCGATGGCGTGCCGAATGAAGCGTCATGGCGTGGCATGGAACACCCCGTGATTAACAACCTTGTGAGTTCACTCTACTCCGAGTAATCAAGACATCGGACATTGATTGACACGAACCGCTGAAGGATTTGGCGGACGTGGAAGTGACCGATCAGGCAGCAATGTTCTCTGGATGGCGGTCAGTGGAAGCCTGCGCAATGCGCACGAAATCGGGTTGGACTCATCCTGATTTGCTCAAACATTCCTGCTGCCGCGACAAGGCGGAAATCAATGCGAATTGAGCAGCGCAGTCGACCTGCGCGATCGTCTTCACTGTTGCAATTTGGTACGAACCAGTTCATAACACAAATCCATGAAGGCCTCGATTGCGACGGTCTCGCTGAGCGGGACATTGGAAGGCAAACTGCGCGCTGTCGCCGCGGCGGGCTTTGGCGGCGTGGAGATCTTCGAGAACGACCTGCTGGGTTTTCCAGGGTCACCGCGCGAGATCGGGCAGATGGTGCGCGACCTGGGCATGGAAGTGACTCTGTTCCAGCCATTCCGCGATCTGGAGGGCATGCCCGCCGAACTACGTGGCCGTGCGTTCGAGCGCATGGAACGCAAGTTTGACGTGATGGCCGAACTGGGAACGGATCTGGTGCTGCTGTGCTCGAATTGCTCGCCGCAGTCGCTTGCGGATCGAGGGCGGATTGTCGCCGACCTGACCGAACTGGGCGAGCGTGCGGCGCGCCGAAACCTGCGGGTCGGGTATGAAGCGCTTGCCTGGGGTCGCCACGTTTCCGACCACCGCGATTCGTGGAGTCTCGTGCGCGACGTCAATCACCCGGCAATCGGTTTGATCCTCGACAGTTTCCACTCTCTGGTGCGCAAGCTGCCCAGTGCGAGCATCGGGGACATTCGCGCCGAAAAGCTCTTCTTCGTGCAGATCGCCGACGCGCCCTGGCTCGACATGGACTTCCTGACCTGGAGCAGGCACTTCCGCAACCTGCCGGGGCAGGGTGATCTGCCGTTGGCCGACTTTGCCGAGGCCATCCATCGCATCGGGTATTCGGGCTGGTGGTCGCTCGAGATCTTCAACGACCGTTTCCGTGCCGGTTCGGCCTCCGGCGTCGCGCTGGACGGCCATCGCTCACTGCAGTTTTTGCACGATCAGGTGGCGGCGCGGCCGCGCTCGAAGGTCCGCGCGAGCATGCCGGCGCGCGTTGCCGTCACGGGTGTGGAGTTCATCGAGTTCGCGGCCACCGAAGAGGAGGCGCAGGCTCTTGGGGGCATGATCGGGCAACTGGGCTTCCGGCCGGTGGCCCAGCATCGCCGCAAGGCAGTAACGCGCTGGCAGCAGGGTGGCATCAATATCGTCCTCAACTGCGAGCCGGAAGGCTTCGCCCACAATTTCGACGCGGTGCATGGCGCGTCGGTTTGCGCGATCGGTTTGCGGGTCCGCAATGTGGCTGCGGCACTGGCACGTGCGGCAGAACTGCAGATACCGCGCTTCGAACAGGCAGTGGGGCCGGACGAATTGCAGATTCCTTCCGTGCGCGGTGTGGGTAGCAGCCTGATCTACTTCATCGAGGACGGCACCCAGGGCAGGGTCTGGTCCCACGAATTCAGTGGCGACGTCCAGCCTCAGTTCCAGAGCATGCGCGCACTGGGCCTGCTGCGCACGGATCACATCGCGCAGACCATGCAGTACGAGGAATTCCTCTCCTGGCTGCTGTATTACATCGCGTTGTTCGATGTGGCAAAGACGCCACTGGTGGAGATTGCCGATACGCTGGGTCTCGTGCAGAGCCAGGCCGTGGAGTCGCCGGATCGGTCGCTGCGGGTTACGCTCAATGGCTCGATGGCGGCGCAGACCCTGTCTTCCCGTTTCCTGCAGCACTACATGGGAGCCGGCGTGCAGCACATCGCATTCAACACATCCGACGTGTTTGCCGCAGCCGCAGCCGCGACTGCGAATGGCCTGCCCGTGCTCGCGATACCACGCAATTACTATGATGACCTCGAGGCGCGCTTCGGCCTGGAAAGGGCGCTGGTGGAGCGCATGGCCAACGCCAACATCCTTTACGATCGTGATGGCGCGACGGAATATTTCCAGTTCTACAGCCGTGCGTTCACCAGGCGCACGTTCTTCGAGATCGTGGAACGTCGTGGCTACCAGGCCTATGGCGCCGCGAATGCCACGATACGATTGGCGGCCCAGGCGCGCCATCGTCCATGACCTAGATCCAGTGCAACAGGGGGGAACCATGATCCGCAGTCTTGCCATTGTGATGCTGGGCGCATCCAGTCTGTTTTCTCTGGCAGGCGCCGCCGCCGAGCCACGCGACTTTCCAGTTTCCGCGACACCGGCTATTGACGACATTTATCCGGACCGTGTCACGCAATTCGCTGGTGGTGTCACGAGCCTCGCCGACGTCACCTATGCAGTGATTCCCGGGTTCAGGCCGCTCGTCGTCGACCTCTACATGCCGGCTGGGACTGCCGCGCGGCCACTGATCATCTACATCCACGGCGGCGGCTGGGTAGGCGGCCACACGCGGCACTCCGGCGCCCTGTCCAACTTTCCCCTGGTGCTGGCGAAATTGGCCAGCGAGGGATTCATCGTTGCTAGCCTGGAATATCGGCTGTCAGGCGAAGCGCCGTTCCCGGCGGCGCTGCAGGACGCGCGCGCCGCATTGCGCTTCCTGCGCGCGAACGCCACGAAATATCACATCGATGCTGCACGCGTTGGCGTTTGGGGCGGCTCGGCCGGCGGACACCTCACCGCGCTGCTGGCCACTTCCTGTGGTGACCTGTCACTTGATCCCGTGCGAGCCACAGGCGTGGCCGCGCCTCCGCCCGGCAGTGAATGCGTGCAGGCCGCGGTTACCTGGTACGGCGTGTTCGATTTCGCACCGATCATCGGGCGCACCGGTGGCGATGCCAGTGGCCAGCGATTCCTCGGTTGCGTCGGGGCGTGCGATGCGAAGGTCATCGCACGCGCCAGCCCGATCACCTACATCGGCGGAGGCGATCCGCCGTTCCTGCTGATACACGGCGAGCGCGACGGCACCGTGGATGTTTCCCAGTCCCATGCCGGCGAAGCAAAACTGCGCGCGGCAGGCGTGCCTGTTACCGCCATCTACATTCCGGATGTCGACCACAGTTTCATCGGCAAAACTCCCGAGTCGACCCGGTCTGCAACGCTGCAGGCGACGAATGCGACCTTCGATTTCTTCCACCAGGTCCTGGGCAAGGCGAGGCGATGAACTGTTTGGCCGGAAATCCCGCGAGGTTTGCCGCTGCGCTGGCGCACGCGCTCGGCCTGCTGGCCATAGGCGGGATCACGCCTGCGGTTGCCACGCCGCTGCGCGTCGACGGAGGTCTGGTGGAGGGCGTCACGCTGCCTTCGGGAGTGCGCGCCTGGTTCGGTATTCCCTTTGCGGCGCCACCCGTTCGCGAACTGCGCTGGAAGGCGCCGCAGCCGGTGGTGCCGTGGACTGGCGTGCTGCATGCCGAGCGTGCGGCGCCAATGTGTCTGCAGGCGCTGCGCTCGCGCACCATGAATCATTACTTCGGCAATGAGGGGATCAGCGAGGATTGCCTCTATCTCAACGTCTGGGCGCCGGCGCTTGGCGCGAAGCTGCCGGTAATCATCTGGATTTATGGTGGCGGCTTCAATGTTGGCTCCGCCAGCATGGCGAATTATTCCGGCGAGGGACTGGCACGCAGCGATGTCGTGCGCGTGAACATCGCGTACCGGGTGGGCCCATTGGGCTTCCTCGCCCATCCGGAATTGTCGCGCGAGAACGGCGGTGCTTCGGGCAATCAGGGTCTTGCCGACCAGATCGCCGCCTTGCAGTGGGTGCGGCGGAACATCACCGCCTTCGGTGGTGATCCGGGCAATGTCACCATCGTGGGTCAGTCCGCGGGCTCGACCTCCGTCGCGTTGCTGCAGGCCAGCCCGACTGCACGCGGGCTGTTCCACCGCGTGGTCGGCATGAGCGGCAGTCCCTTCGCCGCGCCGATGCTTCCCGTGCCGCTCGGGCAGGGCGAAGCCGACGGGCTGGCACTGCAGAAGGCGCTGGGCGTCACCTCGCTCGAGGCGATGCGTGATCTCGCAGGAGACCGCGTTCTCGCAATCGCCGCCGCCGTGCCGCGCGCAGCGATGGTGGTGGACGGACAGCTTGTCGCAGGGCAGTCCGCAGATGTATTCGCTGCGCACCGGCAGAACGATGTGCCGGTGATGCTGGGCTTCACGCGTGACGAATCCTTTCGCAGCCTCGGAACGGTGAATTCGGTGCAGGAGCTGCAGGCGGCCGTACAGCGTGAGTTCGCTGCCAACGCGGATGCGATCCTTGCCGCGTATCCGGCAACCGATGCGTCCAGCGCGCGTCGCGCGGCCACCGACATCGGACGCGATGCCTCCGTCGGTGTGCAGATGTTTGCCTGGGCCTCCGCCCAGGAGCAGGGGGGCAAGAGCCCTGTCTACGCATATTTCTTCACGCGCCGGCAGCCCTACGCACCGGGCATCACCTTCGCGGACCACGATCCCGCTACCGCGGGTGCATATCACACCGGCGAGGTGCCGTACTTCCTGCGCACGCGCGAAGCGTTGAACCTGTTCCGTCGCACGCGCCAATGGGAGAAGGTGGACGAGCAGCTCGAAGCAGGCATGTCCGGTCTGCTGCTCTCCTTCGCGCGCAATGGCAGGCCCACGGCGCCACAGGTGCCCGCCTGGCCGGCTTTCAGCGCGCGTGAGCCGCGCGTGCTGGTGCTTGGCACAGACCTGCATATCGCCACCTGGCCTGATGCTGCAGCCCTGAAGCTGCTGGAGAACACGGCCCCGGTCAGTGCACCCTTGCCCCGCAGCGACACGCGGCCGCGCGACTGACCCACGGACGCTCACATGATTCCCACCCGCCGCCGCCTCGCAGTACTTGCGCTCATCACGCTTGCCACCATGCTGAACTACGTGGATCGCTCCGTTATGGGGGTGGCGCAGCCCTTCCTCGTGAAGGAGCTGGCGATCACTCCTGAAGTGATGGGCCTGATCTTCTCTGCGTTCTCCTGGACTTACGCGCTGGCGCAGATTCCGGGCGGAATCGTGCTCGACCGCCTCGGTGTGCGCATCACTTACGGGCTGTCGCTTGCACTCTGGTCACTTGCCACCTTCGTGCATGGCCTGATGGCGAGCGTGGCCGGACTGTTCTCTGCCCGTCTTGCACTGGGGCTTGCCGAGGCGCCGTGCTATCCCACCAATGGCCGCATCCTTTCCCTGTGGTTCCCGCAGACCGAGCGCGCGCGCGCCAATGGCGTCTACGCGGTGGGCCAGTATATTGGCCTCGGCTTTCTGATCCCGGTGTTGACCTGGATTGCCGCGAGCTACGGCTGGCGGGCGCTGTTCTTCATCTTCGGCGCCATCGGCCTGGTGTTCGCGGGCGTATGGCACCTGAGCTACCGCGATCCACACGAAAGCCGCAAGGTGAACCAGGCCGAGCTCGATCTCATCGCGAGCGGTGGGGGCCTGGCCGCGCAGGGGCAGACGAAATTCAGCTGGGCGTCGGCTGGCAAGCTGATGCGCAAGCGCCAGGTGCTCGGCGCCTCCATTGGCCAGTTCTGCAGCAACTCGACACTGGTGTTTTTCCTGACCTGGTTCCCGAGCTACCTCGTTACGGAACGGGGCATGGACTGGATCAAATCGGGATTCGCCGCGTCCTTGCCCTACATTGCGGCCTCGGTCGGCGTGTTGCTGGGAGGCGTGATTTCGGACGGCCTGATCCGCCGCACGGGCTCGGCAACCCTGGGGCGCAAGCTGCCCGTGATCGCCGGCCTGCTGCTGACCTCGACCATGGTGCTGGCGAATTTCACGTCGAGCAACGCGCTGGTCATTGCAATCATGTCGGTGGCGTTCTTCGGCCAGGGAATGGGCAACCTCGGCTGGACACTCATCGCCGATGTCGCCCCGAAGTCGATGATCGGGCTCACCGGCGGCCTGTTCAATCTGTGCGCCAACCTTGCGGGCATCGTCACCCCCATCGTGATCGGTGTTGTAGTGGGCAGGACGGGTAGCTTCTATGGTGCGCTCGCCTACATAGGCGCCCTGGGCCTGATCGGTGCCGCAGCCTATCTGTTCATCCTTGGGACAGTGGAGCGGGTTTCCGTCGATGCGCCCGTCGGCGGTGATTGACACGGCCAAACTCGCGGCAAATAGTGCGTGAGTGAAACCAAAAACGACCCGCAAGTCTGCCATTGCAGCGGCACCCGCGCGCCGTCCCCGCCGTTCGCACGCGGTCTCGCGCGAGCTCGCCATCAACCAGATTCTGGACATCGCGACCCAGGAGTTCGTCGACAAGGGTCTCGCCGGGGCGCGTATCGACGAGATCGCCGGTCGCGCCACCAAGCGCAAGATCTACTACTACTTCGAGGGCAAGGACGACCTGTATCGCGCGGTGCTGGCGCGGGCGTACCGCCGCGTCCGCGAAAGTGAGAGTGGTGTCGATCTGGAAAAGGGCAGTGCGCCAGATGCGCTGCGCCGGCTGGTCGAGCACGACGTGCGTTACCACTCCCAGCACCCGGAACTGGTGCGTCTGGTGATGAACGAAAACATTCACCGGGCGGAGCATCTGAAGCAGATCGAGGAGCTGCCTGCTGGCAATGCCCGCGTCATTGAAATGTTGCGCCGACTGATCCAGCGCGGCGAGGCCGACGGCAGCTTCCGCAGGGGAATCGACCCGGTAAGGCTGCACATGAACATGACCGCGCTGAGCTTCTACAACGTCTCGAACCAGTTCACGTTCGCGCACAACTTCGGTGTCGACATGTCCAGCCGCAAGGCTGTGGCAGCGCGGGCTCGCGAGGTGGCCGACATCATCGTGGCCTGGGTCGCGGCCAAGCCCTGAACGCGGTCTTTTGCTGCGACACACATTCCTGTGTCGCGGCATTTTTGCACGCCGATATTGACAGGAACGAGTTCGTACCATAAATAGGTTCCAACCAACCGGCACATTCCGCCGGACAAGAAGGGGGAGTTATGGATCGGACCAGCAGGTCGCGGCTTTCGGTGTCGGCCGCGGTGGCGTTGATTGTCGGATCGGCCGCACAGGCGCAGACCGCGCCGGCAGCGGGCGATACCAACCTTGAAGAGGTCGTGGTTACCGGCTCGTTGATCCAGCGTCCCAACAATACGGCGGTCAGTCCGATCCTCTCGGTAAGCGAAGCGGCGCTCGATGAAAGCGGCCAGGCTACGCTGGTCGATGCGCTGAACCAGTTGCCGGGTTTTACGGTCGGCGGCAACGCAGCAACTGGCGGGCAGGGCACGGGTGGTCGTGCATCGATCAACCTGCACGGCCTCGGGACCAATCGCAACCTGGTGCTGCTGGATGGCCGCCGCCTGCCGGTCTCGGACATCGCGGGCAACGTCGACATCAACATCCTGCCGGACGCGATCATCGACGGCGTGGACGCGATTACCGGCGGTGCCTCGGCGGTCTATGGTTCGGATGCCATGTCGGGTGTCGTCAATTTCAAGACCGTGCGTGGTTTCGACGGCGTCAAGGTCGATGTACTGAGTTCGCTCAGCGAGCGCGGTGATGCGTGGCGCCTGAACGGATCGGTCGCGTTCGGTGGCAAATATGCCGATGGTCGCGGCAACCTGATCGCGGCGCTGAGCTTCGCGAAGCAGGATCCGGTGAACGGCAGTTCGCGCTCGTTCTTCTTCAACAAGATTCCTTCTTCGTTCATCGGCACCGGTACGTTCGTTCCCTCCGCCACCAATGCGCCAAATGCGGCGGTGCTGCAGACCATCTTCACTGGCTACGGCATCACCGGCACGCGCAATCCACTGCTCAACCTTGGCTTCAACAATGACGGCACGCTGTTTGTGCAGACCGGTGCCGTCAACTACAAGGGGGCCAATGGCAGCAACGGCTACGCCGTCATCGGCGGCAATGTGCGCATGCCCGTGGGTCAGCAGATTGATTTCTACAATGGGCTGGAGCGCAAGAGCGCGTTCCTGAAGACCGACTACGATCTCAATGACAATCTGACGGCGTACGCGCAGTTCATGTACGTCAATCCCAGCGTGTCCACGGCCAGCGGCGGCAGCCTGACGCAGTTTCCGGCGCTGACGACAATACCTGTGACCAATCCCTTCATACCCGCGGATCTGAGAACCGTGCTGGCATCGCGTCCGACGGCAGCTGCACCATTCGGCTGGAACGCGCGCTACGTCGGCGTGCCCTACAAGGGCTGGGATGAGACCTACCATGTCAGCCAGTACCTGGCGGGGCTCAAGGGCAGCCTCAGCGACAGCTGGCGCTTCGACACCTTCGTATCCTACGACGAGTCCGTGCACGACCAGACCATGCACAACGCCGTGCTGAAAACCCAGGTCCAGCGATTGCTCAATGCAACCGATGGTGGTGCGTCATTGTGTGCTGGAGGGTTCAACCCTTTCGGCGACGCCAATGCGCGCACGCTTTCGGCAGCATGCCGCGCCTTCATCACCAAGGACGCGCACAGCAGCGAGGAACTCAGCCAGACGCAGGTGCAGGGCCAGGTCAATGGCGCACTGTTCGATACCGGTGCCGGCAAGGCGCAACTCGCCCTGCTTGCCGCCTATCGTCGCAATACCTATGCCTTCTCGCCTGACAGCGACCTGGTGTCACCCAATGGCTTCAATGTGTTCGTGCCCAGCAGTCCCGGTGGCAACATCGAAGGCGTGGTGAATACGCTGCCGGTGCCGCGCAAGGCAGTGTCGGTCAAGGAGTTTGCGCTGCAGATCGACGTGCCGCTGCTTGCTGACGCGCCGTGGGCGAAGGAACTGGGCGTTGGTGCCGCCGCGCGCGTCTCCGACTACTCGGTTACCGGCTCGGTGAAGAGCTACGAGTTCGATGGCCGTTGGCGGCCGGTGGATTCGCTGCTGGTTCGCGGCAGTTGGCAGCGCGCGGTGCGGGCCCCGAACATCGCCGAGCTGTTCTCCCCCCCGCAGGGCGCACAACTGGTCATCGGCACCCCACCGGCGTCACTGGGTGATCCTTGCGACGTTCGTTCCACGGCGCGCACGGGTGCCAGCGCTGCGCAGGTCGCTGCGCTGTGCGTCACGCAGGGCGTTCCCGCCGCGGCGATCGGCAGCTACACCTTCCCCACCACCGCTACCGGGCAGGTGAACTCCGGCAATCTCGGTGTCACACCGGAGCGCGCCAATACCTTCAACATCGGTCTGGTCTGGAATTCGCAGCAGGATGGCTGGCTTGCGGATGCGTCGGCATCGATCGACTACTACAAGATCAGCATCGATGACGTCATCTCGACGGTGCCCGGTCTCACGGTACTTTCGAAGTGCTACAACCTCGATGGGTCCAATCCTTCGTACAGCAACGCCAACGAGTTCTGCGCATTGATTGCTCGCGACTCCACTGGCCAGATCCTGAACGTATCAACGCCCTACAAGAACCTGGGCGCGCTGCGTACTGACGGTGTAGAGGTTCAGTTGCATTACGGAATCCCCGGGTTGCAGAGCCTCTCCGGCAAGTTCGCAGTCGACTCGGCCATCACCTGGCTCAACAGCTACCGCGTGCAACTGTTGCCGGGCGCTGCGTTGCTGGAATACACGGGTGTAAGCGTCGGTGGTGCCGGGCCCGGAGCGGTGCCGCCGCGCGCCACTCCCGAGTGGCGCGCCTTGACCACCTTCAGCTATCGGATGGAGCGTGCAAATGCGGGTCTGCGCTGGCGCTATCAATCCTCGATGGATGACCAGAGCTCGGTGCTGACCCCAACCAACGTCAGCGTCGGCGTCCCGACGTACCAGCTGTGGGACCTGTTCGGCAACTTCAAGGTGAACAAGACGCTCGAGCTGCGGGCCGGTGTGAACAACCTGTTCGACAAGGGCCTGCCATTCGTCTCCAGTTCGCAGAATGGTACCGATGTGGCGTTGTATGATCCGATCGGCCGTTCCTATTATGTTGGACTCAAGGCGAGCTTTTGACCGCTGATCCCCTAGCCGGTACCGTCTCGCGGGGCGGTGCCGGTTCTCCCGTTGAAACGACCGCGATCCTGCGCTCGGGTCTGGCTGGGCGATCCATTCTTGCCTCGCGGTCGTCATGGCTGCACGAACAGGAGGCGCGGGCGCAGGGGCTGGCGCTCACCTACGAACTCATCGATTTCGATGCTCGCGGCCTGCCGGATGCGGCACTGGGACCCATGATTGCCAAGTTGCGAGACAGCGGCTTCTGCGGTTTCAATGTCACCTATCCGTTCAAGCAGGCCATCATTCCGTTGCTGGATGGTCTGGCCGACAGCGCGGAACTGGTCGGTGCGGTCAACACTGTCGCGATTCGCGCCGGGCGCATGACCGGTCACAACACCGACGTGGCAGGTTTTCGAGACAGTGTCCGCGATGGGCTGGCCGGCGCATCACTGGAACGCGTGCGGCAATTCGGCGCGGGTGGCGCCGGCGCGGCTGTGGCCTCCGCGCTGCTGTCACTGGGCACGAAGAATCTTTGCATCGTCGATGTCGATGATATGCGGGCGAATGGACTGGTCGCCGATTTGCAGCTGAGATTTCCGGATCGAGTCATCACCTCAGCAGGCATCGCGAGTGCCCCGCTGCACGTGGATGGCATCGTCAACGCAACACCGGTTGGTATGGTTGCACACCCCGGCATGCCCATCGACGTGAAATTCCTGGGGCCGCAGATGTGGGTTGCGGACATCGTTTATTTTCCGCTAGAGACAGGGCTGCTGCGAGCCGCACGCGAGCGCGGCTGCCGCGTTCTCAATGGCTCTGGGATGGTCATTGGGCAGGCCGCACTGGCCTTCGAGATCATCACTGGATTCGAGGCGGACGTTCACCGCATGCGCGAGAGTTTCTTCGCCCGGGCCTAGTTGTCAGATCCCGGCAGACGTCGATAGGCGATGCGATCAGCCTGGTAGGACCCCAGCCACAATTCGTTGCCAATCACCACTGCGCTGGAGACACCATTGAAGGCGGGGTTGGG
Source organism: Gammaproteobacteria bacterium (assembly GCA_031424095.1). Taxonomy (GTDB): domain Bacteria; phylum Pseudomonadota; class Gammaproteobacteria; order Steroidobacterales; family Steroidobacteraceae; genus ZC4RG30. The sequence goes on from JANPGU010000259.1 coordinate 13,743, forward strand.
TGTTGCATACGCGACAATTGAAAACATCAGGCTGCCAGGGTCCAGGGAGGCGACGACATAGCCGCGCGGGCAGCGCATGGAATCGGCCTGTCCATTGACTACCTTGCGCACTCCGCCGCACGCGGGCTCGTCGTACACCATGCCGGCCAATAGCAGGCGACCATTGTCCCAGTGCAGGTTGTCTGGCATGAAGCCTGGCGCCTCGATCTGGCGCAATGGTCTGGATGTATCCCTCAGGCTGTAGACAAACACCGAGTGCAGGCCGAAGGCGATGACGTAAAACTCCCGGCCATCGGGCGAGGTTTCAATACCGTTGTTGCCGGGCAGCTCGGTGCCTGGAAGCAATCGAAAGCCACTGCTGCCCGGTCGCCATTGATAGACGCCACCGGTGGGTTTGCGATTGACGAAATCGGCATAAGTATGACCCGGTCGCGCCAATACCGTGGTCAGTAGCGTTCCATCGGGAGTCGCTGCAATGGCATTGCCTGCCAGTCCGTATGGCAACAGTACACAGCCTGTCCAGGTCAATGACGGCTCGCCGCCGCGCGCGTCGATGTCGAACACCTCGATCGACTCGCGGCCACCATGATTGACCACAAACAATTGGTATCGTCCGGCTGCAGCAGTGCGCAGGCTCAAACCATGCGCATTGAATGATTCTGCGGACGGCGCTCCCGGACAAGAGCCGTAGCGGATGGAATCAGCGCGAATCTGTTCCGGCGTGCCCGCATACCAGCGCCGCCATGACCTGGAGCGCGTGTCCAGCAGTTTCAGGCCTGACCCGTCTGCAAAGCCGCTGGCGATCAACCAGCGAGTGTCGGAAATGTGCCGGAGATCTTCGGGCTTCTGGATTCCACAGATGAATTCGAGGCCATTGACTGGCGGGCAGGATACACCGCTTTCCTGGAAGGGCGCCTGCGCCGCGCTGAGGTGGGCAAGGCAGAGCAGGAAGCAGATGCCTATGAGCTTTCTGTTGAACATCACTGGCCTGGCGACGTTTTGCCTGTCAGTTCTACGCCGTTTCCCGCCGCAACGTCTATACTTTGGCCGATCCGACACCAACAGATCGGCGACATCGGGGGCGACATGAATTTGCGCAGTGGACAATCGCGGTTCGCCGCTACGTTCGGCATCCCCTTGCTGGGTATTGCGCTCGCCGCATGCTCACCGCGCGTAACCGCGCCAGCACCCGATCCAAACTTCGGCAAGGCCAACGTCGATGCCGCACGCATCCTGGCTGCCGACGCCGAGCCCGGCTCGTGGATGTCGCATGGGCGCACCTACTCCGAACAGCGCTACAGCCAGCTGGACCAGGTCAACGCCAGCAACGTGGGCAAGCTCGGTCTCGCCTGGTTCGCGGACCTGGACACCAATCGCGGCCAGGAAGCCACGCCAATCATGGTCGATGGGGTGCTTTACATCACCACGGCGTGGAGCAAGGTCAAGGCCTATGACGCGAAGTCCGGCAAGCAGCTCTGGGCCTTCGATCCCGAGGTGCCCGGCCAGTTCGGCGTCAACGCCTGCTGCGACGTGGTCAATCGGGGCGTCGCTGTGTGGAAGGGCAAGGTGTTCGTCGGCACCATCGATGGTCGGCTGATCGCGCTGGATTCCGCTACCGGCGCAAAGCTCTGGGATGTAGTCACCGTCGACCAGACCAGGCCTTACACCATCACCGGCGCGCCGCGCGTGGTGAAGGGCAGGGTGCTGATCGGCAATGGGGGTGCCGAGCTCGGCGTGCGCGGCTATGTCACCGCCTACGATCCGGATTCGGGCAACCAGCTTTGGCGCTTTTACACCGTGCCCGGAAATCCGAAGGATGGATTCGAGCAGCCCATACTCGAGAAGGTCGCGAAGACATGGTCCGGTGAGTGGTGGAAGATGGGCGGCGGTGGCACGGTGTGGGATTCGATGTCCTATGACCCGGGCCTCGACCTGCTGTACATCGGCGTGGGCAATGGCAGTCCCTGGAACCGCAAGTTGCGCAGCGAAGGCAAGGGCGACAACCTGTTCCTTTCGTCCATCGTCGCGCTGAAGCCCGACACCGGCGAATATGTCTGGCACTACCAGAGCACGCCAGGTGAAAGCTGGGATCACACGGCCACGCAGCAGATCATCATCGCGGACCTCACCATCGACGGCCAGAAGCGGCACGTACTGATGCAGGCTCCGAAGAATGGATTCTTCTACGTGATCGATGCCGCCACGGGCAAACTCATCTCGGCGAAGAATGTCACCGACGTCGCCTGGGCCACGCATGTGGATCTGGCCACTGGCCGCCCGGTGGAGACCAAAGAGGCGCGCTACGAGAACACCGGCAAGCCGTTTCTCTCGAAGCAGAATCCGAACGGTGCACACACCTGGCATTCCATGGCGTTCAGTCCGCAGACTGGCCTGGTGTATCTGCCGATCCACGGCACGCCCTTCATCTACGGCGCACCAAAGAGTTTTGGTCTGCGGCCGATGACCCAGAACGTAGGTGCTGACTTTTCGGGCAACGCCGTGCTCGATCCGAAGAAGGTCCTGGATGAAACCTACGGCCGGCTCATCGCCTGGGATCCGGTGAACCAGAAGGAAGTGTGGCGCGTGGAGCGTGGCGGGCAGGCCAACGGCGGCGCGCTGGCGACGGCGGGCGGCCTGGTGTTCCAGGGAACGGGCTCGGGTCAGTTCACCGCGCTGGACGCGAAAGATGGCAAGGAGCTCTGGTCTGCGCCAACGCAGACGGGGATCATCGCCGCACCGATCACGTATTCGATCGATGGCAGTCAGTATGTCGCCATCATGGCGGGCACCGGGGGCTCGTGGGCATTGATCGGTGGTGACACGAACATGAAGGGCTATGCCCAGCGCAACGTCTCGCGGTTGCTGGTCTACAAGCTGGATGGCGCTGCACAGTTGCCACCTCTGCCAGAGGCCAAGCCGCTGCCGATGAATCCACCGGCCGTGCTGGCCGCGGAGCTCGCCGCCAGGGGCGGCGGTCTTTATGACGCCTATTGCGCCAACTGCCATGGTCCGGGCGCGATCCAGGTTGGCATCCTGCCGGACCTGCGCCGCACGCCCTATCTGCAGACGGAAGAGTCCTTCGACTCAGTAGTGCTCGGTGGCGCCCGCCAGGCACATGGCATGGCGAACTACTCAAGCGTGCTGAAACCGGAAGACGTGCATGCCATCCGCGCCTTCGTGGTGCTGCGCGCGAATCAAGACAAGCCGGCCGTCGACTGATTGCTGAGGAATACCAAATGACCGAGTCCGAATCACCCTTCCAGGTTTCACCGCCTTCTGCCCGACGTCTGCTGGCAACCATTGCCGCGGCGCTGGTCGCTGCCGTGATTATCCTGGTCGTCGCTGTGCTGCCCGCGGAGTACGGCATCGATCCGACTGGCCTGGGTCGTTCGCTGGGCCTGACGGCCATCAATGGACCGACCCGCAAACTCGAGATTCGGGACGTCATCGGCGGCAATGAAAAGATCCGGGAAGTCACCGTCCCGGACGCGGGTGAACCGATTCCACTGCCCAATCCCGCCGTGATCCAGCTGAAGAAGGTCGAAGCCGGGACCAGGACCATGAAGGTTGTCCTGAAGGCGGGGGAAGAGACGGAAATCAAGACGATCCTGGATGCCGCACAGGTCATCGTTTATTCGTGGCGTTCAGACGGTGAGGTGTACACCGACTTCCATGGCCATGATCCCGGCATGGGACAGGGATTCGTCCGGTACGAAGAACAGCAGACTGGTCACGAAGGGCATGGCTCACTCGTGGCGCCGTTCAGTGGCGAGCATGGATGGTACTGGCTCAGCCTGTCGGACAAGACCGTGACCATCACGCTGACCGTAACGGGCTATTTCAACGGCATCAAGGATTACGGCATCATCGGCGTCGGGGCCGGGCAATGACCAGGAACATCTGCCGCGCTCTGGCGGCGCTGATGGCTTGTGCAGTTGCTGCATCAGCCTGGGGCCATGGTGTCGCGGGCGGTGATGCGGCCTATCTGGAATCGATTTCCGGCGTGCACTTTCTGCCCCTGATGTACCTGGGCGCCAAGCACATGGTGACCGGCTACGACCATCTGCTGTTTCTTGCCGGTGTCATCTTCTTCCTCTATCGCCTCAGGGACGTCGCCTTGTACGCGACGCTCTTCGCCGTCGGACACAGCTGCACCCTGCTCATCGGTGTCCTGGCCGGCATTCATTCGAATGCCCATATCGTGGACGCCATCATCGGCGCCTCGGTGGTCTACAAGGCGCTGGAAAACATCGGCGGTTTCCGGCGGCTGGGCATCCAGATCAACCCTCGCGCTGCGGTTTTGCTGTTCGGTCTGGCGCACGGGTTTGGCCTTTCCACCAAGCTTCAGGATCTGGCGCTGTCCCGCGAAGGACTGCTGGGAAACATCATCGCGTTCAATATCGGCGTGGAACTTGGCCAGGTAGTGGCGTTGACATTGATCCTGCTGGCCTTTCAGCTGTGGCGCCGGAGTGGCACGTTTGTCCGCGGCGCATACTCCGCGAACACGCTGATCATGGCGGCCGGCTTCGTGCTGATCGGCTTTCAATTGACGGGATATGTGCTTGCGTAGTGACTCTGGAAGACAGCAAGCAGGACGTGTCGAAAGCAGAGCGCCGATTCGCGTTACTGGACACGAACAAGGATGGCAAGCTCGGCAGCGTCGAATTCGTTCGAGGTTTCGTGGCCGACAAGGCGAAATAGAAGCGACAATCCGTACGGGGAGGGCGGGATGAAGATCACGACCGCCACGATTCTGCGGATGGGGTTCGTGTTGCTGCTCGGCAGTGCGACGTTACTGGCGACGGAAGTGCCGGCCGCCGGCAAGAAACATAAAGCAGGCGACTCCATCAGGGAATGCCGGAACTGCCCCGAGCTGATCGTGCTGCCAGCCGGCACTTCCATGGACTAAGGCCGCGGCACGCGGCCGGTGGTGGGGATGAGCTGGTACGACGCGCGTGCGGGAACTACGACCGCATTCCCCTGGGGTTATGCCATCGACTACAACCGCGGCAATTTCGGATTGCGCGGCCACGGCGAGCGCGGTCCCTATGCCGAAGGTCGCGACAAATGGCTGGACGAACCGGCGCCGGTGGCCTCTTTTCCGCCCAATGCCTGGGGCCTGTATGACATGCACGGCAACATCTTCGAATGGGCCCAGGATTGGTACGAGGCGGACATGGCGCACGCGCCGTTAGATGGCAGAGCCAGTACGGAAGGCGACTGTGCAGTGCGGGTATTTCGCAATGGCACCTTTACCAGCAATCCGTACATGCAGCGCTCGGCGCGGCGCACCCTATGCGGCCAGCACGCGTGGTCGCAACTATCTGGGATTCAGGGTGGCGAAGACGCTGGAGTGATCATGCCGCTCGCTTACCCCCTGAGATGCCGTTCGAGTTTCAGCTGGTCCAGGATCCGGCTGGCGATTTCCTCGACGCTGCTCTCGGTCACATCGATGTGCGGAATCTGGTTCCGGTTCATGAGGTCCAGCGCGTTGCGCACCTCGAATTCCACCTGCGCCAGGGAAGCGTAGCGGCTTCCCGGCCGCCGCTCCTGCCTGATCTGCTGCAGCCGCTCCGGGCTGATCGTCAGGCCGAATATCTTCGCGCGGTGCGTGCGCAGGTCGCGCGGCAGGGCGCGTTGCTCGAAGTCCTCTTCCAGCAGCGGCACATTGGCAGTGCGGATGCCGTACTGCATCGCCATGTAGAGTGATGTGGGTGTCTTGCCCGAGCGTGACACGCCAATCAGGATCACGTCCGCGCTGCGGTAGTCGCGCTGACCCGAGCCGTCGTCATTGGCAAGCGCAAAGTTGGTCGCATCGATGCGTTCGGAGTGCGCGGGATCCGCGCCCAGTTCCTTCACGCCATGTCCTGCGACATGTGCCGACTGGCGTCCGAGCTCCGCCTCCAGTGGTCCGAGGCAGGCATCGAAGAAGTCGAGAAAGAACGCATTCGCCTGCCGCAGCGTGGTGCGCAGGTCTTCATCGACCAGCGTCGAGAGCACGATTGGCCGCGCACCGTCACGTTTGGCAATCTCGTTGATGCGCGTCACGACACCCAGTGCTTCCTTCTGGGAGCTGACGAACGGCATCGTCACGCTGCGTGCATGCTGCTCGCCAAATTGCGCCAGCAGGCTATGCCCCAGCGTCTCGGCGGTGAGGCCCGTCCGGTCCGAGACAAAACAGATGGTGCGCTCGATCACGCCCGATGCCGCTGTGCCAGGCGCAACCAGGTCTCGAGCACCGTATCCGGATTCAGCGACAGACTCTCGATGCCCTGATCAACGAGCCAGTCGGCGAAGTCCGGGTGGTCGGACGGGCCCTGGCCGCAGATGCCCACATACTTGCCGGCACTGCGGCAGGCCGCGATGGCGCGCGACACGAGCATCTTCACCGCCGCATCGCGCTCGTCGAACAGGCCCGAAACAATGGCCGAGTCGCGGTCGAGTCCCAGCGTCAGCTGCGTAAGGTCATTGGACCCGATCGACATGCCGTCGAAGTATTCGAGAAACTGTTCGGCCAGCAGCGCGTTGGAGGGAATCTCGCACATCATGATGACCTTGAGCCCCAGCTGCCCGCGCTTGAGCCCGCGCTCGGCGAGCAGTTCGGTCACTGCGCGCGCCTCGGACAGTGTGCGCACGAAAGGAACCATCACGTGCACGTTGGTGAGTCCGATGTCCTCGCGAACCCGCCGGATCGCCTGGCACTCCATGTCGAAGCAGGGCTGGAAGTCCGGATCCACGTAGCGTGAGGCACCGCGGAAACCCAGCATCGGGTTCTCTTCATGCGGCTCATAGCGCTCGCCGCCAATGAGATTGGCGTATTCGTTCGATTTGAAGTCCGACAGTCGCACGATCACCATTTCGGGCGCGAATGCCGCCGCAATCTGCGCCATGCCCTCGGCGAGGCGGGCGATGAAGAACTCCACGGGACTGGCGTAACCCGCCATGCGCCCGGCAACCCGCGCCTTCACCTCCGGCTCGAGCGAGTCGAATTCGAGCAGTGCGCGTGGATGCACGCCGATCATCCGGTTGATGATGAACTCCAGGCGCGCCAGTCCCACACCGCGGTGCGGCAGCATCGACACACCAAAAGCCAGATCGGGATTGCCCAGGTTCATCATGATCTTGACCGGCGGCTCGGGCAGGCTCTGCAGTTCGAGTCGCTGCTCCTCCCAGTCAAGAATGCCTTCGTAGACATGCCCGGTCTCGCCCTCGGCGCAGGACACGGTAACCTGCGCCCCATCCAGAATAGTCCGCGTGGCGTCGCCGCAACCCACAACGGCCGGCACGCCCAGTTCGCGCGCGATGATCGCGGCATGGCAGGTGCGGCCACCGCGGTTGGTCACGATTGCCGCTGCCCGCTTCATCACCGGTTCCCAGTCCGGATCCGTCATGTCGGCAACCAGCACATCGCCCTTTTCCACGCGGGCGATGTCGCGCAGGCTGTTGACCACGCGCACCCGGCCCGCGCCGATACGCTGGCCGATGGCACGGCCTTCTGCCAGGACATTGGCGCGACCCTTGAGGCTGAAGCGCTGCAGCGTCGGCCCTTTGCGGCTCTGCACCGTCTCGGGTCGCGCCTGCAGGATGTACAGGCGTCCCGTCTCGCCGTCCTTGCCCCACTCGATGTCCATGGGGCAGCCGTAATGGGCTTCGATCAGCAGCGCCTGTTGCGCGAGCCGCGTGGCTTCCTCGTCCGTGAGCGAGAAGCGCATGCGATCGGCCTGGGGCACGTCTTCGGTGCGCACGCGCTCGCCCGAACCCGCAGGTGCGTACACCATGCGCAGTGCTTTGGCGCCCAGATTGCGTCGCAGCACCGCGCTGCGGCCAGCCTGCAGCGCAGGCTTGTAGAGATAGAACTCGTCGGGATTCACGGCGCCCTGGACCACCATCTCGCCCAGGCCCCACGAACTGGTCAGGAACACGACATTGCGGAAGCCCGAGTCGGTATCGAGCGTGAACATCACGCCGCTTGAGCCTACGTCGCTGCGCACCATGTGCTGCACGCCCACCGACAGTGCCACGTCACGGTGGCTGAACTTCTGATGAACCCGATAGGAGATCGCGCGGTCGTTGAACAGGGACGCGAACACTTCGTGGATTGCCGCCAGCACGGCCTTGATCCCGCGGACGTTCAGCAAGGTCTCCTGCTGACCGGCAAACGAGGCCTCGGGCAGGTCCTCGGCCGTTGCCGAAGAGCGCACCGCGACAGCGATCTCGCGTCCCTGGCTCATCTGCTCCAGAGCGGCAACCACCGCAGCTTCCAGCGCGGGTGGCAACGGCGTTTCGATGATCCAGCGCCTGATATCTGCGCCGGTGCGCGCGAGTTGCTCGATGTCGTCCACATCGAGGCGGTCCAGCGCGGCGTGGATCCGCTCGTCCAGCTCCTTTTGTCCGACAAATGCGCGATAGGCGTCGGCCGTGGTGGCAAAGCCATCCGGCACATCCACGCCCAGTTGCGACAGCGAGCGCAGCATTTCGCCCAGGGAGGAATTCTTGCCGCCGACGCGGGCGACGTCCCCGCGGCCCACATCGCGCAGTAAAACCACATGTTCCGTCATGCAAGGCATCCCACTTTACCGACCTCCATTTCAAAACTTACGGTAGGGGTGGCTGCCTTCAACGTCAACACATAAGGTTATTGATGGGGCGGACCTACCAATCGTGCATTGCAGCGCGGCCCGCATCCCTGGGCGTCACGAATGGCAGCCATGCGCTTGTGCAGTACCATCCGAAGTTAACCGCGGGAGGAATAAAAATGAATCGCAGAACTCTGGCGTTCCTGATCGTTGCCCTCGCTGGCTTGAGCTGGCAGGCGCAAGCCGCCGAGCCTGCTATCAGGGAGGACTTCAAGCCTTCCATCTTCAACCAGCCTGGGCAGCAATATCCGCAGGTCAACTCCCAGGGATATGCCCGCTTTCGCGTGGTCGCTCCGGAGGCGAAAAGTGTGGTCGTGAGCCTGGGCCTGGGTGGCAGTGGCGGCACCGTCCTGAGCAGGGCAGAGGACGGCGCGTGGATGGGCACGACAACGGGCCCGCTGGACGAAGGTTTTCACTATTACCACCTGACGCTCGATGGCGGTGTCTTCAACGATCCGGGCACGCTCAACTTCTACGGCTCCGTGCGCTGGGAAAGCGGCATCGAAATTCCGGCCCACGACCGCGATTTCTACGCGCTCAAGGACGTGCCCCATGGCAAGTTGCAGCAGGTGCTGTTTGCTTCGAAGAGCACCGGTGTCATGCGCAGGGCATTCGTGTACACACCGCCAGACTATGAAAGGAATCGCGGTAAGCGTTACCCCGTGCTCTATTTGCAGCATGGGTGGGGCGAGGATGAAACGGCCTGGAGCACGCAGGGGCACGCCAACCTGATCCTCGACAACCTGCTGGCTGCAGGCAAGGCGAAGCCATTCCTCATCGTCATGACCTACGGCATGACCAACGATGTGCGACCAGGTGGTCTCGCAAACTTCGACGTCATCCACTTCCAGACCATGCTGGTCGATGAATTGATCCCCTACATCGATGCCAGCTTCCGCACGCTCGCCAACCAGCGCAATCGCGCCATGGCCGGACTTTCAATGGGCGCGATGGAGACCCGCTCGATCTCGCTGAAAAAGTTCGACACCTTCTCGCACATCGGCCTGTTCAGCGGCGGCAACATCTCCCAGGAAGACGTGCAGAAAGCAGCAGGCTTCAAGGACAAGGTGCGGCTGGTGTTCGTCAGTTACGGCAGTCGCGAACTCGCCAATCCGCGTTCCGGGAATCCGCAGCAGATCACCGCAGACCTCAGCAAGGTGGGCGTGAAGGGCGTGTTCTACGCATCACCGGATACCGCGCATGAATTCCTGTCGTGGCGGCGCAGCCTCAGGGAGTTTGCGCCGCTGCTGTTCCGCGACTGATCAGGTGCGCGGCTGTTGCTCGTAACGTGGCAGCAGCAGGAAGGTGATGCACGCCACCGCGAGGCCCGCCACGCTGATCGTCAATGGCAATGTGTAGCTGCCGGTGGCATCGCGCACCGCGCCAACCCACAGGGGACCAAGCCCCGCGGCAGCTACAAATACGGCGTACTGCCATCCATAGACACGTCCGAACTGGGCGAGCCCGAAGTAACGCGCGACCAGATAACCCATCAAGTCCAGCTCCGCACCGACAGCGAAGCCGAGTGCGATCGCGGTAAGGGTCGCTGCCGACGCTCCCTGCACGATGAACAGCACGCATCCGGCTGCCGCGATCACGCATACCGCAATCGCGACGCGGGGCGCGAACATCCGGTCGAGCAGATATCCGATGAGCAGACGGCTGCCGATCACGGCGAGTCCGATGGAGCCGGCGACGCGGCCCGCCGCCACGGGATCCAGGCCGTTGTCCCGCAGCATCGGCACGAAATGCGGCAGCAGTCCCATGAAGGCCAGCGACATGGTCGCGGAAGCAGCCGCGAGTATCCAGAAGGCGCGCGAGCGAACCCAGTCCGAGTTGTCGGCCGTGCTTGGCGAAGCTCCCGCCTGCTGCGCCACTGCACCGCCGCGGCGGGGAATTAGCAGCGCGACCGCGAAGGCGCCAGCCAGCGGCACAATTGCCAGTGCGAAATAACCGGTGCGCCAGCCGCGCTCCGCGATCAGCGCAGACAGCAGCGGCGGAACCAGGGCCGCAGCCAGCCCGATGCCGGCCATGGTGATGCCCAGTGCCAGGCCTCGATGCCGGGTGAAGGTGGCGCCCACGAGTTTGGCGAACGCGACAGGTCCCGAGGCTACGGCAACAAAGCCGACCAGCGCCTGCAGCAGCAGGTAGCTTGCGGTCGAGTGCACGAACAGTCCCATCGAGGCGAAGCCGACGGCCAGCAGCAGCAGTCCCACTACGGCAGGCACCCTTGCGCCAAAGCGGTCGATCGCCCAGCCGGATACCGGGTTCGCCAGCGCCAGGGCCATCGTGACCAGCAGTACACCGAGTCCGAACTGCGTGCGGGTAAGTCCGAACTCGCGGTTCAACCCGTCGACGAACAGACCGTTGGTGTACAGCAGGAGGGCGGAAACGCCGGTGGCGCAGCCGGCAACCGCGCCGCAGAGGATACGGGCCTGATACCTCGCGTCTGCCACCGACGCGCGCCCAGAATTTCCGTGTCCCACGTTGTCTACCCCTGGTTTTTCGCCGCTTGCAGTCTACGCCAGTATATGCTCGCTCCCCGTCCGGCAATATTCCTTTGGTAGAGAATTTCTGCTATGAATGCGTCCGGATCACAAGAATCAGACGGGGCGGATCTTGATTTCGATTGGGCGCAAGCTGTGACAGATTCGCGACCGAAGTTGCTGCAGGTGGTGGCTGCGTCGGCGGCCGGCACTGCTTTCGAGTGGTACGACTTCTTCGTCTTCGGCACGTTGGCGTCGACAATCACCCGGGTCTTTACCGGCGGCAATGAGAGTGCCGGCTTCATCTTTACGCTGGGCGCGTTCGCCGCGGGTTTCTTCGTGCGACCCTTCGGGGCCATCTATTTCGGGCACATCGGTGATCGTTACGGCCGCAAGCGCGCCTTCCTGCAGACCATCATCCTGATGGGCGTCGCGACCACGGCGATCGGGCTGTTGCCAGGCATTCAGTCGATCGGAGTTGCCGCGCCAATTCTGCTGGTGGTCGTCCGCGTCGTGCAGGGCTTCGCGATGGGCGGTGAATATGGTGGGGCAGCGGTGTACGTGGCAGAGCACGCAGATCCGTCGCGGCGCGGACTGCTGACGAGCTGGATCCAGACGACCGCCTCGGTCGGACTGCTGCTGGCACTCGGCGTAGTGCTGGCGGTCCGGCTGTTGCTGGGCGAAGAGGCCTTCCAGCAATGGGGCTGGCGGATTCCATTCCTGTTTTCCTCCGCATTGCTGGGCCTGTCGCTATGGATCCGTCTGCGCCTGGGCGAGAGCCCCGAGTTCCAGCGTTTGCAGCGGGCGAAAAGCGTGTCCCGCGCGCCACTTGGTGAAGCGCTGCGGGGCAGGAATCTGCGCCTGATCGGACTGGCGCTGGTTTCCATCCTGCTTGCGCAGGGGGCCGTCTGGTATACGGGCCATTTCTATGTGCAATATTTTCTCGAACGCGTTTTGAAAGTCGACGCGCGGCTCGTGAATTTCATCGTCATGGGCGCCGTCGTGCTGTCGTCTGCCGGCTATCTGTTTTTTGGGTGGTTGTCGGATCGCGTCGGCCGCAAGCCGGTGATGCTGCTGGGCATGGGAATTGCCATGGCGGCATACTTTCCGGGCTTTCATGCACTGACCGAGAATGCCAATCCTGCGCTCGCGCATGCATCGAATGCGTCACCGGTGGTCGTCACCGCCGACCGGGCTCGCTGCCGTCTGCAGTTCGATCTCCTGGGTCGCCGCCCACCGGGCTCTGCCTGCGACGTGGTCCGGGCCACGCTCTCCGATGCGGGCGTGCCGTACACCATGGCGGATCGTCCGGGCGACGTACGTGCGGAGGTCTCCATCGCGGGCGCGGTGATTGCGGCCAGCAGTCTTGAAGGACTGAATAGTGCGACGCGCGACACCGAAATCGGAGCGCTCGCAGGCAACCTGCGCAAGGCGCTACTGACGGCGGGCTACCCCGCAACAGCGGCGCGTGATTCCATGAACATGGTCGGCATCGTCGGCGTGCTGTTGCTGTTCATGCTTGCCTCCACGGCGTTGTACGGACCGCAAGCCGCAACGCTGGTGGAACTCTTCCCGACTTCGATCCGCTACACCGCGCTCTCCGTTCCCTACAACATTGGCACAGGCTGGGTCGGCGGCCTGCTGCCGGTCTCGGCTTTTGCTCTGGTCGCGGCGACTGGCGACACCTACTCGGGTCTCTACTACCCGTTGCTGTTCACCGCGATCAGTTTTGTCTGCTGCTGGCTCTGGCTGCCGGAGACGCGAGGACGCTCGCTGCAGACGATCGGAACAAACGAGTCTGAAGCGCCGGGGGTTGTGCATGTCCGTCAATGAGAATGCGTTTTCGCGCCGCCAGGTAATCGGCGGACTGGGTGCCGCCGCGATGGTTTCGCTGTCGGCCGGGATCCGCGCGGCGACTCCGCCGGCACGCGGCATCATCGATGTACACGCACACTTCCAGCCACCAGCGATCCGTGCCCTGAATCAGCCAGGCCCGATGAACGGCTGGTCGCTCGAGAAGCAGATCGAGGACATGGACGCCGCTGGTGTAATGCGCGCGATGCTCTCGGTCACCACACCGGGTGTGACCGCCACTGGCGATGTTGCGCGTCGCATTGCACGCGAGACCAATGAGTACGCCGCCAAGCTGGGGTCGGACCATGGCAAGCGCTTTGGATCCTTCCTGTGCCTGCCGATGGACAATTCCGACGCGGCACTGGCGGAAGTGGCCCATGGCATGGACGTGCTGAAGGCGAACGGCGTTTGCCTGTTCACAAGCTACGCCGGTCGCTATCTGGGCGATGCGAGTTTCGATCCGCTGTTCGCTGAACTCGATCGCCGCAAGGCCGTTGTCTACGTACATCCGACGAATGCCGCGTGCTGCACGCGCCTGATTGCCGAGGTCCCCGACACGGTGATCGAGTACGGCACCGACACCACCCGTGCCATCGCCAGCTATGTATACCGCGGTGCGGCCCGGCGCTTCCCCAATGTGAAGATGATCTGGAGCCACTCCGGCGGCACCATGCCGCACCTCATTGAGCGCTTCGACTTCATCGATCGCAGCGCGCAGTCGCGCCAGCAGGCACCGGACGGTTTCCGCGCCAGTGCCGCGCGCTTCTGGTACGACATCGCGCAGGCTTCGAATCCCGTGTCCACGCAGGCGCTGCGCACCGTGGTGCCGATGGAACGCATCGTGTTCGGCACCGACTATCCATTCCGCACCTCGCTCGAGCATGTGCGCGGCCTCGAGGATGGCAAGGTGTTCAACCGGCGCGAACTCAACGCGATCTATCACGCCAATGTCGAGGCGCGCCTGCCCGAGCTTGTCTGATGAAGATTTTTGGAAGTCTGTGGAACGATCTGGATCTTTCGGGAGAATGAAAATGGCTGGTAACGAGCGATGGGCGAAGATTCGCGCCTGGGCGGGGCTTTCGATCATGGCGTGCGCGGTTGCTGCGCCGCTGATGGCTCGCGAAGTGATGCTGATGAACCGCATCGGGCCTTCGAAGATGAGCGTGTACATCGCCAATGCCGATGGCAGCGGCGAACGTCGGCTGTTGCCGGATTCCACCGGCCTCGACTATGACGCGAGCTTCTCGCCTGACGGCAAGTGGATCGTGTTCACCTCCGAGCGGGACGCTGCGGGCAGTGGCCAGGCAGATCTGTGGCGGGTGCACCCCGATGGCACCGGGCTCGAGCAGCTCACCAAGGATACTTCGGTCGAAGACGCTGGCGCCATTTCGCCGGACGGCAAGAGCCTGGCCTATGTCTCCACCAAGGGCGGCGCGCGCACGGCCAACATCTGGGTCATGGACCTCGCCACGAAGCGCGCCCGCAACCTCACTGGTGATGGCAAGACCGAGCCGCCCACCACGATGAAAGGCTATTTCCGTCCATCCTGGTCCGCTGACGGCAAGTGGATCGCCTTCAGCTCCGATCGCGGCGAAGGCTGGATCGGCGCGGAGACCGGCGCCGGTGCCGGCCATTCGCATCCCACCAGCCTGTATGTCATGCGTGCCGATGGCAGCGAGCTGCGTCGCCTAACGAGCACTACTCCGCAGACGGCATTCGGCACCCCGAAGTGGTCCGCTGACGGACGCAAGCTGGTCGCCTACGAGATCGCGACGCGCGACACATTCGGCGCGCGCATGCACGGATTCGGCATCGCACAGCTGGGCGCCACCTCGCAGATCGTCGAAATCGACGTGGCTTCCGGCGAGCGCAAGCCCGTTACCACCGGTGCTGGCCTCAAGACCAATCCATCGTATCTCGGCGGCGCCCGCATCGGCTATCTGGTGAAGAGCGCGGGTCGGGACGGCAAGCCCGACAAGGGCATCACGTATTCCGACGGCGGGATGGGGCCCGTCGGTGACGTGCGCACGCCTTCCTGGTCTCCCGACGGCAAGTCAGTGGTCTATCTGCGTTTCGACACCAGGAATCGTGATCACTGGACCCGGCTCTACAGCTGGGACAAGTCGCGCGAGTATCGTTACACCGATGTTTTTCCGACGGTGTGCCCGAAGAACCAGCGGATCGCGCAGACCGATCTGGATTTCCCGTTCGGCAATCCCACCGCGTCGCTGACGGTGATGGACGTCGATGGCAAGAATCGAAAGAAGATCTTCCAGCGTCAGGATGCGGCGTCGATGATGCCGACCTGGTCGCCGGATTGTCAGTCGATTGCCGTGGGCGTCGGCACGTTCTTTGGTGGCCGCGGCTTCGCGCCCGCCAACGTGTTCGTGGTCAAGGCCGATGGATCGGAGAACCACCAGCTCACCAAGAGCGCCATCAACGCCGGCTTTCCGGCCTGGCATCCGGACGGCAACACGCTGATCTATCGCGTCTGGGGCACCGAGGATGTTCCCGAAAAGCGCGGTTTGCGCTCGATGGACATCAAGGACGGCACGCAGAAGGTGCTGACCAAGGAATGGGACAACTTCCCGTTCATCTCGCCCTCGGGTGACCGCGTGGTAATCACGCGGCGCATGCCGGACTTCGATTTCGAGGTCTTCACCATGAAGCCGGATGGCACGGACGTGAAGCGCCTGACCACCACCCGCGGTGCGGATGCGC
The DNA here is from genome assembly GCA_031424095.1 of Gammaproteobacteria bacterium. Classification (GTDB taxonomy): domain Bacteria; phylum Pseudomonadota; class Gammaproteobacteria; order Steroidobacterales; family Steroidobacteraceae; genus ZC4RG30. The sequence continues at coordinate 29,440 of JANPGU010000259.1, forward strand.
ACGCCACGTGGTCGGCCGATGGCAAGCAGATCTGGTTCTCCAGTTCGCGCTCGGGCTTCAAGGACGAGGCCGCCATGTACGACATTTCGCCGCAGCCGTACGCACAGGTGTACCTGATGAACCGTGATGGTTCCAAGGTCCGCCAGCTGACCGACAGCAAGTGGGAAGACTCGATGGGCACGTATGTACGCGCACCCTGAGAAGAAGGAAATGGGAGCAACGAACATGCCATCTGAAGTGAAGTCACTCAACCGCCGGCATGTTCTCTCCGCGCTCACCGGCGCCATCGCCGGCACGGCGGTCGGCAGCGCAAGCGCGACCGAAGCACCAGCAGCGGCAGCAGCGCCGGCTGCGACTCCGGGCGCAGGCGTTGCGGGATTCAATGCGGTGGCCACTGACATCCGCACCGAGCTGAAACAGCTCGCGCCGAATGTGTACGCCTTTCTACAGCGCGAGGCGCCGGGGCAGACCAATTTTTCGGTGTCGAACTTCGGCTGTGTGGTCGGTCCGAAGTCGATGCTGGCCATTGACGCCGGCGGCGGTCCCCAACACGCCCGCAATTTCATCGCCGCGGTCAAATCCTTTGGCAAGCCCTTTGATCGCCTGGTCATCAGTCACGAGCATCCCGATCATATCGTCGGCAGCACCCAGTTCCCCGACGGCATCGAGATCGTCGCGCAGGAAGAGACGCGCGCGCAGATGGTCAAGATGCGTCAGCCCGCAACGCCTGCCTACTGGAAGACGAATCCTGCCTGGGGTCGTCCCGACGACGTCAATCGCATCCTGCTTCCGACCGTCACCTACCGCGACCGGATGTCGGTTTACTATGGCGATATCCACGTCGATTTCGTATGGCCCGGTCCGGCGCACACATCCGGGGACACGCTGATAAGGCTGCCTCGCGAGAAGATTCTCTTCATGAGTGACATTGCCTTCTTCGATGTCACGCCATTGAACGGCTCCGGGTATGTCGCCGACTGGATCAAGGTCTGCGAAGGCATCCTGCGTGATCCCGGTGTGGAGATCATCGTGCCCGGTCATGGTCCGGTGGGTGGCAAGGCGCAGCTGGATGACATGCTGAACTACCTGAAACTGCTGGTGCGCGAGGGCCGTCGCCACTACGACGCGGGCACCAGCGCGGGTCGCGCCGCCGCGGAGATCGACCTGGGGCACTACGCGAAGTGGACCGATGCCGACCGCATCGCGCCCAACTTGGCGCGGCTTTATACCGAGTTCGCCGGCACGATCGGCACCAACATGGATCGCACGGCCACTGCGCAGGCCACGGCGGAATACAACCAGCTGAAGCGGCGCTAGTGCTTGGCGGCCGGCCTCAGGCTCTTGCGGAATCCGTCCAGAACCAGGTCCTGGATGAATTTCTCATAGCGGGTGGCGAGCTCGTCGGCGGACATGCCCTTGGGGGCGAGCGGCATGATCGTAGCCTGGGCGGCCGCGAAGAACTCGCACAGGCCGATCAACGCAACGTACAGGAACAGCGCGTCCGGCGAGTGTTCGTGCGTATTTGCGTCCATGCGGATCAGCCGACCCAGTTCCTGCACGAACTTGCCATTCAACTCATGCACGCGCGCCCGTACTGCCGGCGATTTCGCTTCAGCGCATTCTTCGACCATCAGCCGTTGCATCGAACGGACACTGCGCGCGAACCTGAGCATGGCGGAGAGGTGGGCGCCGAGTTGGGCTGCCGGCGTCTCGTCGGGCGTGGTGTGGATCGCCCAGTCGGCGAGGATGTTTTCCACCACGGCGAGAAGCAGCTGTTCGCGGTTGGTAAAGTAGTAGCGCACCAGGGCCGGGTCCACCCCGGCTTCGCGGGCGATGAGCGCTATGGTGACCTGATGCGGGCGCAGTTTTTCGACGAGCTGGCGGGCGGCGGCAACAATGGTTTCCCTTCCGACCTTGCCATGCACCGACTGCGGGCGACCCCGTTTGCGCTTGCGCACCGCCGTGGCTGCCGATTTTCGCCCTGCGGCAGGGGGAGATTTCTTTTTCATGTCTTCATTGCGCGCAAAAACCAGCAGTTTAACCTCAAATCTGCGGTTTGCCCCTGCAGCGGCCACCGACGCGAGTAACCGGGGCTAGGCTTGCGGTGGGAAATTGTATAAATTCCTGTCAATGAGAATTAATTGGTCTGGGGGGCAGATGAGCAGGCAGATATTTTCCAAGCTGATGGCGGTCGCCATCCTGGCGGCAGCGGCAGGCAGCAACGCCGCGGAGCCGATTCGGGATCCACTCTATGGCGATCCCGGACATCCGAACATTGCGGGAATGTGGAATCCCGAGTACGCCTATTTTGGCCCCCCCGTGGGTGGGGCGAGCGTTGCGCGTCCCCCGGGCGCCGCTCCGCCCACCGGGGGACCACCCGGTGTCGGGCCGCCCCCCGGCGCGCCTCCGCGCGTTGGTCCGCCGCCACTGGCGATCCCGAAGCTCAAGCCGAAGTACGCCGCGCAGTACGCCGAATGGCGCAGGAAATTCGATCTCGACGGTAGCCAGGAGCCGGACACCGTCACGCGCTGCCTGGCGTTTGGCGTGGCACGGTTCGGCACGATGCCGATGGAGATCATCCAGACGCGCGGGCAGGTGACGATGAACCTCGCCGTGTTGCACGACATCCGCCGGATCTATCTCGACGGCGGCCATACGGTTGGCGCGGATCCCAGCTTCAGCGGCGACTCGGTCGGCCGTTGGGAAGGGGACACACTGGTCGTCGAAACGAACAATGTACGGCCGGGGCAGATCGACCGGAACGGTGTGCCGTATTCCGACAAGCTCACGGCGGTAGAACGCATCCGTCGGGTCAGCCCCACGCGGCTGGAAATCGAGATGACGCTGACCGACCCGGAAGCATTCGAAGAGCCGTTCACCATCCGTCGCGCCTATGTGCCAATGCCGACGGGAAGCCGATTCGAGGAGTATGTCTGTGAGTTCAATGCGGAGGGTTGAGATGAATATCCAACCAGTTTTCCACCGTCTGGTGGCGGCCCTGTTGTTGACCGGCTGCGCCGGCGTCTCGGTTGCACATCATTCCTTTGCGATGTTCAACCAGACAAAGACGGTCGAGCAGAAGGGCGTGGTCACGGAAATCCAGTGGACCAACCCGCATGTGTGGCTGCACCTGTCGGTCAAGGCGGGCGGCAAGGACGTTGTCTACAGTTATGAAGGCGCGGCCATTCCGGTGCTCAAGCGCGTGGGCTGGCTGCGCGATTCCGTGAAGCCGGGTGACGTCGTGACAGTGGTCGGCAATCCCTACAAGGATTCCAGCCGTACGGGCGGCTCGTTCAACTATGTGATCCTTCCTGACGGCAAGCATCTGGGTACGGGCGATGCCATCCCTGGTGCCCTCGCGCCACCAGGCCCATAAAGAAAATGACGGAGGGTTTTATGGTTCATCGTCACAGGATGTTGGTTCGCTGCGCGGTGGCTCTGGTCACGAGCAGCGTGGCAATCGGCACGCAGGCCGCTGCTCCTGCAGCAGTGCCCTTCAAGCTCGGTACCTTTCAGGTTGCAGGACAGGAGAAGATCGGCCTGGTATTGCGCGATTCGATTGTCGTCGACATCGCCGCGGCCAATCAGGAATACCAGCGGCGCAATGGCAAGGCTGCAAAGGTGCGCGCACCTTCAGACATGACGGATCTGATTGCCCGCTATGACGCGGAGGTGGGCCCGCGACTGCGCGAACTTGCGCGCTTCGCTGCGGATGCCGGCCCCGCGGCCTATGTCCATCCCATGAGCGAAGTGAAGACGCTGGCGCCGGTTCGGCCAGCGGTGATCCTGAACGCGGGCGCAAACTACCCGGAGCACTCGCAGGGCATCATCACCCAGGGTACTCGCGCTGCCGGCGCTCCACCCGCAGCCGCCGGGCAGCCCGCAGCAGGTGGCCCACCGGCCGGGCCGCGCGCGCCGGGCCAGTCGATGCCTGGCTTCTGGGAGCGGGCAGCCGGTGACACCCGTGCAGACAATCCTTATCTGTTCCTGAAGTCGCCGACCGCCGTGACAGGTGCGTTCGACGACATCGTGATTCCGAAGGGTCGCGAGCAGATCGACTGGGAATGCGAATTCAACGTCGTGATCGGCAGCGAAACCAAGAACGTCTCGATCGCCAATGCGCCGAAGCATATCTTCGGCTACACGATCCAGATCGACGTGTCCGATCGCGGCGGGCGCGGTGACCGCAAGATGGGCGGCGGCCCGGACTGGCTGGTGCAGAAGAATCACGACACGTTCGCACCGCTTGGGCCATTCATCGTGCCGAAGGAATTTCTTCCGCAGCCGATGAACACCCGGCATTACTTCACGCTGAATGGGGAGATCAAGCAGGATTCGAACACCAGCCGTACCGAGTACAACATCTACGACATGGTTTCCTACGGCTCGAACATGCTGACCCTGCGTCCGGGTGACCTCGTCTCGATGGGCAGCCCGGCGGGCGCGAACATCGATACTGGAGCCCAGCGCTGGATGAAGGCGGGTGATACGGCGGTGTGCACCATCGAAGGCGTCGGCGAGCAGAAGCACCGCGTGGTTGACCAGAAATAGTCGATTGGGCTGCTGCCGCAGATGCGTTTCGCAACGTCGATGCGCATCTCGCAGCATCCATCGACAACTGCGGAAGTTCCCAACAATCCCTTGCCCGAGGCAAGACAGCGCCCCTATGCTGTCTTGCCCGCGTGCAGGCGCAACCGCCCAATACTGCGCAGCAGGGGAGACGTCTTGAGGAATCTGTCCATTCTCGTGATCGGCGCCGGCATTGGCGGCCTGACCGCAGCCATCGCGTTGCGTCAGCGTGGCTTCACCGTGGAGATGATTGAAAGGGATCCGACGTGGACGGTGTACGGCGTTGGCATCATCCAGCAGGGCAATGTCCTGCGCGCATTGGATGCGCTGGGTCTGATCGACCACTATATCGACGCAGGCGTGGGCTTCGACGCCGTGGAGATTTTCGCCCCCAACGGCATGAAGGTTGCGCGCGTGCCTTCCCATCGTCTGTTGCCCGATCGACCCGCCAATATCGGGGTGAGCCGGCGCGCATTGCAGAAGGTTCTGGGCGACGCAGCCCGCGAGGCTGGCGCGACCTTGCGCCTGGGCGTGACCGCCGACGGCATCGAGGACGGCACGCAGGTCACGGTACGCTTCTCCGATGGCACGCAAGGCACATACGATCTGGTGGTGGGAGCTGACGGCACGTACTCCGCCACGCGCGCGATGGTGTTGCCAGATGCTCCTGCTCCAAGGTTTACCGGTCAGGCGGTGTGGCGCTACAACCTGCCAAGGCTGAAGGATCTTGACGCCCTGCAGGCCTACAACGGGCCCATTGGCGCAGGCCTGGTGCCGATCAGTCAGGAACTCATGTACATGTTCCTCACCACGCCGGAGCCCGGCAATCCACGTTACCCGCGTGAGGGTCTGGCCGCCGCGATGCGCGGCAAGACCGCGGGGTGCGCGCCGGCCATCCAGCAGTTGGCCGAGCAGATCACCGATGACAATGAAGTGGTGTACCGCCCACTGGATGTCCTGCTGGTGGAAGGGCGCTGGCATCGCGGTCGCGTAGTGCTGCTGGGAGATGCCGTGCACGCCACCACGCCACACCTGGGCCAGGGTGCGGGCATGGCCATCGAGGATAGCCTGGTGCTGGCCGAAGAGCTGGCACGACATACCGAAGCGGAAGCTGCCTTCGCAGCCTACCATGCGCGGCGCTTCGCGCGCTGCGAGTACATCGTGCGCGCGAGTCTTGCCATCTGCATGGGCCAGCTGGGCCAGGGCCCGCCGGTGGACAACGCGAAGGCGACGACCGAGATGTTCGCCTTCACTGCACAGCCGTTCTGAAAAGGAAGCAGTGATGAATGAAGCACCAGTTCGCCGGGTAGTCACCGGCCATGATGCCGACGGTCGGGCCGTGTTCCTCGAGGATGGTCCGGTGCCCCGCGTGCAGCGCGTTGGTGGTCCGCAGGGTCCATTGTTCTTCGAGGTGTGGAATACAGGTGGCACTCCAGCGCGCATCGACCGTGCTTCTGGCGAGCCTGCAGAGTCCGGCATCCAGCTCGCGCCACCGAAAGGCGGTACGCGCATCCGCATCCTCGATATTCCACCGGAGGATGACAGCATCGGCAAGCTGACTCCGGAACAGGCCAGAGCGCATTTCGCCGAAGTCGGAGCGGCGGCTGCCTCATCGCACTCCGGCAGTGGTTCGCGCCACGCCTTCATGCACCGCACCGAGACGGTCGATTACGGCATCGTGCTCGAAGGCGAGGTCACGCTCATTCTCGACATCGGCGAAACCGTCGTGCGCGCGGGTGAAATCGTCATCCAGCGCGGCACCAACCATGGCTGGGCCAATCGCTCCGGCCGTCATTGCCGCATCGCGTTCATTCTGATCGACGGGACTTTCCAGGACGGCTTGAAATGAGGCTGGCAACCCGCTCGCAAGGCACACCAGATGGTGAACTGCTGGTTGTCGCAAGCGACGGCAAGCGCTGCTTGTCAGCCGGCCCGCGCTGGCCAAACCTGCTCGCTGCCATCACACGCTGGGATGTTGCTGCGGCAGAGCTGCGCGTGCTGGATGCGCGCCTGGCAGCGGGCGAGGGCGTTACTTTGCCCGAGCGCGAGCTGCGCGCGCCGTTGCCGCGGACCTGGCAGTGGCTCGACGGCTCTGCCTTCACGACGCATGCCAAGCTGATGGAAGTGGCGTTCAACGCCAGGCCAATCGAGACCGACAAGCCGCTCATGTACCAGGGCATGTCGGACTGCTTCTACGGCACCAACGATGCGTCCCCATTTCCCGACGCCGCACATGGCATCGATTTCGAAGGCGAGTTCGGCGTGGTGGTGGACGCTGTGCCAATGGGCACATCCCCCGGCGACGCGCTGGCGCATATCAAGCTGATCGTGCAGATCAATGACTGGTCGCTGCGGGCGCTGGCAGTGCCTGAAATGAAAACTGGCTTCGGCTGGATCCAGGCCAAACCCGCCTGCGCGATGGCGCCGTTCGCTGTCACACCCGATGAACTCGGGACGCATTGGAACGACGGCCGCGTGGGCCTCGACCTCGCCATCGAGTGGAACTCGCAGCATTTCGGGCGTGCCAATGGACGCGAGATGGCATATGGCTTCCATGAACTGGTGGCCCATGCGGCCGCGACGCGCAATCTCGTGGCCAGCACCATCATCGGGTCCGGCACGGTGGCCAACGCTGGCTATGCCACGGTTGGCTCGAGCTGTATTTCCGAGCGCCGTGCGATCGAGATAATTGCCGGCGGCAAGGCGGTCACGCCGTTCATGTCCTTCGGTGATCGCGTGCGCATGGAAGCGCGACTGCCCGACGGCCGTGCACCGTTCGGGGCGCTGGAGCAGGTCGTCGTGCGCGCCGGCTGAGACCGGCCGCACCGCGTTTCAGAAAGTCATCTCGGGAACATCGTCCGCCGCAATCAGCCGGCCGGCGGTGCGTGCACGTATTTCGGCAACCGTCACCCCTGGCGCACGTTCGCGCAGCTCGAAAGCGCCACCGGCGATTTCGAACAGCCCCAGATCCGTGAGCACCCTGCGAATGCAACCGCAGCCCGTCAATGGCAGCGTGCAGCGCTCCAGCAGCTTGGACTCTCCATCTTTCGACGCGTGCATCATCATGACAATGATCTGGCTGGCGCCCGCGACGAGGTCCATGGCCCCGCCCATGCCCTTGACCAGCTTGCCCGGAATCATCCACGACGCGATGTTGCCCATTACATCCACTTCAAATGCGCCGAGCACGGTCAGGTCGACATGCCCGCCGCGGATCATTGCGAAGGAATCGGCTGACGAGAAGATGGCAGCGCCGGGCACGGCAGTAACGGTCTGCTTGCCGGCGTTGATCATGTCTGCATCGACTTCGGCTTCGGTCGGGAACGGTCCCATCCCCAGCAGGCCGTTTTCCGACTGCAGCATCACCTGCATGTCATTCGGCACATGGTTTGCAACCAGTGTAGGAATGCCAATGCCAAGGTTGACGTAGTAACCGTCCCGAAGCTCGCGCGCGACACGCTGCGCCATCTGGTCTCTGGAAAGTGCCACTGTCCTTTAGCCTTTGCGCACGGTGCGGTTTTCGATGCGTTTCTCGAACCGGCTCTGGATCAGCCGGTCAACATATATCCCGGGAGTGTGGATGTGCGCCGGGTCGAGGCTGCCGGGGCGAACAATTTCCTCAACTTCGACTACCGTGACACGTCCCGCCGTCGCCACCGCCGGATTGAAATTGGCTGCTGTGTTGCGGTAGATCACGTTGCCGAACCAGTCCGCTTTCCACCCGCGCACCAGCGAGAAATCGGCGGTCAGCGAGGTTTCCAGGATGCAGTGCCGCCCGTTGAACTCACGGCTCTCCTTGCCGGCAGCGACCGGCGTGCCATAGCCCGTTGCCGTAAAGAATGCGGGAATACCGGCACCGCCCGCGCGCAGTTTCTCGGCCAGCGTGCCCTGCGGCGTCAGCTCCACGTCGATTTCCCCGGCCAGCAACTGCCGCTCGAACTCGGCGTTCTCACCCACATAGGAGGCGATAACCCGTCGTATCTGCCGCGACTTGAGCAGCACCCCGAGGCCGAAATTATCCACGCCGCAATTGTTGGAGATCACCGTCAGTCCCGCCGTGCCGCGCCGCCGCAGTTCTTCAATGAGGTTCTCGGGGATCCCGCAGAGGCCGAAGCCACCGGCAGCAACCGTCATCCCGTCGGCAATGCCTTCGAGTGCTTCCGTATAGCTCGCCACACGCTTGTCCAAGCCCGCCATTCCTGCCTTCCTTCTTCCTTGAACCCATGCCCGTGGGGCCACGATGCTTGATCAGGCCGGTGTTGACTAGGCAATTTAATCCTGCACCAGGGAAATATTATTCCGCCAAAAAGGAATTATGCTATATCTAGCCTACGAAAGCCGGGTGGACGGGCATGTGCCTGACTGCCCAGCCACAACAATAAATTCAACGTGGGGGAGACGCCGTGAACTCGATTCGCCGTACTGTTTCGGTCATTCTGGGTACCGCTGCCATCGGCGCTGTGTATGCGCCGCTCGTTTACGCCCAGAACACCGACCTGCTCGAGGAAGTCGTCGTTACTGCAACGCGACAGACTGATACCGTGAACCGCGCGCCGCTGGCCGTGAGTGCGCAGACGCAGGCGTCGATGGACCAGAAAGGCATCCGGGACATCTCCGACCTGGTGGCGACGGTTCCCAGCCTGCGTTTGAATGGCAGGGAAGCCTCCGGCAACGTCACCATCGCGATCCGCAGCGTGCGCCAGCAAAGTGGCACGGCCGCAACAACCGGCTTCTACCTGGACGAGACGCCGCTGCAGAAGCGCGCGGCCGGTGGTTTCGGCTCGCAGAATGGCACGCCGGTGCCGCCACTGTTCGATCTCGAGCGCATCGAGGTGCTGCGGGGACCGCAGGGCACATTGTTCGGCGGTGGTTCGGAGGGTGGCACGATCCGGTACATCACCCCAGCACCGGGCCTCACGGACTATTCCTCCTACGGGCGCGCACAGTATCTCTCCACGGAGGGCGGGGATCCGAGCTACGAAGCCGGCCTCGCAGTCGGCGGACCGATCGTAGATGACAAGCTGGGATTCCGCGCCAGCTACTTCTTCCGGGAAACCGGCGGTTACATCGATCTCACGGACTATCGCAACGGGCAGATCTATGACGAGAATGCCAACAACGGCAAGCTGCGACTCGGGCGCGTTGCCCTCGCGTGGAAGCCCACCGACAACACGCTGCTGACTGTGTCGGGGTTGAAATCCTCCGACGAAACGGACCACCTGAACAGCAGCTACCACCTGTCGGAGCCGGGCCGCGTGGTAGTGCAGCCGCTGTGTTTCAACGTTCCGTACATTCTCAACGTGCTGACGGTGGCGCAGCGCGCATTCCTGTTTCCGCCTGCGGTTCTCCCTGTCAATCCGGGCTGCAATGGGAGCAACGGCACGTATGTCGCCCCAGGCTACACCGTGGGTCCCTTCAACCTGAAGCGCTTCCAGTCGCTGGCGCTGGGCCCGACGCCAACGCGCTCGGATCTGGAGATCGGCAGCGTGGATTTTCAGTGGGACATCAAGGACGGCCTGCAGCTGAAATCGATCACGTCGTTTACCTCGGACCTGAGCCGCGGACAGAGTCCGCAGAATTTTCCGATTACCCAGCTGGCCTATCCCGGCACTGCCACGCTCATTACTCCGGGACTGCCCAATCGCGCCGTGACGTCGGGTACCGCTTTCAACCCAAACATCACTTCTGTGCCCAACGGGCTGGGTCTTGGCGCCATCATCGAGACCAATACGCGTAACAAGCGCTCGGCGCTTTCTCAGGAGGTGCGTCTGTCGTCCTCGGCCGATGAGCGCTTCAGTTACATCCTCGGCGCTTTTTTCTCCAACACGCGCACTGGTGTGAAGCAGTTCGCCGAGAGTTCCGATCTGGGATTCAGGCAGTTTTTTGGCATGTCGATCCTGCAGCGGTACGGCGTGCCCTACAACGGATTCTTCTCCAATATCTTCGAAAAGACTCGCGATCTGGAAAACGCCGTATTCGCCGATGGCACGCTGCGCGTAACGGACAAGTTGCGCGCCAATGTTGGCATCCGGGTCTCCTACGTCACGCAGTCGTTCCTGCAGTCCAACTACGGTCCGAATGTCGGGACGACCTCGGCGTCGCAGTCGACGGTCACCGGGCAGATCTCCGACACGCCTGTGACGCCGAAGGTCTCGCTGCAGTATTTCTTCACACCAGACAACCTGATGTATGCCACTGCAGCCAAGGGATTCCGCGCGGGCGGCGTGAACCAGGTGCTCACTTCCGCGACCAGCGGGTTTCTGTACGGACTGTACGGCCTGACCGCCTCTCCGTTCCCCAAGACGTATGAGTCTGACAGCGTCTGGAACTATGAGCTGGGCGCGAAATTCCGTCTGCTGGATGGCAAGGCGCAGATCAACACCGCCGTGTACCAGATCGACTGGAGCAACCCGCAGGTCTTCGCGTTCACCGGTGATGGTGCCGTGATCAACGCGGACTCGGCGCGCATCCGCGGCGCAGAGATCGAAGGCCAGCTGCGCCCGATCCGGGCCCTCACCCTGAATGCCGCAGTCGCCTGGACGAACGCGAAGTACACATCCGGGATCAACTTCGGCCGCGGCCCGACCGGAGCCAACGACTATGTCCTGGTGAGAGACGGGCAGAAGTTCGCCCAACCCGCCTGGACTGCTGATGTGGGCGCCCGGTACGATGTCCGCTTCAGCGATGCCGTCAATGGGTATGCGCGGGTCGACTATCGATGGCAGGAGGACTACTTCAACCAGGCGTCGGGTACTGCGCAGTTCTCGCCTGACTCAAGCCACGTGCCCTCGCAGAAGCACATCAATCTGCGTCTGGGCGTCAACTTCAAGGAGTTCGACATGAGCCTGTTCGCGCTGAACGTCACGGATGAGCAGACGGCGAGCACTACCGGTGGCCGCTCAGGATGCACCAATGCAGACTGCAGCACATACAGCACCTATACGTATGGCAGGACGGTGAATGCTCCCACGCCAAGACAGATCGGTCTCCAGGTTTCGTACCGCCGTTGAGGTGAATGTGAAGGCAACTGTAGTTTGTTCGATAGTCTGCGCGCTGGCGGCAATGCCGCTGGCGCTGCAGGGTCAGGCTGTGGGCGCGGCTGCGGTGGACAACAGCGCTGCGCCGCAGATGCGATTCGAGGCAACCGACTTCATCAAGCTCAAGCCAGGCGAAAACCTTGGCGAAGTGCTGGGTGTTGCAGTCAATTCGAAAGGGCAGGTGGCGGTGCTGAACCATCCGGGTTCCGCAACCGTTGGGCCGCTGTTCGGCAATGCGACCACCGAAATCCTGCTGTTCGATCGCAATGGCCGTTTCATCCGCGAGATCGGCCGCAAGGTCTACGCGCTGGGCTACGGCCACTCCATCCGCTACGACCGCTACGACAATCTGTGGATCGTCGACAAGGGCACGGATTCGGTTGTCAAGTTCGATCCGAATGGCAAAGTGGTGATGAATCTCGGGCGTCGTCCCGAGGGCTTCGATTCCGGGCACATCGAGCATGCCAAGCAGTCCGAAGCACGGCAAGTCGATGGCTGGCTTGGCTCGCCGACAGACGTCACCTGGGACCAGGACGACAACATCTACGTCAGCGACGGCTACGTGAATTCGCGGGTCGTCAAATACGACAAGTACGGTGACTGGGTCACCTCCTGGGGCAAGTACGGCAAAGGCGGCAAGAACGCCGACGAAAATGCGTTCAGCATCGACAATCCGCACAACCTGCAGGCCGACAAGGATGGCAACATCTATGTTGCCGATCGCGGCAACCGCCGGATACAGGTGTTCGATCGCGACGGCAAGTTCAAGCGTTTCCTGTTCCTCAACGCACCCTACGACAAGAAGCATCATCCGGTGTTCGGAAATCTGCCAGCGGATCCATCGACGCGGCCGGACCAGACCGAGCCATGGACAATGTGCATTTCTCCGACCACACCGCAGTACCTGTGGGTGATGGATGCGGAGCCTGGTCGGCTTTACAAGATGACGCTGGATGGCAGGATTCTCGGCGTACTTGGATCATCCGGCCGCAGGATGGGTCAGTTCAGCTGGGCGCATGCCATTGCCTGCCCGACGGAAGAGACGCTGTTCATCGCCGACATGAATAACTGGCGCGTCATCAAGCTGAAGCTGTTCCCCAGCGAGACGCCGAAGCCCTGACCGGTTCGCGCTGCTGCTGTTCAGTCGGATTGCTGACGGCGAATCAGCAGCAGCGCGAGCATGACGAGCACGGCCGGCAACGCGAACAGGGAAACGATGGTTTCGGCCTTCATCCCTTGCGACAGACCGTAACCGATAGCGATGGGAGGCAGAACGGTCCCCAGTCGGCCCGCGCTTTTCGCGCAACCTACACCAAAGGCGCGTAGCGCCGCGGGGTAGTAACCCGCCAGCACCACGTTGATGCCACCGTACGCGCCCAGCATGAAGAAGCCACAGGTTGCCAGCAGCGCAAGCAAGGC
>JANPGU010000260.1:0-6618 GCA_031424095.1 Gammaproteobacteria bacterium
AACCCACCGACACATACATCCGCTTGCCGTCAGGGGAGAACGCGATATCCCGGGTGAAATGGCCGCCACCCACCGGCGACAATTCGGCAATCACTACTTCTGGCACGCCGGACGCGGTGGTTGCGCCCACCGAGTAGGCATAGCGCACGACGCGATTGGTCTCCGCGACATACAGCCATTTGGGATTCGCACCGGCGGGATAGAGCGCGATTCCATACGGCTGCAGCAGGCCCTGGGCAAACACGGTATCCGTGGCCTTGGTCCCGTCGGCCGATGGCCGCAATACCTTGATCCGTCCGCCGTTGGTCTCGGCCAGGATGATGTCACCGTTGGGCGCGAGCTTCATGGCGCGCGGACCGGTAAAGCCGGAGGCAAAGACCTCGACCTTGAATCCTGGCGGGAGCGACAGCTTGGCCCCCTCCGGCTTCGGGATGAAGCGCGGGAAGTTGGTCGATGACGGCGTGTCATAGGGCGCGGGCAGCTTTGCCACATCGATCCGGTGCACACGACCCGGCGCATCCTTCTTCCAGTCAGCCTCACCCTTGGGCGGACCGCCCGCAGCAGGCGGCGGACCCGGAGGCGGACCACCCGGCCCGCGTGGCGGTGCGGCAGCTTGCAGGGTGCCATCGCGCACGGCCGTGAAATAGGCGACGAGATTGGCCCGGTCCCCCTGCTGCGGCACGGGGATGACCATCGAGGAGCCCGGCACGACAGTGGTCGGCGAGGCGAGGAAGCGGTCCAGCGTGGTGCCATCCCAGGTCAACCCCGAGCTCTTCAGCGCCGGGCTGTAACTGAAGGTGGTGGTGGTGGCGGCCTTGCGGCCGAGCACGCCCTGCAGGCTGGGACCCTGCGCCCCGCCGTTGTCATTGGGCTCTGCGCTGTGGCACAGCGCGCATTGCGCGCGGAAGAACGCCTTGCCGGCATTCGGATTCGGGCCGGCATCGGCAGCAAAGACAGGTGCAGCGACTGCGCCGAGCAGCGCCGCCACGGCAAACGTATATCGAGAAGTCATAGATCCCCCTTGAGAAACAGCGGCAGAGTGTGAAGAGACGAGTCTCTGCCCCGGAAAGTAAAAGACACCGTCAGGCCGCCTTCGGTTCCCGCGGCGCTGTATCGTAGAAAATATAGCAATGCAGGAATTGCGCACCAGACCCGGGCCCGCCTCAGGGTGGCAGCAGTCCCTTTGAATAGCTTACCTTGCCATCGGCAGCGATCACGATCGCATCGGCGTCCGGCAGCTTGTTGATGAAATCCAGCCCCGCCCTGGGGCCCAGAATAAACACGGTTTTGGACAGGCCGTCTGTGCGGGTTGCGTTGGAGGCGATGATGGTGACGCTGCGCACCTCATGCGGCGACTTGCCGGTCTTCGGATTCAGGATGTGGTGGTACCGCACCCCGCCCGCGTCGAAGAAACGCTCGTAATCGCCGGAGGTTGAAAACGCCGCGTCTACCAGCGGCACCTTCAGGACCACCTCATCCTTGCGGTCGGGATGGCGGATGCCGATCACCCAGGGCTTGCCGAAGCGGTCGCCGCTCACCCGTGTATCGCCACCCGCATTGACCATGGCATGCGCAAGGCCGCGCGCCTTGAGGATCTCGATGCCACGGTCGACGGCATAGCCCTTGGCAATGCCGCCCAGGTCGATGCGCATGCCGGGTTTGCCGAATGCAATCGTGCGCTGGGTGGCGTCGAGTTTGAGCTGCCGGTAGTCGACGCTGTGCAAGGCCACGTCGATGGCCTTTTCATCCGGCTTCACATGCTGCCGGTAGTCATACAGGTAGCCGACGCTGGCATAGGTGATGTCGAACACACCGGCGGAGAGGCGTGAGTATTGCTGCGCGGTTTCCAGCAGCGTGAACAGCTCGGCGGAAATCGGCACCGGACCCTTGGCCGCAGTGTCATTGACGCGCGAGATCTCGGAGTCGGGCTTGTAGGTGCTCATCAGTGCATCGATGCGCCGCATGTCGGCCAGCACGGCTTCGATTGCCGCTTCGCCCTGGGTGCGATCGGTTGCCCAGACTTCGACGGCGCAGCGCGTGCCCATGATCGCCTCTTCGCGATACACCCATTCCGCCTGAACGGCCGCTGAATGCAGCGCTGCGCACAGCAGAACCAAGAATGCGGAAAACTGTCGCAATAGGGGAACAGCAACGGGTTTGCTCATTCGCGCACGATACCGCAGCTGTGGTGGCTGGAGTAAGCTCTGCCGCATCAAGCATCGAACTGCTTCACGGAGACGCATCGCATGACACTGTCGATTCGAAAAATCTTGATTGCTGCAGCTACACTGCTGGCCATCACCGCACAGGGCAACGCCATGGCCGGTGCGCGCGAGGAAGCCAAGCTGCTGGTGGCCACCGAGGTGCTCGAAGAACTGCGCGCCCAGCGCGACACGATGATTCCCGAACACCTGATGCAGCGCGCCTATGGTGTAGCCGTAATTCCTTCAGTCACCAAGGTGGCCTTCGTGCTGGGTGGTCGACGCGGCACCGGCGTGCTGACGGTTCGCGACAGTCGTGGCCGCTTCAGCAACCCGGTGTTCATCAATCTGACGGGCGGCAGCGTCGGCTGGCAGATCGGGGCACAGGAAACCGATATCGTGCTGATCTTCACGACCCAGCGCGGCGTGGAAAACATCGCGCAGGGCAAGCTCACGCTGGGTGCCGGAGCGTCGGTGGCGGCGGGTCCGGTGGGTCGCCAGGCCGAGGTGGCGGCGAGCAATGACGCCGAGGTGTATGCCTATTCGCGCGCCCGCGGTCTGTTCGCGGGCGTGGCACTGGATGGCACGGCACTCACCATCGACAGCAGGGGCAATGGCTCGTTCTACAACAAGGCCGGTGTGCAGGTGGCCGACATCACCAACGGCGCGGTAGCCCAGAACTCGGAGAATGCACGACGCTTCCTGGCGGCGCTGGCGCAGAGCACCGGCGAATCCGCGACCACCGCAACTGGCGCTGCACCCGCGCAGCAGCGGGCTCCCGGCACCACCACCGCTGTGCCTGCAGCGACAACGCCAGCACCTGCTGGCGAAGTCAAAACCTTCCCTATGGAAGATCCGGCTCCGGGCAAGGAACCGCCGCGCTAGTGAACGGCCCCCTTCAGTGGGGCAACAGCCACAACGCAAGTGGCACATAGGCCAGCGCCAGCAGCACCGAGATGGAAGCAGCGCTGGCCGCCAGTTCGCGATGCAGGTGTTCGCGGTTGACGATCACCACGGCGCTGAAACCGATGGGTGCCGCGGATCCGAGCAGCACCACCGAGCGCATCAATCCTTCGAGACTGAACAGCCAGACGCAGCAGAAACCCAGCGCGAGTCCGGCCGCAATGCGCAGGCCGAGCGTTGCCAGCACGCGGCCGTCGCGCAGCAATCGCGCATCAAACAGCACGCCCAGCGCCACGATCACCAACAGCAGGATCAGGCGACCGACGCTGCCCAGTACTGTTACGACAAGATCCGGCAGCGCGATACCGGCACCGTTCAATGCCAATGCGGCAATCAGCGCCCACAGCGGCGGAAAGCTCGCCACGCGGCGCAGGATGGCAACGGCGCCTGTACCGTGCCCGCCGTACCAGGCCGCGATCCCGTATACCAGGCTGCCCGCGCACAGCGAGTTGCCAAGGTCGAACAGCGCCAGGTGCGCAAACCCGACCTGCCCCCACACGGCAATGACGAAGGGGAACAGGAAGCCATTGTTCATGGACATGCTGCAAATCGTGAGCGCGCCCTGCTCGGGGCGCGGCAACTGCAGCACCTTGCCCAGCAGCAGCGACAGCGCGAGCGTGACGAGGACGACAAGCACTGCGCTGAGCGGCAAGGCGATCAACTCACGCTGCAAGGGAATGCGGCTGACGTCGGCAAGAAACAGCGCCGGCAGGCCTATGGTAATTACCAGTTGCAGCATCTTGCCGGCGTGCGGTGGCTGCAGCCAACCCAGCCGGCGGGCAAGATAGCCGGCCGCAAACAGCCCGATCAGCAGGGCAATGCGCATTTCCACGGACATCGTCAGAGCAGGCCCCGCAAGGCGCCAGAAGCGGCGCGCGGCTGCTATCATGACATGCCATGCCGATGATTCAATCCGCGCACAACCTGCGCAAGCCACACAGCGAAGAGCCCGCGCCCTTTGGCATCCGCGTCAGCCTGCAGGTGAACGATCCGTTTCGCAAACTGCTCGGGCCGGACTGGCACCGCATGCACTGGTACCGGTCGGCCGAAGAGCGCGACGCGGCGCTGGTCGAGATGAGTCGGCGGCACGATTATTCGCGCCCCAAGGATGCCCCCACGCTCACCTATACCAAGGTCGAGAATCTGGCCGCCAGCCGCGGACTTTCCTGACCGCAACCGGCTCTGGCCGGTTTTTCAGAAGGTGCGGCCCAGCGACAGATAGAAGGCGTGCCGGCCGCCATTGTCGCGACCAAAGGCAAACCACGCGGGACCAAGAAACGTATCCAGGCCGAGGAACAGGCTGGCATCCTTGCGCGCGCCGCTGAAGCTCATGTCGGTGCGCTGCTGCCAGACATTGCCTGCCTCCAGCGACATGCCGGCATAGATCGGCACGTTGAGGAAACCCTCGCCGCCGCTGCCGATCTTGCGGTAGTACAGCAGCCGCGCAATGCCGTAATTCGGCCCGATCAGCGAATCGGCCGACATGCCGGACAGATTCAGGAATCCACCCAGCGGAAAATAACTGCGCGCATCGGCAAATTCCGGATTCAGCAGCGTGCCGGCAGAGGCCCAGGCGATCACGGTGTTCTTGGCCCAGGAATGCGCAATGCGCCAGTCGATGTTCACCGAATCGGAAACGCGACTGAGTGAGCGCCCCGACACCTGGCCGCGCCATTCGAGCGTGGCTGCGACACCGCTCTGCGGAAATGCAGCGCTGTCCAGGCTGTCGAAGGTATAGCGCGCAAAGACTTCATTGTTGTGGAAGTGCAGCGTGGGATCATCGGTCTCACCGAGGCGCACGGTTGACCTGCCGATTTCGCGTTCCGCTCCAGCGCGCACTTCGCCCGAAAGGCCCAGCTCGCGCCCGATGCTGCCGCCGAAGCGCAGCGAGCGAACGCGCAGTTCACCGACTTGATCTTCGGCCTCGAACTCCGGCACCGCCCTTATCTGGAACAGCACGGACGGCTCCACGAACCAGCGCCGCCGCGGCGAGAACGGCAGGTACAGCTGTGTGCCCAGCCGCGGATTGCCGCCCAGTTGCGCATCCCAGACCCACTCCGCGCCCAGACTGTTGATATCGGTGAACAGCAGCCGCGTGGCGGCATCGAAGGTGGAGTTGCCGGCAAAATCATCCTGCAGCCGCAGCCCGAAACGCAGGTAATTCGGACCCCAGGAATTCGCATGCACCGCGAACACCAGGTCCGCTGCATCCGGCTGCTGCGCAGAGTCGGCATCCACTACGTTGTAATCCAGCGATTCCAGCAAGCCCTGGCCGTAATACCGGTTCACCCGGCGGCTGAGCCGCGCAACATCGAGCGGCGCACCGGTCATGTCAGCAAACAGGCGGGTCACCGATTTTTCATACGCTGCCGAATCGGCCTGCGTGCGGACCGCGTTCACCACGGGCACCAGCACATCGCGGCGCCGGGAGGCCAGATAGTGCTCGTACTGCGGGGGTGGCAATGCCAGCGCAGCCAGTCGTTGCCGTGCCACCGTGGCTGCCGCGGTACCCGCCAGCATGATCTTGCGCAGGTTGTTGAAACTGTAGGACGAGGTGTTGGGCAGTTTCGGGCTGACCAGCACATCGCTGCTGGCCAGCGTCGCAATCTGCTTCTCGCTCTCGCGCCGGATCAGGATGGTCAGCATCTGGTTGGCGACATTGGCCACCGATTCCAGCCGGTCGCGGCCCGCCAGCGGAAAACCGACATCGACCACGATCAGCAGATCGACATTCATCGATCGCGCGACGTCAACCGGAAGGTTGTTGGCGATTCCACCATCCACCAGCAGGCGCCCGTCCCGCTCCACTGGCGCGAATATCCCGGGCGCGGAAACGCTGGCCCGCAATGCGCTGGCCAGATCACCCTCTTTCAGGACTACCGCCATGCCGGTTTCAAGGTCGGTGGCCACGGCGCGAAATGGCGTCGGGAGCTGATCGAAATCGGTCACACGGGCAACCGGCAGCGTCAGCGTACGCAGCAGCTGGGTGAGCTTCTGACCCTGGATCAGGCCGCTGGGCAGATGGAAACTGCCATCGCGAAAGCCCAGCGGCAGCTGTACCAGGAAATCGCGATCCTCACGCCTGCGGCGGAAACTCAGGCCATTGCGCGCTGGCCGATCACGGAAGGCATCCTGCCAGTCGACCCCCGCCAGTTCGCGCTCAATCTGCGCCGCCGACATGCCGCTGGCGTAAAGCCCGCCCACCACCGCGCCCATGCTGGTGCCGGCAATGGCATCGATGGGCACGCGCATGTCTTCCAGCGCCTTCAGCACGCCGACATGAGCCGCGCCGCGCGCGCCGCCGCCAGACAGGACCAGACCAATGCGTGGACGCGCATCCGCCGGGGTGGCGGCATCCTGCGCCCTCACCGCCACAGGGTGGGCAAGGGCCAGGCAAGCGGCGATCAAGGCGGGGAAAACGGCGCGCATCAGGCCTGCAAGGATAATCGGCCTC
>JANPGU010000261.1:0-3439 GCA_031424095.1 Gammaproteobacteria bacterium
TGACTTTTTACGAAAGAACATTCCGACTCCAAACGCACGGCGCTGTGGCAGCAGAATGATCTCAAACTATTATGGTTGCTGCCCCGTTAACCCGGGTCTGAAAATTCGAGGAAGTTAGCCTTTGTTAACCATCCGGGCCGCCTAATTGCCGCGACCAGCTGCGCCGATACGTCGGCGTAACTTGCATCAAGAGGGGCCGGCACCAGCTGGCCATCCAGAATGGCTGCACGGGCCCGGGCGCCATCACGCCAGTCCATAATGCCCCCGCGGCGCTGGAAGCTGCGACGACCACCGACCGCATGCATGCGCGCCAGCGTGCGCCCGAGCAATCCGCGATGACCAGGCTGGTCCAGTTCCGGGCCGCTGCCCGAGCGACATTCGAACAGGGTGAAGCGGAAACCGGCATGCCAGTGCAGCGTCTCGCCTGCAAACTGCAACGGTGCTGCGACCGGCAGCTCGGCATCGGCCAGCTCCAGCGCGAAGCCGTGTTCTTCCCGGATGGCGGCATCGGTCCAGCGCCCGTGGCGATAGAACTTCGCCACCACCAGCGCACCCGCGGACAGGCCGGGCACTGGCACGTCGGCTTCCAGCCCGACGCGATACACACGGTTTTCATAGCTGTTGAGCGCCATCAGGCGCCCGTCTGCCAGCAGGCCCAGACTCTCCACCGCAGCCAGTACGACTTCGGGCGTCAGCCCCGCATAGGGCGTGTTCTGCACGGCATCCTGCGTCATGGCCTTAGTGGTCCACCCACCTTATCGGGGAATGCGCACAGGCTATGATTGGCGCTGGATGCAGGTTGTGCGCGGGAGTGGACAGGGATGAGCGGAGCAATTCTGGTTACCGGCGGCGCCGGTTATATCGGCAGCCACACGGTACAGCAGCTGACCGGTCGCGGCGAGTCGGTGGTCGTGCTCGACAATCTCGGCACCGGCTTCAGACAGGCCGTGCCCGGCGCGAAACTGGTGGAAGGCGATGTCGGCAACCAGCAGCTGGTCGGAGCCCTGCTGCGCGAACACGACGTGCAGACAGTCATCCATTTCGCGGCGCACACCATCGTGCCCGAGTCGGTGGCCGATCCGCTCAAGTACTACGGCAACAACACGGCTCAGACCCGCAACCTGCTGGCCAGCTGCCAGGAACACGGCGTGAAGCACTTCGTGTTTTCGTCCACGGCCGCCGTGTACGGCATACCGGCTTGCGGACTCTGTGCAGAGGATTCCGTGCTGGCGCCGATAAATCCGTACGGCACTTCCAAACTGATGTCCGAATGGATGCTGCGCGACCTGGGCGTGGCCTGCGGTCTGCGATACGTGACGCTGCGCTATTTCAATGTCGCCGGCTCCGACCCCACCGGGCGCATCGGCCAGTCGACCCGCAAGGCGACCTTGCTGGTGAAGGTGGCCTGCGAAGCCAGCGTCGGCAAGCGACAGCAGGTCAGCGTCTTCGGCACCGACTACCCCACCGCGGATGGCACCGGCGTGCGTGACTACATCCACGTGCAGGATCTGGCCAATGCGCATCTGCTGGCCGTGGATTATCTCGGGCAAGGCGGCGCATCGCAGACCCTGAACTGCGGCTATGGACATGGCTTCAGCGTGCGCGAGGTGCTGGACAGTGTGGAACGTGTCAGCGGCAAGCCGCTCAGGATCGTCGAAATGCCGCGGCGCGCCGGCGATCCGCCGACGCTGATTGCCAGCTCCGACCGGATCCGCACCGTGCTCGGATGGAGGCCTGCATTCGACGACCTGGACGGCATCGTCGCAAGCTCGCTGAACTGGGAGCGGAAGCTGCTCCGTGAGCCCTGGCAGTAGGAAAGGCCCCGCCGGTCGCCTGCTGGCGACGCTAACCGTACAGACACCGGCGCTGCAGTTTCTTTAGAATCCAACCGATGAATCTGCTGCGTCCCCGTTCGCTGAGCGCGCTCGTGCTGCTCGGCCTTGCGATCATTGCGCTGCCGCTGGTGGCGGCGCTGGTGACCGCCGGCCTGCAGATGCGGCAATTCAGCGAGACCAGTGAGCGGATCATCGCCGATGGCGTGGTGGCCACCCGGCTGACGCAGGAGCTGTTTGCGCAGACCGCCCTGCTTGAACGCCAGCTGCGGCTGTACCAGGTGCTGGATGAACCGAAGCTGCTCGAAGCCTATGCGAAGCAGGATGCGCGCCTGCGCGATATCGAGAAG
Source organism: Gammaproteobacteria bacterium (assembly GCA_031424095.1). Classification (GTDB taxonomy): domain Bacteria; phylum Pseudomonadota; class Gammaproteobacteria; order Steroidobacterales; family Steroidobacteraceae; genus ZC4RG30. Next base: position 2,183 of record JANPGU010000261.1, read on the forward strand.
CGACTCAGCGACCAGCCGCGGCTCATCGAAGCGAAGCAGGCGCTGCGGCAGTTCTCGGACCTGCGCGGCAATGTCAGCGCCCAGATGCTGGCGGCATCCGGCACGCCGCCGGACTTCGAACGCCTGCTGGCGGACTTCGCCCGCATGGGACAGGTCGCCGATGTGGTTTCAGCGCGAACCAATGCGCAGATCGACACCGATACCGCCTCACTGCGGGCCCGCACGCAGCGCGCGCAGCAATTGATGTTCTGGTGTTTCACGCTGCTGCTGCCGCTGACGGCCAGCGCCATTCTGCTGTTCTCGCTGCGGATCGGCCGCCCGCTGCGGCAGATCGACCGTGCCATCAGCGAACTGGGCAGCGGCGCATTGCACCGGCCCATCGAAGTGCGCGGCCCGGCCGATCTGGAGAAACTTGGCCGCCAGCTGGAATGGCTGCGGCTGCGGCTGATGGAACTGGCGCAGGAGCGCAGCCGCTTCCTGCGTCACATGTCGCATGAGCTGAAGACCCCGCTGGCCAATATCCGCGAAGGCACTGAACTGCTGATGGATGGTGCGGTGGGCGAACTGCAGAGTGGCCAGCGTGAGGTCACCGGCATCCTGCGCGAGAACGGCCTGCGGCTGCAGCGCATGATCGAGAACCTGCTGAGCTTCAGCGCCTGGCAGACCAGCAGCGTCGGGCTCGAGATCTCCGAATTCAGGCTGCGGCCACTGGTGAAGCAGATCATCGAGAACCAGCAACTGGCACTGCTCTCGCAGCGGGTGCGGCTGGATGTGAATGTGGACGACATCGGCATTGCCGCAGATCGCGGCAAGGTGCGACTTATTCTGGAGAACCTGCTTTCCAACGCGATCAAGTACACGCCGCGCAGCGGCACCATCCATATCCGGGCACGCGCCGACCAGGCAACCCTGGTGCTTGAGGTAGCCGATAGCGGTCCGGGTATCCCGCCGGAAGAGCGCAAACAGGTGTTCGAGGCCTTCTATACTGGCAAGGCGCCTGCCGGACATATCAAAGGCACCGGCATCGGCCTGTCGGTGGTAATGGAATTTGTGAACGCGCACGGCGGACAGATCGAGATCGTCGAAGGAGAATGGCCGGGGGCCCACTTTCGCATACGCATGCCGCTCAAATATTCCACCGCCGCACCCGTTGCCGGCACGACGCCATCCGCTGTTGCAGGCAAGCAGGCCCATGCTGCCTAGAATCTGCTTTGCCTTGTCGGCCGTGCTGCTGGCTGGCTGCGGCAGTCTGTCGGA
>JANPGU010000262.1:0-8626 GCA_031424095.1 Gammaproteobacteria bacterium
CCGAGGCTGTAGCGCCGCGCGATCTCGTACAGCGTGTCGGAGTAACTGGTGAGCACGCGCTCTTCGCGCCCCAGCAGCACGGCATCCGGTGCGGAAAGGTCGAATACGGTCGCGTGCGCCGGCTGCAGCATCAGCAGCCAGCCGCACGCCGCAGCGAATAGCAGGCGTTGTCCAGTCATGATCCCGAATCTGGCGGATTCGCCGCGGTACGGCAAGCGCTTTGCTACCCTCTTTGCATGACGGACAATGACCACACGCCCCTGACCGTTGCCACGCTGCATCGCCTGATTGGCAGGGAGTTCGCGCCGTCGGAATGGATCCTGGTCGACCAGCAGCGCATCAACGCTTTCGCCGCCTGCACCGGTGACCAGCAGTTCATTCATGTCGATCCGGAACGCGTGGCGCGCGAAACCGGATTCCCCGGCACGCTGGCCCATGGCTTCCTGCTGCTGTCGCTGGCGGCCGGGCACCGGCAGCGCGATTTCCCGCCGATCACCGACGTCGCGCTGGTTCTGAACTACGGACTTGACCGGCTGCGGTTCACGAGCCCCGTGCATGCCGGCGCGCGCGTCCGCTACCGCAGCAAGGTGCTGGCGACAGAGCCACGCGCAGCCGATCGCGTGTTGCTGCGGCAGGAAGCCGTCATGGAGGTCGAAGGTCAGGAAAAGCCGGCGGTGATCGCCGAGCTGCTGGCGCTTTTTGTCGCGCGGCCAGCGTGAAGTCTCTCTTGGACAGAGAGCAGCCGCCCGATGATGCGGGCGGCTGTGGGAATGATTACAGCGCCGGCGGTGCTGCGGTAAGAACCTGCTTCCAGCTCACTTCGTGGCCGTTGCGGCGACCCTTCTCGACGAGCTTGAGGCCATCGGCGTCAATCGTCAGCGTATAGGGCTTTTCATCAACAACGATTTCGCGCTTCAGGGGACGTTCAAGCTTTGTGGTCATGGTGCCAGCCTCATGGATCAGGGGTTAATCCGCACAGGGTACCACAGCCCCTCCCCCCGAGGCCTCCCCGGGGCCATTGCGCATTGCACTGGTCGACCCGCTGCAACTGACCTAAACTGCCGGGCCGATGAAAAGCGCCAAGACATTGCCGGAAACTCCCGCCAACACGCCGGTATCCGAACAAATTCGCCGCAGGTTGCAGCGCAGCACCCAGCGCTTTCATGCCAATGACAATATTTCCAATGCCATCGAACCGGGCGACATCGAGCAACTGATCGATGAGGTCGCCCTGAAGATGCAGGGAGTACTGGAATCTCTGGTCATCGACACGCGCAGCGACCACAACACCCAGGACACTGCCCGACGCGTGGCCAAGATGTACGTGACGGAGGTATTTCGCGGCCGCTACTTCCCTGCGCCTGCGGTTACCGAATTTCCCAATGCCGAGCGTCTGAACGAGCTGATGATCGTCGGGCCGATCACTGTGCGCAGCGCCTGCAGCCACCATTTCTGTCCCATCATGGGGCGGCTGTGGATTGGCCTCATGCCCAACGAGCACTCAAACCTGATCGGACTTTCGAAGTACGTGCGCCTGAGCAACTGGATCATGACGCGGCCGCAGATCCAGGAAGAAGCGATCACGCAGGTGGCCGAACTGCTGATGAACAAGGTCAGCCCCGACGGACTCGCAGTGGTGATGGAAGCGGATCATTTCTGCATGCAATGGCGCGGCGTGCAGGATGAAAACGCGAAAATGATCAACAGCGTCATGCGCGGTTCTTTCCTGAAGGATCACACACTGCGGCGCGAATTCCTTTCACTCATCAAGCTTCGACCCTGAGGTAGCCATGCTGGTCCGTCTGCTCTACGCAAGTCGCGCCGCCAAGGCGCTCAGTGCCAAGTCGGTGGCAGGCATTCTCAACGACTGCCAGCGCAACAATCCCCAGCATGGCATCACCGGTGTGCTCTGCTACAGCGACGAGATCTTCCTGCAGGTGCTGGAAGGCGGCCGGGATGCGGTCTGCGAAACCTTCAACCACATCGTGCGTGATGTCCGGCATGAACATGTGCGGCTGCTGTCCTTCGAGGAGATCAGCGAGCGCCGCTTCGGTGGCTGGAGCATGGGCCAGGTGAACATCGGCAAGGTGAATTCGTCGCTGCTGATGAAATATGCGGAAAAGGCGGAACTTAACCCCTTTGCCGTTTCGGGCAAGGTTTCGATGGCATTGCTGGAGGAGTTGATCGCCACGGCGTCGGTGGTCGGCCGGTCCGGCTGACGGTATGCACCATCCTCCGGATATCGATCTGCTATCCTGCTGGCTGGAAAGGTTTACTTATCTCTAACTACTCGGGGGCGTATTCATGAATCGTCTGACTCGCATTGGCGTTGCCGCGGCGCTGGCAGCTGTTTCCGCGCTGGCAATCTCGCAGGCACCACCGGCTGGTGGCCCGCCCGGCCCACCCAGCCCGGAAGCCCAGGCCAAGACGGCCATTGAAACCCGCCAGGGTCTGTTCAAGGTCATTGCCAACCAGAATGGTCCGATTGGTGGCATGCAGCGCGGCACGCGCGAATTCGATGCGGCAGTGGTAGCCCGCAACGCTGCGCGCATCCAGACTCTCTCGGAAATCATTCCGGAGCTGTTCACCGCGGACACCCGTGCGATCAAGACCTTCAAGACTGCGGCCCTGGATGGCATCTGGAACAGCCAGGCCGACTTCAAGGCCAAGGCTGATGGCCTGACCAAGGCGGCGGCCGGTCTGGTGGAAGCTTCCAAGAGCGGCGACAAGGCCACCACGCTGAAGGCTGCGGCTGAAGTCGGCAAGGCCTGCGGCGCCTGCCACGACAACTTCCGCGCCAAGCCGTAACGCAGAAGTCATTTCGGCCTGCAGGGGTCGGATGCAGAAGGCCGGAAGCGCATGCTTCCGGCCTTTTTTATTGCCTGCAGGAATCAACAACCGCCGTCATGCCCCGCCGGTGTACCCACCCTGGAAGGTTGAATAATGCTTTTCGGTGGTGGTGATGAACTCGAGCAGCACCGCCTTGCCTTCCTGTGTGGCCTTGATGCCATCCGCCAGTGCACCGGCGATACGGCCGGGTTCCGTGACACGCTCGCTGTAACCGCCCAGCGCCTTCGCAAAGTCCGCGTAGTTGCCCGAAATGTCGGTCGAAGCAAAACGCTCCTTCGACACCGCCATGATCTTGTCTTCCATCGCCATGCGATAGTTGTTGAAGAGGATGGACATGATCGGCAGGCCACAGCGTGAAGCCGTTTCGAAATCCATGCCGGTCATGCCGATGGCCGCGTCGCCCCACACGTTGATGCAGAGCTTGTCCGGCTTCGCGAGCTTGGCCCCGAGCGCGAGGCCCAGGCCGTAGCCCAGCTGCGTGGTCTTGCCCCAGCCGATGTAGCTCAGCGGCGTGACCGACTTCCAGAACGGCGAAAGTTCATCGCGCGGGCTGCCCGCGTCGTGCGTGATGATGGTGTTCGGCACGTCGGCCGTCTGCATCAGCTCGTTGACGACGCGATACGGTGAAATCGGATTCTCGTTGCTGTTGAGTCGCGGCATCCATTCCTTCAGCCAGGGCTCATTCTGCTGGTCAATGCGCGCCTTCACGCCGGCGGTGAGACCACGCGGCTTCTTCAGTCTTTCTTTCAGCGCTTCGTACAGCATCGCGAGCGTCAGCTTCGCATCGCCCACCAGGCCGATGTCGCAACGCAGGGCCTTGTCGATGTCATTCGGATCGGTGGTGTTGTGGATGAAGCTCTTGGCCTTCACCGGGAACTTGATGCCGAAGCTGGTCAGCGTGAAGCTGGCGCCGATGCCGAACACCGTGTCGGCTTCGGTAACGTGCATGGCCAGCGCGCGCGACATCGCAACACCACCTGCACCCAGCGACAGTGGATGCGTCTCAGGGAAAGCGCTCTTGCCTTCCAGGCTGGTGCACAGTGGCGCTTCGAGCAGTTCGGCCACGGCCCGCAACTCATCCCATGCGCGGGCGTAGTGCACGCCCTGGCCCACATAAAGCAGCGGGTTTTTCGCAGCAATCAGCTTTGCAGCGGTCGCATCGATGTCTTTCGGATCCGGTGCCGAGCGAACACGCTTGGATGGCACGTAGTCGATTTCGCCAGGGAACTCGACACTCCACATGTCATGGGGCACTTCGACGACCACGGGACCCGGGCGGCCGTTGCGGGCCAGCGCGAAGGCGCGCCGCAGCGCCGGCACAATCATCTCCGGCGTGTTGATCGTCTCGACCGACTTGGTGCAGTGCTGGAAGCTCACCCCCGAATTGAAGTTGGGCCTCACCCAGGCTTCACCGCGCGGATAGCCGCCCGGAATCACCACCAGCGGCACGCCCTCACCCCAGGCTTGCGCCACCGCGCCGAAGGCGTTCTCGATGCCGGGCCCGAGCTGGCAGCAGAACACACCGACCTTTTCACCGGAAGTCATGCGGCTGACGGCGTCAGCCATGTGCACACCGACGCGCTCGGCGCGCACGACGATGGGCCGGATGCCGATAGCGGCCGCCGTCTCCGTAAGTGGGTTCAGCGGATACGTCAGGAGATTCGTTACTCCTTCGCGCTTGAGGATCTCGGCGGCAACTTGGGCGACATTCATCGATTGAAGCTTCCTGGATATGGAAAATCTTGGGGAATGGCGGGTTCCGGGACCGGCAAGTATAGCGCGGCGTGCAGCATGGACTGCGCCGCCGCGCGGGCGCTGTCAGTACTCGCCGTACTCGGCCGGTGGCGGCGCTTGCTGCAGCAGCAGATACACACCGCCGGCACAGACCAGCGCCACGAGCAGCGCCTTCCAGATCTGGGAACCGCGGATCGATTCATGCTGCGGCACGATCTCGCCGGATTTCTGGCCCGTGACCATCGGCCATACCAGGCGCTGCCGCTTGTAGACCCGATAGAACAGGATCGCCACCACGTGCAGACAGATCACCCAGAACAGCGTGTCGAAATTCCAGCCATGAAAGGACATCAGCTTGCTGGCGGTCTCGCCACTCACGGAAGGATGGAATGGCGCCGCGAAGATCTCGGTGTTGTCGATCAGGAAGAGGCCTGTGACGGCCTGTGCGCCCACCATCAGGAGCATCAGCAGCACCACCAGCGCGCCCATCGGATTGTGGCCGACGGCGGGCATGGAATCGCGCTTGAAGAATCCCCTTGCATACGCAATGAGCCGGCCCGGTCCCGGAACGAAACTCGCGAATCGCGCATGCTTCGGACCAATGAAACCCCAGATGATGCGGAAGGCAATCAGGCCAAGCCCCCAGTAGCCCAGCCAGAAATGAATCTCGATGTAGGTATAGCCTTTGCCGATGTCGAGGTATTCGCCGCCGTTGTCGGCGGTGTACCACGACGCTGCAATGCTCAGCACCAGCAGCCAGTGGAAAATTCGCAGAGGCAGATCCCAGACCAGACGCTTCTCGGACATCAAGAACACTCCATGACCAATTCCACCGGATTCTAGCTTTTGGCGCGTTGCCGGCGTCCGAAATTCATTGACTGACCGCGGCAGTGGCGCGCGCAGCGTCAGGCGACCATCACCTCGAGCAGCGTCGGGCGCGTCGCCGCCAGCGCGGACTGCAAGGCGCCATGCAGCTCCGCGGCCTTTGCTACGCGACTGGCATCGCAACCTTGTGCGCGCGCCAGTTGCACAAAGTCGATTCCCGGCAGGTCCGTGCCCACTGGATGCGCCAGTCCAAAGCGCTTCGAGAAGTGATGCAGGGCCTCGTAGCGCTGGTTGTTGACGATGATGAACGTGATGGGCAACTGCAATTGCACCGCGCTCCACAGCGCCTGGATCGAATACATCGCCGAGCCATCGCCGATCAAGGCAATCACCTTCCTGCCGGGCTTGCCCAGCGCCACGCCCACAGCAGCGGGCAGGCCGTGACCCAGCCCGCCACTGCTGCAGGTGTAGAAAGTTTCGCTTTGCAGGATGGGCAGATGCCGCTGCATTGGCGGACGCGAGCTGGGCGCTTCCTCAACGATGATGGAATCCGGCGCGCGCAGATCGGCCAGCGTCTGCAACAGCAATGCGTCAGTCAATGGATCCTGCAATGCAAGCCGCAGCACGGGTTCGCGGCCACGCTGCACCGCTGCTGCCGTGGTGCGTCCCGCCGCAACCAGCTCGCGCAGCGCAGGCCCCAGGCTGCTCACCATCGAGTGGCCCGCAATGGCGCTGGCGGCGCAGTCCGGATCCTCCGTCACCTGGAACACCTGCAGATCCTGCGGCAGATAGGCGCCCTTGCCTTCCGCGTGATACGTGAATACCGGCGCGCCGATCGCCACCAGCAGATCGTGACCTTCCAGGCGGCTGCAGATCTCCTCGCGGAATGCTGGCAGGAACCCTGCAAACAAGGGGTGATCCTCGGGAAAACTGCAGCGCCCGATGAGCGGACTGACCCACACCAGCGCGCCATGCATTTCTGCCAGCCGCCTGAGATCGTCCCATCCGCCATCGCGATCCACCGCGGCACCCACGATGAATACCGGACGCTGGCTGCGCTGCAATGCGCCGGCCAGCGCAGCGATGGCCGCCGCGTCCGCACGCAGGCTGCGCGCCACACTGCGCGGCGTCACCTGCTCGGCAATCGCATCCCAGTCATCCACCGGTATGGATACGAAGGTCGGACCGCAGGGAGGCTGCATGGCGATGTAGTACGCGCGCGCGATGGCGGCGGGCACGTCTTCCGCACGCGCGGGTTCCACACTCCACTTCACGTAGGGTCTGGGCAGTTCAGTGGCCTGCGATGCAAACAGGAAGGGCTCCATCTGCAGCAGCGAGCGCGACTGCTGACCCGCTGTTATGACCAGCGGGGTGCGATTACGATAGGCGGTGAATATGTTGCCCATGGCATGGCCGACGCCCACCGCAGAGTGGAGATTGACCAGTGCAGCATTATGCGTGGCCTGCGCATAGCCATCGGCCATGCCCACCACCACCGACTCCTGCAGACCCAGCACATAGTGGAAATCCGCTGGAAAATCCCGGAAAAACGGCAGTTCCGTGGAGCCTGGATTACCGAATACACGGTTGATGCCAAGCCTGCGCAGCAGGTCGAAGGTCACGTCCCGCACTGCCATTACGACCCCCTGAGAGCTTCAATTCGCTAGAATGCCGCAGTCTAAGACTTTTGGGGTGTTCGTGCCGTGAGCGAAATGGTTTCAATCGGTCGCCTGAACATTGCCGCTGAACTGCATGCCTTCATCGAGCAGGAAGCTTTGCCAGGCACGAAGGTCGAGCCCGCTCGTTTCTGGGCCGGGCTCGAAGCCGTTGCGGCCGAGTTCATGCCCCGCAACCATGCGCTGCTCGCGCGGCGCGATGAACTGCAGTCCAGCATCGACGCCTGGTGGCGCGAGCACAAAGGTCTCGCATTCGACATCGCCGCCCACACCGCCTTCCTGCGCGACATCGGCTACCTGGTTGCAGAACCGCTCGACGTGCGCATCGATACCGCCAATGTCGATGCGGAGATCGCAAGCCTTGCCGGCCCACAGCTGGTGGTGCCGGTCAACAATGCACGCTATGCGCTGAACGCAGCCAATGCCCGCTGGGGCAGTCTTTACGACGCGCTGTATGGTACCGATGCCATCCTGCCAGTAGCTCCGGGCGCAAAGGGCTATGACGCTGTCCGCGGTGCGCGCGTCATTGCCTATGCTCGTGCCCTGCTCGACGAAATCGCGCCATTGACCGCTGGCAGTCATGCCGAGTCCGTGCGTTACAGCATCGAAAACAGCCAGCTGCGGGTGCTTCTTGCCAATGGCAGTGCGGTTGGCCTGCGCGATGCCGCGCGCTATGTAGGCTGGCGCGGCACGCCGGCCCAGCCCACTGCGGTGCTGCTGCGGAACAATGGCCTGCATGTCGAAATCCTGATCGATCGCACGCACCGCATCGGCGCCACGGATCCTGCCGGCATCGCCGATCTGGTTATCGAGGCGGCACTGACCACGATCCAGGATTGCGAGGACTCGGTGGCCGCCGCCGACGCGCATGAAAAGGTCGGCGTGTATCGCAACTGGCTGGGTCTGATGACGGGCAGGCTGGAAGCCAGTTTCGCCAAGGGCAGCGGCACGGTCGTGCGCCGCCTCAACGACGACCGGCGCTACACCGACCCGCAGGGGCGCGAGCTTACGCTGCCAGGTCGCAGCCTGATGCTGGTGCGCAATGTCGGCCACCACATGATCGCGGATGGGGTGCTTTTCAACGGCGAACCCCTGTTCGAAACCCTGCTGGATGCCTGCGTGACCCTCGCCATCGCCGTACACGATGTGAAGCGCCAGAAGCGCAACAGCCGCACCGGCTCCGTGTATGTCGTAAAGCCCAAGATGCATGGCCCCGATGAAGTCGCCATGGCCAATGACCTGTTCGACCGTGTGGAAGACGTGCTCGGCCTGCCGCGTCACACGGTGAAGATGGGCGTCATGGATGAAGAGCGGCGCACCAGCGCCAATCTTGCCGCCTGCATCGCCGCTGCGCGCCATCGCATCGTTTTCATCAACACCGGTTTCCTCGATCGCACCGGCGACGAAATCCACACCTGCATGGAAGCCGGTCCCGTGCTGCCCAAGGATGCGGTCAAGGCACAGCCATGGATCCGCGATTACGAAAAGCGCAATGTGCAGATCGGCCTTGCGATGGGCTTCTCGGGCCGGGCGCAGATCGG
>JANPGU010000263.1:0-10894 GCA_031424095.1 Gammaproteobacteria bacterium
TTTCCAGATTCTCTACAGCTCGGACCTGGTGCCACCGGATCTTTCCGCACCTGATCCGGGTAACACCGCGAATCCGCTGCAGCGCGCAACAGAAATACTCGCGCTCAAGGGTCTCGAGTTGCGACCGCTGGGGCCGAACAGGTTTCTCGTTGTCAGGTTGGAGCAGGTGCAGCCTGCAGCGGTGCAGCCTGACACCGAGCTGGAGCAGATCAACATATTCGGCAGTCGCTATGCACTGCTGGGTCGGGGCCCTGACGCGAAGCTGCTGGACAGTACGGAGATCCAGAACGTGCCGGGCGCCCACGCTGACCCGCTGCGTTCGTTGCGTTCGCTGCCTGGTGTTGCGGCCACTGTCTCTGCCCGTCCCTACATCCGTGGCTCGTTGTCGACTGACGTGCTGATCCGCTACGACGGTGTAACGCTGCTCGATCCCTTTCACCTGAAGAATCTGCAGAGCACTTACGGTGCGATCGATTCCTTCGCGGTGGGCAGCATGGATGTCTACAGCAGCGGTTATCCCGTCAGGTATGGCACCCGTTCCGGCGGCGTCATCGACATCTCGCCGCCATCGCGTTCCCGCGGCTACGACGTTGAATTGACCGCAAGCAGGCTGTCGACGGGTGCTGCGATATCTGGCCGCAGCGATACTCTGCCCATCGAGTGGCTGGGCACGCTGCGGCGCAACACCACTGATCTGGTGCTGGCTCCTTTCGATGCCCCGCAAGGCACGCCGCGTGTGCTCGACGCCACCGGTCTGTTGCGCTGGATCGTGAACGATCGCTCGGAACTGCACGCCGGCTGGTTGTTGCTGAATGACCGCGTCGATGCCGGCGACGAGGACGGCGACGAGTCGGCGCAGGCGCAGTATCGTGACCAGTATTACTGGCTGGCGTATCGCCTGCGTGTTGGCGATCACTGGGAGTCGCGCAGCACAGTTTCCCTGACGGATGCAGACCGTTCCCGTGCAGGTTCGATCGCGCGCCCCTTCATCGCAACTGGCCAGGTTGCCGAAAACAGAAGTTACAACAAGGTCGAACTGGCGTCGGACTGGAAATACGAAGCGGGCGTCTGGTCCGCGGCACTCGGTACTGCAGTTGCCACCACTGATTCAAAGTATGGCTACGCACGGTCTCTGTCGCTCGATCCCGGCATCGCGATGGCGTTCTCGCGGCCACAATCCGATGATCTGGCTGGCAGCGGCGCACCAAATGCCGCTACATATTCGGCCTATGGGTCGCTGCGGCATATCTGGCCGGCGCTGGCAGTCGAGCTGGGGCTGCGCCTGGATGGTCAGGACTATGGTGCGGGACCGGCAAGTCGGCAGTGGGGCCCGCGCGCCAACCTGCGCTATGACCTGAACAAGCGCTGGGGATTCTACGGCTCCATTGGCCGCTTCACGCAGGCACAGGCAGTGCAGGACTGGCGGGCGGACGAGGTGCAGCAGCGGCCCGATCCGGTGCAGAACGCCGTGCACACGGTCGCGGGCCTTGCCTACGATGCGGGCGAGGGGACGCGTTGGTCACTGGAGCTGTATCGCAAGCGCTGGACCAGGGTCAGCCCGTACTTCGAAAGTCAGCTCAATCCATTGGCAGTGTTGCCGGACCTGTCGCCGGACCGGGCGCGCGTCGCGCCGGATAGTTCCGAAGCCAGCGGCATCGAATTCAGCGTGCGCTCGCGCCTGACGGAGCGTCTGCAGGGCTGGGCGGGCGCCACGGTGGCGCGCGTGGCCGATGACCTAGGTGGCACCGACCAGAGGCGCAGTTGGGATCAACCGCTCGCGCTCAACGCCGGCCTGGCATGGAACGGTGCCCGTACGCAGGTCTCCTTGATGGCTGGCTGGCACACAGGATGGCCGCACACGCCTGTTGTCGTAGCTGGCGCCGCGCCGGGCGGGGTGTCCATTGGTTTGCGCAACGCTGAACGATGGAGCGACTTTCTCAGTGTGGATGTCCGCGGCAGCTGGATGCGACCGGCTCTGGGCGGCGAGCTGACGGCGTTTGTCGAGCTCACCAATGCCACGAACCAGCACAACGTCTGCTGTGCGACCCTGCTGTCTCCGGAAGGGAGTGGACAGGATCCACAGATAGCGATTTCCAGCTGGATGCCCATCCTGCTCAATCTCGGGTTCACACTGCGCTGGCGTTCCGAACAATAAGTTCAGGGCAACCGTCCGGGAGCCGGGCCGACCGATCTGGCGGCCCGTGACGTCTAAGTCCTCATGACGATGAAGTTAGCGTGGTCGCTGTTGTTGCTGCTCTGTATCCAGCCCACGGTGCAGAGCGCACAGCTGAAGGATCCGGCCGAATACTGGAGCGACACGCGCGACTACGTCACTGCTCCTTTGCACTGGGATGCCGCACAGTGGCGCCTGGCAGGCGCTGCGGCAATCGGCATTTCGGCCGCCTACGCACTCGACAAGCCGGTTCGGGATCACTTCGCGCCCGCCAGCACTGCCACACCGACCACCAATATCAGTCCCACCCGCGATGCGCTGCCGCTGGTTGTGCTGCTGGCCGGCACGTTCGCTGTCGGCGCTGTCAGCCATGACAGCGCGCTGACGGGCACGGGATGGGACATGGGTGAGGCAGTGGTGCTGGGCACCTTGAGTTCGCAGGCCTTCAAGCTGCTGGCGGGGCGTGAGCGGCCGAACGTGACCACGGATCATGGTCGCTTCCGACATGGCGGGGACAGCTTTCCCTCCGGCCACACCACGGTTGCATTTGCCGCCGCGCAGGTGCTCGCCGACGCGCTTGCGCCCGATGCCTGGGGCTGGCGGACGCTCGCTTATGGACTTGCCACAGCTACGGCATACGCACGCCTCGACAGCAATGCGCACTGGCTGTCCGATACGGCGGCCGGAGCCGCACTCGGCATTGCCACTGGTCGATTCGTCTCGAATCGCGCGCCTGATCGCAGCCACAATTTCGCGCTGGGCGTACAGCCACTGCATCGCGGCGCAATGGTGACCATTGCTCTCGTATCCCCGTAGCCGAGGCATTTCCGCCACGCGCTGTCGCAAATCAACCATTGGAGCACTGATGACGAATCCAGTCCGAGGAACTGCCATGACCGCATGCCTGCAACCGCTGTTGCTTGCGCTGCTGTGCGGCGCCTCATTCGCGGCGCTCGCCGACACGGCCGTCGAAACGGAAACCGCGCAGATCGGCAAGAAGGGCCAGGCCAACTTTAGCCAGGCATTCGAATTCGAGGACGGCAGCGATGGGTCGGCGCAAGGCACGCTGACCCAGTTCGAATTCGCGCTCAGCGACCGTGCAGAAATCCTGATCGAGCCTTTCTTCTACACCAGTCTTTCTCCGGAGGATGGCGAGCGCGTCAGCGGCTTGGGCGATCTGGAAATAACGCCTTCCTACATGATGGTGGAGGAGGATGGCTGGACTCCCGCAATACTTGCTGCGTTCAAGCTCAAGGTACCGACCGGTTCCAAAAAGGTCGAAGGAACAGGCAAGTTCGACTACTACCCCTACCTGATCTTCGGTCAACACTACGCCGGCTGGACCTTCAACACGAACGTTGGCGTCAATTTTGCCAAGCCAGTTGAAGGCGGGGGATACGAAAAGACTGTGGTCTGGGATCTCGAGGCCGAGCGCGAAGTGCTGCCAAAGCTGACGCTGTTCCTCGAGGTGTTCAGTGCGGAAGAGGCGGTGAAGACGGCGTCGGTTGCCGCGGAATACCAATGCACACCACGCATCAATTTCTTCGGTGTTGTGGGCAGGAACGAAGAGCACGCGAACATCTTCCGCGCTGGCTTCAATGTTGCGATGGGAAAGGGTTCATAGCCCCGCGGCATTCTGACAGGCAACTGACAGCGGCTCGCGCATAATGGGAGGCTGCGAGCCCGTCAGGAGTGGCTAGCCACGAGGCGATGTTATGAGATGGATGGCAACTGGCGGCGCCAGGCTATGTGGCGCCGTGGGCATGGCTTTGCTGGCGGGGTGCGCCCATACGACATTGCCCCAGCCAATGCCGCCGACCGCAATTCTGCCGATGGCCCATTCCTGGGGCGATCCCGCCGTGATTTCCACCTGGAACGCTCTTGGCGAAGTCGACGCTCCACCGGGACAGACACTGACTGCTACCTCGGTACTGGCGGCAGCGCTGGCATTCAATCCCCGGGTCGAGCTTGCCCGTGCCCAGTTGGACGCGGGAAACGCTGGCGTCCTGACTGCCCGCCAGCGCCTGAATCCGACCCTGTCGCTCACGCCGGAGCGCGTGCTCGGCGCGCTGGCGGGAGCGTCCCCCTGGATAGCAGCCGTTTCACTGGTTTGGCCAGTGCAGACTGCCGGCAAGCGCACGCTCGCGATCGAGCAGGCCCTGGCCACGCAGGATGCCGGCCTGCTCAGTGCCGCCAGCAGTGTGTGGCAACTGCGCAGCGCTGCCCGCGCGGCGATCTGCAATGCGGAGTTCGCGCATGCCAAAGCGCTGCTTGCCCAGCAGGAGCTGGCACTGCGTGCAGAGCTGGTCGACAGGCTCGACAAGCAGGTTGTCGCCGGTGTCGCCACGCGCTACGACGCAGCACGTTCGCGTCTCAATCGCGATGGCGCAAGATTGCGCGCGCAGCAGGCACAGGCAGATCTGCGTGGCGCGCAACAGGACATCGCCACGATCGCCGGATTGCCGGCAGCGGCCATCGATCCATTCAGCCCGGGAGATACCTGCCTTGAAAAGGTGCTGACTGCGGACAGCGAACGTATCGGTGAAGTGGCCGCCGCCGCAGTGGCAACGCGGCTGGATCTGCGCAGCCGCCTGGCCGAGTTCCAGGCTGCGGATGCCGCGTGGCGGACCGAGATCGCAAGAAGAACACCCGATCTGAATCTGGGTCCGGGCTACACCTTTGACCAGGGCGTCGACAAGATCACATTCTCGCTGTCTGGCGAACTGCCCGTCTTTGCGCGCAACAATGCCGCGATCGCCACAGCGGCTGCCGAGCGTCGGCGTCTGGTGGCGGAGATCAGCATCCTGCAAAACGATGTGCACTCGGCAGTTGACCGCGCGCGTGCCCAGCTGCGCGCGGCGGAATCGCAGGCGGCGACTGCGCGGGAAATCGCGCAGCAGACCGGACAGCTGTTACAGCGCGACATCGCGCGTCAGACGGATGGCGAACTCGACCAGGCGACGGTAACAGTGACCCGCATCGCCGCAGTTGTTTCGCAATCTGAAGTGCTCAATGCAAGGCGCGCCCTCATGGATGCCGTAGCGGCGTTCGAAACGGCTGCGCAGGCTCCCGTCGTCGCTCCATTTTTTGATGTTCGCTCGGCGCAGGCGCTGCTGACCGAGCCTGGCAAAGATTCCAAGGAACCGCTGAAATGAACCCAGGAACCATGCGCTTGCTTTCGTGCTTGCCCGCACTGCTCACGGTGATGGTGCTGACCGGTTGTCACGATGCACCCCAGGCCGCTGCGGCCGATCTCGTCGCCGGCAAGTCCGACACCAACGCAGCCGGTGACAGCGATTATCCCGGCGTGGCGGTTGATCAGGAGCAGCTGACCCGGATGGGTATCGAAACGGTTGCGGTCGCCGAATCGAATAGCGTCGCCGCCATGCACGGCACGGCCATCGTGCTCGACAGTGCGGCGCTGGCAGCGGCGCTGGCCGACGTCGATGCGGCGCGCTCCGATGCGGCCTCTGCGCGCGAGAACTACGAGCGCCTGCAGCGTTTGTTTGCCGATGACGGCAACGCGTCGCGGCAGGCAGTCGAGGCTGCGCAATCCCAATGGTCGGCGGCGCGTGCGCGCCTGATATCTGCCGAAGCGCGCACACGGGGTGACTGGGGTCTGCCGCTCAGTGACGCACGGGGTGCTAGGCCGACATGGATCGCAGAGCTTGCCGACGGCCGGGCGTCGCTGCTGCGCGCCGAATTTGTCGGGCAATTGCCGGCCGCGGCACAGCTGGACTATGCGTTGCTTGGCACTGAGTCGAGTGGCGTGGCCGCGCTGGTGGCATATGTCGGTCCCTCGCGTGCTGCCGCTGTGTCGGCCGTTGGCACGGGTGTGTTGCTGCGTACCAGGGGAAATCCCGCTGCCGAATCGACGCTGCGACCTGGCGAGCGCCTTGCGGTGATCGCCTCCGTGAAGTCCGTTGCCAGACGCCCGCTGGTACCCGCTGAGGCAGCCTTTGCAGACGGTGGCCAGTTCTGGTGCTACGTGCAGCGCGGCGGTGACCGTTTCGATCGCGTGCCACTGGCAGCGATTGAACGCGTCGCCGCGGGCTATCCGGTCGCGGCAGGCATCAAGGCGGGCGACAGGGTCGTGGTTCGCGGTGCACCACTGCTGCTGTCGCTGGAACGCGGCGCGGGGACTGTGGCGGGCGACGAGTGATGATGCGCAAGCTGGTCGGCCTGTCAGTCGGGTACCGCGGCATCGTCCTGGCATTGTCCGTTGTGCTGCTGCTGTTCGGCAGCCAGGTCGCGTTGCGTGGACGGCTGGATGTGCTGCCCGAGTTCGTGCCGCCGCAGGTGACGGTGCAGACTGAAGCACCCGGCCTTGCACCGGAGCAGATCGAGGCGCTGGTCACCAAGCCGCTGGAAAATGCGCTGAGCGGCATTCCGGCAACCGTGAAGGTCACTTCCGAATCGCTGTCGGGACTGTCGGTGGTCAGTGTCGTGTTCGAGGATTCCGCGGACGTATATCTCACGCGGCAGGGTGTCGCGGAGCGTCTGGCGGAGTTGTCCGGCCGCCTGCCCGCGGGCGTTGCGGCGCCACGCATGTCGCCGCTCACTTCTTCCACCATGGACCTGCTCAAGGTCGGGCTGCTGTCCGGCAAATTGTCGCCACGCGAGCTACGCGATGTGGCGGACTGGGAATTGCGGCCGCGATTGCTGGCCGTGCCGGGCGTAGCGCGCATCACCGTATACGGTGGCGAGCAGCAGCAGATCCTGATCGAACTGGATCCCGTGAAACTGACGGCCGCCGACATCGCCGCGCCGGATGTGCTCGGCGCTGCGCGCACGGCGCTCGGCGTGCGTGGCGCGGGCCAGATCGACCTGCCATCACAGCGGATTTCCATCGCCACGGCGATTGCCGGCGACGAGTTGCAGGCCCTGGAAAGCGCGGTCATTACCACCCGTGGCGACAGGGTGGTACGCATCGGCGACGTCGCGCATGTCACGCAGGGCGCGGCTATTCCCTTCGGCGATGCAGTGATCCAGGGCAAGAGGGGCGTGCTGCTGTCGCTCTCCGGGCAATATGGTGCCAATACACTGGACGCGACGCACGCCGTCGAGTCGGTCCTGCAGCAGGCATTGCCGGGCCTGCGCGAACGCGGCATCTATGTTTACCCGACACTGCATCGTCCCGCCTCGTTCATCGAGACGGCGCTCGGCAACCTGCGCAATGCGCTGGCCATCGGTGCCGTGCTCATCATCTTCGTGCTGCTGGTCTTCCTGCGCGACTGGCGCTCGGCGCTGATCTCCTTTCTCGCCATCCCGCTGTCGCTGCTGGCGGCGGTCATCGTGCTGGAGCACTTTGGCCTTGCGCTCAATACGCTCACGCTGGGCGGCTTCGCCGTGGCGCTGGGTGTGCTGGTGGACGATGCCATCATTTATCTGGAAAACATCATGCGCAGGCTGCGCGAGAACGCGGTGCTGCCCGCGCCGCTGTCGCGCCTGACAGTGATTCGCGACGCCTCGGTCGAGATTTCCAGCGCCGTGATCTTTGCGACCGGCGTGATCCTGATCGTGTTCGTGCCGGTGTTCCTGCTGTCTGGCGTGCAGGGCCGGTTCATGATGCCATTGGCATTGGCATTCTCGCTGTCAGTCGTCGCTTCGCTGGTGGTAGCACTGACCGTTACACCGGCGCTGGCGGCGTTGCTGCTGCGCACCGAGGACCTGCGGCCCGAGTCGCGCTGGCTTGCCGGGCTGCGCCACGGGCACCAGCGCGCACTGTCCGCCTGTGCCGCACATCCGCGCACGACCGTGGGTACCCTGCTGGTGGCAATCGTCGCAGTGCTGGCACTGGTGCCGCACCTGGCCGGTGAATTCATGCCGAGCTTTCGCGAAGGGCACCTCGTTGCACAGGTAAGTTCGCGGGTATCCGGAACATCGCTGCGCGAAATGGGCCTGCTCGGCGAGCGGCTCAGCGCCGACCTGCTGCAACTGCCGTTCGTTGCCACGGTGGAGCAGCAGATCGGCCGTGCGGAACAGGGCGAGGACACCTGGGGTCCGGAGCGCAGTGAGTTCCACATCGAACTGAAACCTGATCCGGCGCTGGATCAGGACCAGGCACAGGACGACGTACGCGCAGTCTTCGCGCGCTATCCGGCGATCCAGTACGAGGTGCTGACGTTCCTGGGCGACCGCATCAGCGAATCGCTGTCCGGCGAAACGGCGCAGGGCGTGATTCAGCTGCGTGGCCCGGATCTGGATTCGCTGGAGCGGGTCGCCGCCGATGTGGTGCAGCGAATCAGCGCGGTACCGGGCATTGCGGATGTGCAGCAGGGGCACACCGGTGTCGCGTCGCAGCTGGGAGTGAATCTGCTGCCGCAGCGCCTGGAGCTGTATGGCCTGAAGGCAGGGGAAGTCCTGGACGTATTGCAGACGGCATTTGCCGGTACCGTGGTCAATCAGGTGTATCACGGCGACCGCGCTATCGACGTGGTAGCGCGTCTGCCCGGCAGTGCACTGGCGGACGCAGGATCGGTGAAGAACCTGACCTTGCGTACGCCAGGCGGTCAGTTCGTACGCCTGGGTGATCTGGCTGAGATCCAGCTGACGACCGGTCGCGCATCGATCCGGCACGAAGCCGGGCAGCGGGTCAGCGTCGTGACGTTCAATGCCGGAACCCGGGCGATTCAGCCCGTGGCTGCGGATGTGCAGGCGATACTGCGGCAAGAAGCCACCAGGTATCCCGCCATCTGGCTGGAAATGTCTGGTGAAGCACAGGCCCAGGCGACCACGCAACGCGATCTGATGACCTATTCGGCGCTGGCGCTGGTCCTCATTCTGATCGTGCTGGGCGCCGCCTTCAATCGCTATGCAATGGCCGCGCTGGTCATGCTCAATCTGCCATTCAGCCTGATCGGTGGTGTGGTGGCGCTGGCCCTCACCGGTCAGACCTTGTCCCTCGGAGCACTGGTGGGGCTGGTTACCGTATTCGGGATCAGTGCGCGCAACGCGATCCTGCTGTTGGCCCACTACGAGCAGTTGCTGGAACAGGCAGGCAGCGCAGGGTGGAGTCGCGAGCTGGTCGCCCGCGGGGCTTCGGAACGGCTGCTGCCAGTGATCATGACGGCGCTGGTCACCGCTTTGGGCTTGATACCCCTGGCGCTGGCCGTGGGCAAGGCGGGCAACGAGATCGAAGCGCCGCTGGCCATCGCCGTCCTGGGTGGGCTTTTCAGCTCGACGATCCTCTGTCTGGTCGTCCTCCCGGCGGTGGTGCAGTGGGTCACGGAATCCCGATTCGCTTCAACCTTGCAGCTGCACGAACGACGTGCTGGTAGTCAAGAATGCCATTGACGGACGCCAGGTGGCGCAGCTGCCAATCGGCAGGGGGTCCGACGCCGTGGCGTTCGATCCGGTCCGCAAGCGCATTTTCAGTTCCAACGGCAGCGCTGGAACCATCACGGCCTTGCTGGAGAAGGATCCCGATCACTATGCGCAATTGGGAGATATCCCGACCGGCCCGACGGCACGGACGATGACCATAGATCCAGCTTCAGGTCGCCTGGATGTGCCCATTGGAGAATTCGAGGAACCAACGCCGGCGGGAAAGCGTCCACGGGTCAAGAACAGCAGTCTCAGTCTTTTGTTCCTGGATCCCGCACCTTGAGCGATAGATCGGGTTCACTGGTGACGTCTCACCACCCGTTGGGCGCTGGTCCCGAGCGCCGAAATCGGGAGTGGGCAATGAATCTCAAGACTGCAAGCAAGCAAACACCTTGAACAATCGCGTGTTGCTGTAATCATGTCCCGGCATCCCCTGCCGCAGATCGCCAAGAGCGACCTCGACCGCCTGCGCCGCTTCCGCGTGCTGCCCAACCTGCTGAAGATTCCGCTGTTCGCCGGTTTGATGCTGGTCTTGAGTCTCGTGGCCTGGAACAGCGGCTCGCAGCTGGTGCTGTGGACGACTTATGTGGCGCTGGGCTATCTGTGGATGAGCATGGTGACGTTCATGCACGATGCCACGCACAACACGCTGTTCAAGCGGCCGCTGCTGAACTGGGTGTTCGGCATCCTGTGCATGCTGCCGATCTTCGCGACCTTCATCGCGTTTCGCGAAGACCATGTCGAACATCACCGCCACAACCGCTCACCGCGGGATCCGGATGCATTCACGATGGGCAAGCGTGGCGTGGCCGACTTCGTGCTGTTCTACGCCTATGCGCTGATCGGTGGTGTATTGAGCTTCATCCACTTCAACTTCATCTATCCGTGCACGCAGTTCGGGCCGCGCCAGTGGGCCATCCAGCTGTTCGAGATCGCGATGAAGGTCACGGTGTACTGGGTGGTGCTGGCGCTGGCCGCCGAGCACGGCGTGCTGGGCAAGGCACTGGGACTATGGCTGTGGCCGGTGCTGGTGCTGTCGCTGCTGAATTCGATGCGCTTCATTGCCGAGCACTACGGCACACCGTGGAATGCCGGGCAGCTGGCCGGCACGCGCACGGTGATCTCGAATCCCGTGCACTCGTTCTTCTGGAACAACATCAACTGGCACATCGGCCATCACGTCTATCCGAGCGTGCCCTGGTACAACCTGCAGGAACTGCACCGGGTGCTGGAGCCGCAGATCATCGCCACCGGCTGCGTGGTCGACCGCAGCTACGTCGCGGTGTACTGGCGGGCGCTGCGGCAGGGGCCGGAGTCGGTGCCGCAGCTGGCCGGCAGCCTGGCTGCGCGCGCGGCACGCATGGCGCCGGCGCACGCCGCGGTGCAGGGCTCGCG
>JANPGU010000264.1:0-5690 GCA_031424095.1 Gammaproteobacteria bacterium
CGACGTGGTGAAGCCGGCAAGCGAATGGCCTACGCACGACTTCTCCATCAAGAGCCTGGCAAAGCATTGCGGCTTTCATTGGCGCGATGCGGATCCCTCAGGCGCTTCATCCATCCAATGGTTTGATCAATGGGCGAAGACCGGCGACACGCGCCTGCGGCAGCGACTGCTCGATTACAACGAGGATGATTGCCGGGCCATGTGTGTGGTGTGGGACCACATGCAGCTGCTGCCCGTGCGCGGCTAGTTTCCGAGCATGCGCGACGGCAGCATGAACAGCGACCGCACCAGTGCAAACAGGCCTTCGAACACGATGCCCACCAGCCGGAATGGCAGCAGCAGCAACCATACGAATGGATAAAGGATCAGTGCCGCCACAGCCAGGGGCCAGCAGAAGACCAGCAGCACGAGCCAGAGCAGGAATTTGAGCATGCCCGTAGCATACTCAAACTGAGGGCCAGCGCCATATCCCGCGGCCACAAGAGAACATGCCGCAGATCCTGATCGTAGAAGACGAAGTTGCCATTGCCGACGCGCTGTTGTTCGCGCTGAACAGCGAGGGCTTCGCTACCCGCCATGTCACCCTTGCTGGCGAGGCGATGGATTTGCTGCGCCGCAATGGCATCGACCTCGTGATTCTCGATGTCGGGCTGCCCGACATGACGGGTTTCCAGCTGTGCAAGGTGCTGCGCCAGTTCTCGGATGTGCCGGTGATCTTCCTGACCGCGCGCGCCGAAGAGATCGACCGCGTGGTGGGCCTGGAAATCGGTGCAGACGACTATGTGGTTAAGCCGTTCAGCCCCCGTGAAGTGGTGGCGCGTGTGCGCGCCATCCTCAAGCGCAGTCGCGTAGCGGCCCAGGACCGCGCGGTGCGGGCCGTCAATGCCGAGTTCCACATCGACGCAGAGCGCATGCAGATTCATTTCTGCGACAGCCTGCTGAAGCTCACTGCGCTGGAATTCCGGCTGCTGCATTTGCTGGTGGCAACACCTGTACGCGTCCAGAGTCGTGAACAATTGCTGGTGGCGCTGGGCATGGCGGCCGATTCCGGCTATGCGCGCAACATCGATTCCCATATCAAGGCGCTGCGCGCGAAGCTGCGCGAGGTAGCGCCGGATCGTGAACCCATCCATACACACCGGGGCTTTGGCTACAGCTACCAGCCGCATGTAGGAGCGGCCAGCAGCTCGTGAAGCAGCTTTCCCTCACGCTGCGTCTGTTCCTGTTCGGCAGCGTGGTCGTGGCACTGGCCGGCTGGTTCGCCTTGTACCAGGTGCTGGATGAGGTAAAGCCCGCTGTCAGGCAGTCCACCGAAGAGACGCTGGTGGACACCGCCAACCTGCTCGCCGAAATGGTGGCCAAGGATCTGCGCGCCGGCACCCTGCAGCAGGGCGATCTGGCGCAAGTGCTGGCGGCGTATGGAAAGCGTCACCCGGATGCGGACATCTGGGGCATCCGCAAGGATGGCGTGACACATCGCATCTATGTCACGGACGGCAAGGGCATCGTGCTGCTGGATTCCGCCGGGCGGGATGTGGGCAGGGATTTCTCGCGCTGGAATGATGTGCAACGGACCCTGCAAGGCAGGTACGGCGCGCGCACGACGGAAGAGATTCCAGGCGATGAACGCAGCACCGTGATGTATGTGGCAGCGCCAGTGCGCGCTGCGGGCAGCATCATCGGGGTGGTCACCGTTGCCAAACCCAATCGCAGCGTCCAGCCCTATATCGAACGCGCCCAGCGGCGCCTGGTAGTGCTTGCGGCGCTGTTCATTGCCGGTGGACTCGCCATTGGGGGGCTGCTGTCCTGGTGGCTCAGCCATTCGATCAAGCGGCTGACACGTTATGCGGATGCCGTCACCGCAGGCGAGCTGCCCGCCGTGCCCTCATTGCCCGGTGGTGAACTCAACCAGCTGGCGGCGGCCCTCGACACCATGCGCGCAAGACTGGAGGGCAAGGCCTATGTCGAGCGCTATGTGCAGACACTGACCCATGAACTGAAGAGTCCGCTGGCGGCCATCCAGGGCGCTTCCGAGTTGCTGCGCCAGGACATGGCGCCCGCGCAGCGCGAGAAATTCCTGACCAATATCGACGTCGAGACGACGCGGCTGAAGTCGCTCAGCGAACGCCTGCTGCATCTGGCGCAGGTGGAGCAGCGCCGCGAACTGGATGAACGGGTATCGATCCCGCTGCATGCCATGGTGGACGAATTGCTCGCGTCGCTGGCCGCGCGCCTCACTGTCGCCGCGGTCACCGTCAGCAACCTGGTGCCGGCAGACACCATCGTGACGGGCGAGCGCTTCCTGTTGCGACAGGCTTTGCTGAACCTGCTTGAGAATGCGATCGACTTCACGCCCGCGGAGCGAGGGTTGATGATCGAAGTCGGGCACGAAATGGCGCCTGCCGGTGCGATGCTCGCCATCACCGTATTCAATGAAGGCCAGCCCATACCCGACTATGCGCTGCCGCGTGTGAGCGAGCGCTTCTATTCCCTGGCCCGACCTGCCACCGGCCGCAAGAGCACGGGTCTGGGACTCAACTTTGTGCAGGAAGTGGCGCAGTTGCATGGTGGCCTGTTTCGCATTGGCAACGAAGCGGGCGGTGTACGCGCGGCGTTGATCCTGCCACTGGGCTGAGCTCCTCGCGCTCCTCCACACAAACTCCACACACACTCCACCGTCTGCCAGCACCCCGCTGCGGATACTGCAATTCATCTGAATCGCAGGGAATCCGCCATGACCGATGCAAACCGCGTGCTCACCCGCTTCCTCCCGATCCTGAAGATCGGCGCGATCCTGGTGCTCACCGTGATGCTGCTGCTGCCGATGGCACGCATCCACGGACTGATCCTGGAGCGGCAGGCGTTGCGCGATGGTGTCGTGCAGGACATCGCGCGCAGTGCGGCCTATGCCCAGACACTGACCGGTCCCGTGATCATTGTTCCCTACACCCGCAAGCTGCAGGAACAGCAGCTCGACGCCGACCGCAAGCTCATCACGGTGACGCGCGAAGTCACCGGTGAGCTGCGCCTGCTGCCCGCGACCATGGATCTCGCCGGCCAGTTGGGCACCGAAGAGCGCCGGCGGGGCATCTATCGCGCCCGCATCTTCAATGCCGACACGAAACTCACCGGTCGCTTCGACATCGCACCGGATTATGGCGTGGCCGAAGACGTGCAGAGCTACCGCTTCGGTGCGGCACGCCTCGTTCTCGGCATCAGCGATATCCGCGGCATCGGCAATGCGCTGACACTGCAGGCCAATGGCAGCAGCGTGAACTTCGAACCCGGCACGGGTACCGAGCTGCTGAGCAGCGGCGTGCATGCGCCACTGAGCGTCACGGGCAGTCCGGTGCTCCAGAGTGTCGACTATCAGATCGATCTGAAACTGCAGGGAACCGGGGATTTCCAGGTTGCGCCCGTCGGGCGCGACACCCACGTGATGCTCAGCTCCAACTGGCCGCATCCCAGCTTTGCCGGCGAGTTCCTGCCGAAGGCGCGCGAGGTCAGCGGCAAGGGGTTCTCTGCCGAATGGCAGACTTCGTTCTTTGCCACCAACATGCAAGAGTCGCTGACCCGTTGCCAGCCCAGTGCCGACGCGGGCAACCACAGCTGTGACGCATTCCGCTCACAGCACTTCGGCGTGAGTTTTGTCGATCCCGTGGACCAGTATCTGAAGAGCGAACGCGCCACCAAATACGCGTTCCTGTTCATCGGGCTGACCTTTGCAGGGTTCTTCGTATTCGAAGTGCTGCGGCGCTACAGCGTGCATCCGGTGCAGTACGGGTTGGTGGGGCTGGCGCTGGCGCTATTCTTCCTGCTGCTGCTGTCGTTCTCCGAGCACATCGGTTTTGCGGCGGCCTATGCCGTGTCTGCGACGGCCTGCGTCGGACTGATCACTTTCTACGTCACCAGCGTGCTTGCCAGTCGGGTGCATGGCGCCGCATTCGGCGCTGCGCTGGCCAGCCTGTATGGCCTGCTGTACGGAATCCTCAGTTCCGAGGATTACGCATTGCTGATGGGCTCGCTGCTGGTCTTCGGCCTGCTGGCTGCGGTGATGGTTCTCACCCGGCGCGTCAGCTGGGGCGAAATCAGATCGGCGCAGGGATGAATTCATCGCCATGCCAGGCATGATCGCCATGGTGCCCTGCATGCGGGCGTAGAATCTGCGGGATGTCCAGATTTGCAGTAGTTCCGTTCTTCCTGATGCTGTCGGCCTGCGCCAGCTTCCGGCCGTTACCCGCACCACCAGTCGCTGGCGAAGAGCCCGAGCTCGCCACGCTGTCGGTCATAGGTCCCAGGGGCCAGCTGGATCGGCCAGCGCGCGAACGCATCACGCAGCGCCTGTCCCGCTTCGGCGATGACAACCTGCTGGAACGTCACCTGGCCACGATGCAGGCGGTCAGCGATGCGCCGCTGATCACCGGCAACAAGGTCGCGCTGCTGGTGGACGGCCCGCGAGCCTATGCCGCGATGTTTTCTGCCATCGCCGCTGCGAAGCAGCACATCAACATCGAGATGTACATTTTCGATGAAGCCCATCAGGGTGAGCAGGCGCTGACAGACCTGCTGGTCGAGCGCGCGAGCCAGGGCATTGCGATCAATGTGATGTACGACGCGGTCGGTTCCAGCGAAACGCCGCCGGAAGTCTTCGACAAGCTGCGCGGCGCAGGCGTGAAACTCTGCGCTTTCAACCCGCTCGACCTGGGCGCCAGCCGCACCGGTGACTTCGTGCAGCGTGACCACCGCAAAATCGTCGTCGTCGACGGACAACAGGCTTTCACCGGTGGCATCAACTTCAGTGCCACCTACAGCAGCAGTTCCCGGGCACGCCGCGCCCGCGTGGTCGATGCAAAGAAGGATGGCTGGCGGGACACGCAGATCCAGGTGCAGGGCCCCGCTGCCATCGAGATGCAGAAGCTGTTCCTGAACAGTTGGGCCAAACAGAAGTGCCCTGACATGGCAGTGCTTGATTACCTGCCTGCACCACCCCAGGCCGGCAGCACATTGCTGCGCATCGATGCGAGCTCGGTCGATTCACGCCGCAACGAGACCTATATCGCAGCCCTGTCGGCGGTCACGTTTGCCGTGAAGTCGATCGACCTCACGATGGCGTATTTCTCACCGGACAGTCAGCTCGAGGATGCATTGCGCGCCGCGGCGAAGCGCGGCGTCAAGGTGCGGCTGCTGCTGCCCGGGTTGAGCGACTTCGGTGGCATCGTGCAGGCGGGTCGCGCCCACTACAACCGGTTGATGAAGGACGGCATCGAGATCTTCGAAGAGCGGCGTTCGCTGCTGCACGCCAAGACGCTCTCGATAGACGGCATCTGGAGCACCGTAGGATCGGCCAACTGGGACTGGCTCAGCTTCGCACGCAACGACGAGATCAACATCGTCGTAATCGACCAGGGATTCGCGAGCGAGATGCGCGCATTGTTCGAAGACGATCTGACGCAGGCCACGCAGATCACGGCGGAAGTGTGGAAGAAACGGCCGTTTACACAGAAGCTGCGCGAGCGTTTCTGGGTAATCTGGGAGCGCATGCTCTGATGGAACCCAGCCGGTACCTCGCCGGCATCAGCGGCCCGTATTAGCCACCATTGGTCGCGATCAGGGCCGCGCAATCGGCGTCCTGCGCGCGACCGAGGTCGATGAAGGCCGCGATAGCTGCAAGCGGCGTGAGCAGCACGCCG
>JANPGU010000265.1:0-3692 GCA_031424095.1 Gammaproteobacteria bacterium
GAAGGCTGGGCGCACTACTGCGAGCAAATGATGCTCGATGAGGGTTTCCACGCGGACGAGCCGGCCTTCCGCATGGCGCAGTTGCAGGATGCACTGCTGAGAAACGTGCGCTTCGTGGTCGGCATCAGGATGCACACGCAGGGCATGAGCGTGACAGAGGCAACCCGGGTGTTCGAGACCGCCGGACACCAGCCGCATCCGATCGCGGTGTCGGAAGCCAAGCGGGGCAGTTCGGATGCGTTTTATGGCTACTACACACTCGGCAAGCTGATGATCCTGCAACTGCGCAGCGACTATCAGGCAAAGCTGGGCGACGCGTACACCCCGCAGGGTTTTCACGATGCCTTCATCAGGCTGGGGCCCTTGCCGCTGCCATTGATCCGGCAGGCAATGCTGGGAGCAGAAGGCTCGATTCTCTAGCGAGCGCGCATTGACATGCGCTCCGTGGCGAACAGCATGGCCATGGCGCCGCCACGTGCATCCGCGCCGAGGATGGCGGCGCGCTGCAGGTATTCTTCGGTGCTGATGCGTGCCGTCGACTCGCAGACGTCGATGAATCCGCCCGCCGCCGAAGTGCGTGAATTCACCGCGAGCCATGCCTCGTCAACCGCCCGCCGGTATGCGCGTCCCTTGATCCAGCCTCGCTCGAGCCCCCGCTGCAACGCGAAGCCGATCATCGCCGTGCCCGAGAACTCCGCGAATGTGCCCGGGTGATCGACGACATTGCGCCACAGGCCATCGCGCGTCTGCAATGGCAGCAGCGCCGCCATCAGGGCGCGATAGCTTTGCAATGCATGGGCGTAGCCGCTGTGATCGGGCGGCAATTCCGACAGTGTCAGGGCCAGGCCGATGGCGGCAAAGCCATTGCCGCGGCCCCAGGCCGCATCTGCTTCCGGCCGGTGGCGGTACAGCCCGTCCGGTCGCAGATCGAGTTTCTGCATGTAGCGAAGGTGTCTGTCGGCCATGTCGAAGTAGCGGCGCTCGCCGGTCAATGCGCCGGCTTGTGCAACAATGGCGGTGCCCATGAATACCGAATCACTGTAACCATCGTTGTAGGGCATGGCTTCGAGCAAACGTCCTGAGGCGTCGAAGCCAAGATCCGCAACCTTGCGGACGGCAGCCACATAGCGCGGGTCGGAAGTCCGGCGCGCAAGCTCCGTGAACACGATATGCCCTGCCATCACCAGCGCGTTGGGGCGCGTGAGGCTGTCCTTGCTCCCATCGACCCAGGGTTCGACAAGGCGCCGCACATCATCGAGATCACCGAGCCTGATCCTTGCGATCAAGGCGATGGCGCCGATGTACCAGGGCTGGTCGAAGTCGCGGCCGTAGTGCTGCGCCAGTTGTTGCGCGAGTTGCTGCGGCGAGCGGGCGCGGCGGCGATCCAGCTCTATATGCGCCGCGGACTTCTGCAGCGGGCCGAGCCTGGATTGCCACTGCGCTGGCGACGCTCTGCGTGCGGGAATGCGCCCCATGTCGGCAGCCGATTGTGCGTCGAGGGCCGCAGCGAGGCCGAAATCTTCGTCAGCATTGATCAGCACGAGGTCCGGCGCCTGTGAGCCGAGCCAGCGCCACAAGGTATGGGACTCGGGGTGTTCGCGATAGGCGATGCCCGTTGGCGGAAATTCCAGCTGGGCAGCAGCGGGATTGGCAACCGGGACAGCCAGCAGTCTCACTGGCCGATCATGGCGCTGTTCGTATGCATTGACGGCGGCACGCACCGCGGCGGAGCTGCCATCGTCACCGTGCAGGCCGCCGATCAGCACCACGGTCAGCGCGGATTTCGCGGTCGCCGCGACCGCCAGTGCATCGATCCGCGTGTCGGTCGCTGTGCGGCCGATATCGAACACCTCTGCGGCAACGGCTGGCCAGGTAACCAGTGCGGCAAGACACAGGAGTGCGATTGTCAGCGTTCGGCTGGGAACGAAGCGTTTCTGCATCATCCCCCGGAATATACGTTGTTCCGTTTTCCTTAGTGCTGCATGTCTGCCATGTGTGGCTCTTCGGCACTGGGCACTCGCAACTGCCGCGGAGCGGGGTCACTGCCACCTATTTCCAGGGCTTCGCCCACGGGCTCCTTGCGCATCGTCGAACGCCACGCGCGCAGCGTGTACGCGCCAGGCTCCAGGCCCTTCAGCGTCACCTGTCCGCTGGCATCGGTACGCGCGAAGAATGGCGTTTCGACTACCAGCACCCACGCGATCATCTTGTCGTGGATGTTGCACCCCAGCGCGACAATGCCCGCCCGGGGGAACAGTACCGGGCTCGCGGCCCTGCCCGCATAGAGCTTGAGCTCGAAGCGGTTGGCCTCGGAAAAGGAATAGACGGAATGCCGCACGTTGTCGCTGTTTGGAAAGCTGACCGAAGTGCCAACCTGGATGGCCGATACACGGGGCACGAATTGCCGGTCCTTCTGATCGATGCTGGCGGCGTGAGGTTTCAGGGGCAGCGGCTTGACGGGCACCGCGTAGACGATGACATCGCCGACGGCGACAGCCGCGTCATCAACAACCGTTATCTTCAGGTCGGCACTGTTGGCCGTTACAGCGCAGAGCGTGGCAAGCAAGGCGAGGGTGTATCCCGCCCGCGTGTTCAAGGGGCCTCAGCCGGCGCGGCCATCGGCGGCGGGGGCGGAGGGGCAGGCACGTTGACCACATCACGCTTCATCGGTGCCAGCAATGCCAGCAGTTCATTGCGTTCGCGCAGACCAATGGAAAGCAGGCGCATGTTGTCGCGCAGGATCTCCACCAGCCCGAAGAATTCGGATTCAGAAATCCTGTGCCCGGCGTGCACATCGCGCATCGGGTCGCCGGTGTACTGGCAACCCCCGTCAGCAAGCTGGCAGATCTGTTCCACCAGCTTGTCCTTGATCCGTTTGAGGTCCGTGTCCTTGAAGGACTGGTTCAGACGGTGATTGGCCACGACCTGATCAATCGTGGTGTCGACCAGTTTCGTCACCACCGGCGCGCCGCCCAGCCGTGCGTACAGGGAACCCGTGGGCGGGATCACCTCCGCGGCTGACAGCGGGCTGCCAGCAAGTACGGCGCATAGTGAAACAGCGGCGAAAAAATGGCGCGACATGAAGCTTCCTGCAATCTGGCGACTGTCGGCAATTCTAGGGTTGGCCTCTGGTGCGCCGCGTTAAATGGGTCACAGGTCACGGCAGGAGCGGCGGACTTTCAGCAAGATTTCGGCCTGATTTGCACTGGAATGCGGGGATGGAAGGTATGGGAATGCTGCGGACCCTGGCGCTTGCGATGGCTGCAATGACGTCGATGTCTGTTACCCATGCAGGCGATCGACTGCTGGCGACCGGTGGTGTCATGCAGGTGGAGGGCAGCGCGGGTGGCGGTGTCACACCATGGGCCCTGATTGCCGGACTGGGCACGGATCGACAGGTCGGTGTCAGTGGTTACTGCACCCAGGTCAAGCCGGATGATTTCAGGCTGACCAGTTGCGGCGCGGCCGTTGGAATCTGGAACCGCCTCGAGCTCTCGCTGGCAAAGCAGAAGTTCGATCTTGGTACGACGGTTCCCGGCGAAAGCATCCAACAGCGGATCTTCGGCGTGAAGCTCCGTCTGCTGGGCGACGCGGTTACCGAGCAGGACAGCTGGGTGCCGCAGTTAGCCGTTGGCGCGCAGTTCAAGCACAACGAGGATTTCGATTTCGTGCCGACCCTGCTGGGTGCGCGG